>CAJUFB010000126.1 GCA_910585805.1 uncultured Acetatifactor sp.
AATTTATACTAAACTACGTTAACTACATACGGCACCGCATTGTATACAGGTATTCAGGAGGAAGCGAATAAAGGTATTATTCACCCCTTTTTGTTGAATTTGATATTTATAGCAATAAAGTGTGAAAGTATGTGTGGCAGAATCTATTGAGAGGAGAAAGATTATGAAAAAGAAAGTTATCAGCATACTGCTTGCTTCAGCTATGGTCCTTTCTATGGCGGCATGCGGCGGAGATGAACCTTCGAACAGCAGCGACAGTGTTGAAAACAGCGGCAGCGACTCCGCATCTGCCGAGAGCGACAGCGGCTCCGGAGAGGGAGAGGGCGAGAGCGAAGATGCTGCAGCTGCGGATTCATCTATTACTTACCGCAGTTATACCAACGTTATGCCCAGTAACTGGAATGAGTTGACTTATGAGGATAATAACGATACTCAGATTATGGATTATCTGAAATCCAACTTTTTTGAGTACGATTTCAAGTTTGAGGACGGAAAGAAGTTCAACGACGACGGCACCATCAATGCGGAGGGAATTATTCCCGGCGAGTTTGAAGTCGTTTATTCCGCGGCCACAAAGCTGGAGGATGTAACTTCGGAGGTAGATGCCAAGTGGGGCTATACCGATGAGCAGAAAGAATCGGGAAGCTATGCGTGGAAGATTACACTCAGAGACGATCTGAAGTGGGATGACGGCACGCCGATTGACGCTGACAGTTTTGTATACACCATGCAGCAGCAGCTGGATCCTTTGTTCCAGAATATGCGTGCTGCTTCCTATTACAACAACATCATGGTGAAGGGCGCCCGGGATTATGTGTATCAGGGCCAGACCGTATGGAACGACAACGGAGCTACCGGTGAGCCTGCGCTTACCATGGATGATTTTGTAAAGGGCGAGGACGGCGTCTATACACATCCGGACGGAACAGCCATCATGTTTACGCTGAAAGATGCCCTTAACCAGTGCAGCGGCGGCAGTGTGACGGATTATGCCGATTATATGGATCCGGACGCGTTTGCATCCCTTCAGGAGCTTGCGGATGAAAACGGCCGTGTACAGGTTACGGATGACACCGTTGCCCTTGTCACTACACTGATCGATACGGATGACTGGGGTCACGAGCCTGCGGAGAATGTTCCTCTCTATATAGTCTGCGAGACGACCTATGGAGAGAAATCCTTCGAAGATGTGGGGTATTACGCAGCCAGCCAGTATGAACTGGTGGTATGTCTGGACGCTCCCATCAAGTGCCTGAAGGATGATGGCACCCTTTCCTACGAAGCCGCTTACAGCTTCCAGAGCATGCCCCTTGTAAAAGAGGATATCTATGATTCCTGCAAGAAGGAGCCTCAGGCGGGCGCTACCCTCTGGACCACCAATTACAATACATCCCTGGAAACCAGTGCCAGCTGGGGACCTTACAAGGTAAGCTCCTTCCAGGCAGGCAAGTCCTATGAACTGGCCAAGAATGAGAACTGGTACGGTTATGGTATGGAGGAATACAAGGATCAGTATCTGATCGACAAGATTTTTGTCGAGCAGGTGTCAGGGGTGGCTACACAGTGGATCAAGTTCCTGGGCGGCGAGATCGACGACATCGGCCTGGATGTTGACCACAAGGAGGATTACCGTGACTCCAAATACACAAGGTTTGCTCCTGGTACTGGTACTTTCGGCACCATGCTTTATTCGAACCTTGATGTGCTGAAGACTTCCGGCCGTAACAACGGAATCCTGGCCATTGAGGATTTCAGAAAGGCTATCTCCCTGTACCTTGACAGAGATGATTTCAATGCGACCGTGTTTACTTCCCATAGGCCCTGCTACGGTCTGCTGGGCCCGTCCTATTATCATGATGTGGAGAACGGCGGTGTGTACAGGTATACTCAGCAGGCTCAGGAAGGATTGCTCAGGGTTTACGGATTTACCCAGAATGATAACGGCACCTGGACCGACGGCACCAACACATATGCTACTTACGAGGACGCTTACGAGGTAATGAACGGCATGAACCGGCCTCTTGCCAAGGAACTGGTTGAGGCTGCTTACAAAGAACTGACTGAAAATGCGGATAAGTACGGTTACGATCCGAATCAGAAGATTACGTTCCTGTATGGTACGTCAACAGATGACGAGAATACTCGCCGTGCATATGATTATTTTGTAAAATTCTTCAACGAATTGGTGGAAGGCACTTCACTGGAGGGCAAGATTGACGTTCCGTTCGACGCTTCCTTCGGTGAAAACTGGAATTCGGATTTCAGGGCAGGCGCGTATGATATAGCTGCTTCCGTTGGTTACAGCGGCGGTGCGTTTGATCCCTGCGGTTTCCTGCAGTGCTACATGGATCCTACGGCGGGCCTGATGTATGCCGTATGGTGGGATGTGGAATCCGAAATGCTTACTTTTACGATGCCTGAGGGCGACTACGCCGGCGCAGGCCAGGAGTATACCATGTCTGTGTATAACTGGTACTGCTGTCTCAACGGCCTTGCGGAATCCAGAGGATGCAAAGAGACATATAACTGGGGAGACAGCTTTGCTCCCGCTGACGTGAGACTGTTGCTGCTTGCCAAGCTGGAGGAGGTATGCCTCAGCAAATACTATGGCATTATGACCACATCCCAGTACAGTGCAACGGTTTACAGTGCGAAGTTTAACGAGATTACAGATGAGTACAATACCTTTATGGGCTTCGGCGGTATCCAGTACAGACGTCCTATATACAATGACGCGGAGTGGGCTGAGTTTGTCAAGTCCAACAACAATGACCTCAGCACCGAATATAAGAAAGTCGAGTAAATGTTTGGGAATTGCCGGAAAAGGTATTTCCTTACTGCCGGCTGAACGAGATCGGAAACGAGGCGGGCGGAGTTTTTTCGTCCGCCTCAAGTTTTAGGAATTGTCGGAAAATAACTGATACGACTTCTTTAGGAAAAAGCCCGGAAATACATGGAAAACAATTTTATACTGCAGACCGCCAGGATTTACAGTGATGCCTCCGGGAAAATACCTGGCTGGCGGTCTGCAGTCGGGTTGTACTGCAAATTCAACCGGTGTGCAGTATAAATTCGTATCAGTTATTTGCAGACACTTCTTTACTTTGCAGGACGTCCGTCGCAGGACGTGGATGCAAGCAGAATGTTGCCGCAGGCATAAAGCGGGCCTGCTCGCTTTTTACCCATCAAAAAGATAGGAGCCATCGCCTATGTACATGTTTAAGTATGTAATGAAAAGGCTTGGACTGATGATTATGACCTTTTCTGTCATCATGTTCATGTGTTTTGTTTTGATTAAGCTTTTGCCGATTACTGTCACGGTTCAGATGGGACAGGATGCGAATGTTATTATCCACCAGCTGGAGGGGCGGGGATATATTCAGAATGCAGTCATGGACCCTGCTACACAGACTTGGAGTTATGATCGTGTGCCGATAATGACCCAGCTTGGCATTTACCTGAAGAAGATTTTTGTGAACGGCGATTTCGGGATCGGAGTGAATATCCCTTCCTATCGCGGACGCCCGGTTTTGGGCGTGTTTCTGGAAAAAATTCCGCCCACTGTCTTAATCAATGTCTACGCAACGCTGATTGGCGTTCCAATCGGACTGGGGCTTGGGATTCTGGCCGCGCTGAAAAAGAACAAGTGGCAGGATCAGCTGATTAATATTATAATTATCCTTTTGATATCAATGCCCTCTATCGTTATGGGGCTTATTATACAGTATTTTCTGTGTTTCAGGGCCGGATGGTTCCCTACTACCATGAATTCCGGTTATGAATACTTTACCTGGAGCATGTTCCGCTCCATGATGCCTCCTGTACTGTCGCTGTGTCTGGGCTCGGTGGCAGGATATGCCCGGTTTACGCGTGCGGAGCTTTCCGAGGTCCTGACCAACGAGTTCATGCTTCTGGCCCGCACCAAAGGTCTGACCCGCGGACAGGCTACGCTTCGTCATGCCATGCGTAATTCCATGGTGGTTATATTTCCGTCTATTCTGAGCGAATTTATAGGAGTGCTCTCGGGTTCACTGATTATTGAGAGCATGTTCTCGGTTCCGGGAGTGGGGCGGCTGTATCTGGATTCGATAAACTCTCTGGACTATGATTTCTTTATGATGCTCTCGGGTTTTTACTGCCTTGTGGCGCTTCTGGGCGGTATTGTAATCGATATCAGTTATGGATTCATTGATCCCAGGATCAGAATGGGGGCGAAGTGATATGGAAAAAACGAATATGTATGATGGGATTCCCCTGGAGAAATTTGAATTTGCGCAGACGGAGGATTTGACCCACGATAAAAAGCCGGAGACTCAGCCGGTGGGTTATCTGAAGGATGCCATGCGCCGCTTTGCCAAAAACAAAGGCGCCATCGTCGCCGCGGTCATCATTGTCCTTATGCTGCTTTTTGCCATTATTGTGCCATTCTGTACACAGTATACTGTTGCGTATTTTGATACCTATTATGCGTACACACAGCCGAAATGCAAGCTTTTTGAGAATACTTCTTTCTGGGATGGCTGCAGGGAAATGGAGACGAATCAGAAAACATTTACCTATTATTACGCAATGGGGCAGGAGACGGGGCATAATGCCGTGAAAAATCAGGAGTACACGATGACGGAGGACGGAGTGTACCGTTATCGACTGGACACCTATCAAATGAACGGCGTAGTGTACAAAAATCTTTCTCTTGAGGAATATCAGGCTCTGCAGGAGTACCAGATTGAAACCGGTATCCAGGTGATTTATCCCATGGTGGCCAAGAGGGATCGTCCTACGGCCGCCGACTATGAGCAGGACGGAAATATTTATTATGAAACCGAAGAAAAAGCGGGAAAGACACAGATTAAGTACGACAGTGAAGGGAATATCATTCCGGTATATTCCTCTTATCCTGCCAGCATTATGGAGAACGGAGTGGGGTTGGATCAGTATAACTCAATTCGGGTGGAAGGCAGCGATGGCTTTCAGAAGGATGGCGAGACCTGTTATTACAACTATGCGCTTGTGACGCCCAGCGGGGTGCAGGTACGAGTTAATTATTACGAGTACTATACCTATTATCACAGCAGAGTGGCGATGGACGGAATCGGCAATCCCAGTTTCCTTTTCGGGACCACCGGCTCCGGCAAGGATATCCTTACATGTCTTTCCTCGGGTGCGCGGTTTTCCTTTATCTTTGCCATTGTGGTGGCAGTGTGCAATCTGATCGTGGGCGCTATCTATGGTTCCATTGCGGGATATTACGGCGGCCGCATCGATTTGGTCATGGAGCGTATCACGGATATCCTGAGTGCGATTCCGACCATGGTTGTCATTACGTTGTTAAAACTCCACATGGGAGGTTCCAGTCAGGCGCTGGTGTTGTTTATCGCATTCTTTCTCACCGGATGGATCGGCATGGGACACCGGACAAGGATGCAGTTCTATCGTTTCAAGAATCAGGAATATGTGCTTTCCGCACGTACTCTCGGGGCTTCCGACAGACGGCTGATGTTCAAACACATCTTCCCCAATGCCATCGGTACGCTGGTTACCGCTTTTGCATTGGTTATTCCGTCCATGATTTATTCCGAGACCAGCTTCTCATATCTCGGAATCATCAATCTGGCCACGGGAAATATTACCAGTGTGGGTACTCTGATAGCGGCGGGACAGGCTTCCCTGGCTACGGCTCCTTTTGTGGCCATGTTCCCCTCGGTATTTCTGGCGCTGCTGATGCTTTCTTTCAATTTGTTTGGCAACGGGCTGAGAGATGCGTTTAATCCAAGTTTACGTGGTTCGGAGGGCTGATATGGACGGTAGAGAAATTAAGTTGTCAGTGAATAATCTGAAAATATCCTTCCGCACGGACGGCGGTAAGGTACAGGCTGTCCGCGGTATTAATTTTGATCTGTACAAGGGGGAGACATTGGCGCTGGTGGGCGAGAGCGGATCCGGAAAATCGGTGACAAACCGCGCCATCATGGGGATTCTTGCAGGAAATGCCATAAAAGAGGCCGGCGAGATCATCTATGACGGCCGTGATCTGATGAAGATTCCGGAGGAGGAATTCCACAGGCTGCGGGGAGACAAAATCGCCATGATTTTCCAGGATCCCATGTCCAGTCTCAATCCCATTATGCGTGTGGGCAAACAGATGACGGAAGCCACGCTCATTAAGGGGAAGGTCGCCCGAAAGGAGAGTCGGGCTGCTTTCAATGAAAAGCTGGAGATGCTGAACCAGTGCATGGACCAGGCCCGGGGCAGCGGTATGAAGGCGGAAAATAAAAAGAGCTGCCAGGATTTCGATAAATTTGTCTATAAAAATCTTGATTTGGAGTATGACTATAATAAGGCACGCGAGGCTATGGACGATGTGTTGGACGAGATCGGGGATCTTATCTTTCGCATTGAGAAACATGCGTACAAAAACCTGCGCCGTGATATTGCGGAAATCGTCAAGCTTTCTTACCATACCCGTGAGCGCTACGTGGTTTACAGCCGTGCAGACGAGCTGACGGCGGTTCTGGCAGAGCTGAAACCTCTGATCAGAATTCCGTTTTCCCAGCGTGCGGGCAGCTTTGTACGCGCACTCTTTAACCGCGGCGAGCGGCAGGACACGGCAAGTGATGCCGACTGGGCCGTTATTTCCGAAAAGCTGACGAAGGTGAAGGAGATTCTGGAGGAGGCGGCAGGATATACCAAGCCGAATTTCTTTGCCATGGGTTATTATGTGGCCTTTGCAGGAGAACCTCTTCCGGAACTTGAGATTGAAGAACTTAACAAATACCTGAGTAATTATCTGGACGAGCATTTTATGCATAATTTCCTTGCTATTGCAAAGGAGGGGGTTCGTTATTCCAACGAAAAGTCAATTTCCAATATGCAGTCGGCGATTTCGGTGATAGACAGCAGGATTGACTGCTTCCGAAATCCCGATATGCAGAAAAAGGAAGTCTGTGAGGCGGCAAAGGCTCTTACGGACGCGGTCGGAAGCGCGATCAACCGTCTTGACCCAACCAAAAACAATGTACTTTACACCTTTGCCACAAGTCTGAACACGGCAATTGATGTTTATTTTGAGGGGATTGTCCGCAATGCAGCCGAGGAAACGCGTTATGCGAAACAGGAAGCGCGTTATGCAAAGCAGGCGGCTTCCGGCAAAAAGCCGGAGTATATGGTGGCGGATAAGGATCTGGTGGATCTGGAAACCCTGCGTCAGGATATTGTCAATGTGATCAGCCGTACCCGCAGTGAGCTGGAACGCAGCATCAAGGTTATGGCCGGGGCGGATTACGATGGGAAGATTGTGGAGCTGATTGACTTTTTTAAGGAAAAGGCGTCGGCGGTTGCCTTCAAGGTGACACGCCGTATGGCCAAGAACCGTGCGATCAAGCTGTTGGAGGAGGTGGGGATTTCCGAGCCGCGCAGGAGATACCGCCAGTATCCCTTTGAGTTTTCGGGGGGGATGCGTCAGCGTATTGTGATTGCCATTGCGCTTTCCGCAAATCCGGATATCCTGATCTGCGACGAGCCTACCACCGCTCTTGACGTGACGATTCAGTCGCAGATTCTTGAACTGATCAACAAGGTCAAGGAAGAGCGCAGGCTTTCCGTGATATTTATCACCCATGATCTGGGTGTGGTCGCCAACATGGCGGACCGGGTGGCTGTGATGTACGCCGGTAAAATCGTGGAAGTCGGCACGGCGCACGACGTATTTTATGCGCCTGCCCATCCCTATACATGGGCGCTTCTTTCCTCCATGCCGGATTTGGATACGAAGGAAAAGCTGGAGGCGATCCCCGGAACGCCGCCTAATATGATCTATCCGCCCAGGGGGGATGCTTTCGCAAAGCGGAACAAGTATGCCTTAAAGATCGATTTCGAGCAGGAGCCGCCTATGTTCCGGATTTCAGACAGCCATCAGGCAGCAACCTGGCTTCTTCATCCTAACGCTCCTGAAGTGGAGCCGCCGAAGACGGTGCAGGACCGCATTGAGCGTATGAAAGAAAAAGCAGCGGAAGGAGGGTGCTGATAATGCAAAACAAGAATAGTAAGGAACGTGAAGTTTTGCTTAAGGTGGAGCACCTTTGCCAATACTTCAAGATGGGGCCGGCCAACGAACTCAAGGCTGTTGACGATGTGAATTTTGAAATCCGTAAAGGCGAGGTTTTCGGGCTGGTGGGAGAGAGCGGATGCGGCAAAACCACAACCGGACGCTCCATTATCCGGCTTTATGATATCACTTCCGGAAATATTATCTTCAAGGGGCAGCGCATCGGCGCAGGCATCCGCTCTTATAAGGATGCGATTCGGAACGCGAAAGAAAATTATCGCAGAGAGACGGCCGAGATCAAGGCGCAGATGAAAGCAGACGGCAGTCCGGATGCCCGTCTGAAGGGACAGAAGCGCCTTGAGGCAGCAGAAAAGGAACTTTCCAGGACGATTGCCGAGCAGAATGAAAATATCCGGGCAGCGAAGGAGGATCAGAAGCACTGTAATCAGAAATACGCAGAGGAACAGGCAAAGAAGGTCAGACAGCTTTATGAGCCTTGTCTTGCCCGGGTCAGGGACGCCTTTGACAAGTGTACCGATCAGGACCATACCGGGACCGCCGCGCAGAATCTTCTTCGTGTGGTGAAGGGAGCTGCGGAGGAAGTGGAGAAGGGCAGAAGGATGATTGATATAAGCGCGGCAGGTGAAATGATTAAGGCTGCCGGCACGGAAAATACGGATTCTGCCGGGAAGGACGACGCGTATACCAGAGCATCAAACATGCGGGCACAGCTTGAGGGCCAGTATAGGGAGGATCTCCGGCTTGCGAAAAAGGATCGCATCATGAATAAGATGCAGATGATTTTTCAGGATCCCATTGCCTCTCTGGATCCCCGTATGACGGTAAAGGATATTATTGCCGAGGGTCTGGTGATCCGTGGTGTGCGGAATCAAAAGTACATTGACGAGCTGGTGTATAGGATGCTGGACCTGGTAGGGCTGGTGCCTGAGCATGCGGGGCGGTATCCCCACGAGTTTTCCGGAGGTCAGCGTCAGCGTATCGGCATTGCCCGGGCTATCATTTTAAATCCTGACTTTATCATTGCCGACGAGCCGATATCCGCATTGGACGTTTCAATTCAGGCCCAGGTAATTAACCTGCTGAACGATCTGCGCAATCGCCTGGGACTGACAATCCTGTTTATTGCCCATGATTTGTCGGTGGTGAAGTACTTCTCAGATACCATTGCCGTAATGTATTACGGGAAGATAGTCGAACTTGCCTCTTCGGACGAGCTGTTTGCGCATCCGCTTCACCCGTATACGAAGTCTCTGCTTTCCTCGATTCCGCTTCCTGACCCGGAATTTGAGAAGGGAAGAACACGTATCGTATATAATCCGATAGCAGAGCATGATTATTCTGTTGACAAGCCGGTAATGAGGGAAATCATTCCCGGACACCTGATTCAGTGCAATAACGCCGAATTCGAAAAATACAAGGCGGAAATTGCGGATGTAAGATGAAAAGGGGCGGCAGGCGCCGGGCGGCGCTGGGCAGTTTATGTGCAGGTCTGCTGATATGCCTGGGGGTTCTTGTAACCAACTCCTTCTGGACGGTTGGCAGGCCTGATATTTTCCGGCTGCTTTCGGACGCATGCATTGTTTCCGCTGCTATAGTCGGAGGAGTGGGTATTCTGGTGTTTGCCTCAAATCGCGGAACATTTGACATGCTGGCTTACGGGTTCCTGCATATTTTCGACCTTTTCCGTCCGAATGCCCGGAATCCCCACTACAGGGATTTTTACGAGTATAAGCAGGTGAAAGGGGAAAGACAGCGCCCGGTTGCGCATATGCTGATTGTGGGGACAGGATTTTTTCTGCTGAGCTGGATTTTTTCCTTTATATGGCAGAAATGCTTATAAGTTATGACTTGCTGTACAAAAACCCAAAAAAGTCCCAGAGGCCTTGATTTTACCGGCCTGTGGGACTTTTTCAAATTTTGTCTCCGCATGCTGCTCTTTCTGTCTTTTTTGCCGTTCACCCGAATCGTCTTCAGGGCAAGGTATGCAGTAGAACTCTTGTACTTTGTCCATCCCGGTCTCATCAGGAATTGCCGGAAAATAACCGCTGCAGCTTATTCAGGCATAAACCGGGAAATACAATAAAACTCGCTGTGAAATCATGTGTCAAACTCCCGGGCTGTGACATTGGTTTTTAAATGAAATTTTGAATAAACTCTTGTCTTTTTTTCTTTTTTATCCTGAGTTTTGCAAGGGATTGAGTAAAAAATGCCATGAACACCGCATAAACA
>CAJUFB010000127.1 GCA_910585805.1 uncultured Acetatifactor sp.
CATACAACCATATGGAAGGGTTATTCTTTTATTGAAAACTTTTAACTCACAAGTTAGAAAAATATTCCTGACTTTCCCTTTAGGGGGCGATTGGAGAAGATGAAAAATCGTAACAGTTCAGCGCCCGGTCTGAACTGTTACGAAAAATCAGGACCAATCCACAGACACTACCAAGAGATCGTCTGTCAAAGGACAGTTCTTGAAAAGAAGGATTACAGGAAACCTGGGGAAAGCCATGAGGGGCATGGATCGGTGTTCAGGAAAAGACAAGCAAAGTCAGGATAGGAGAGCAAATTGGAAAATCAGATAAAAGGTGCGGCAGAAAGGTGGGGACTGAACCGTTGCGAAGAAATTTACTTACATCCCACAAAAGCAGTCTTATCGGCGGAGTCGGAGCGGTTCGGCCCTGTCATTTTGAAAATAGACAGGAACATATCCCGGCTCAAATCCGAGCATCGGATGCTGACGGGGCTGTCCGGCAGGCATAGCTGCAGGGTATATGCCTATGACGAAAATGCCGGACTCCTTTTGGAGGAACGCATCTTTCCGGGGACCGTACTGCGCAGGGAAGCCTCCCTGGAAACGCGGATCAAGATATTTTCCCGGATATTCCGTGAGATACATATGCCTGCCGGGGAGGGCGAGACTTATCTGGACTGGCTGGAGGGGATCTGCGATTATTGCAGGCGGAATTCTGTGGACCGGGAGGTTTCGGATCTGGCAGTCAGGGCGCGGGAAATCTGCGCGGAAGTGTTCGGGAAATATCCGGACCGGGTACTCCTCCACGGTGACCTGCACCATGACAACCTGCTGTCGAGAGACGACGGCAGCTATGCCATGATTGACCCGAAAGGGGTGATCGGCCCGGCAATCCTGGATCTGCCCCGGTTCATACTCAATGAACTGGATACGGAACACACATGTCCGCACAGGGAGCATATCCGGGAGGTGATACGGCTGCTTGGCGGACAGACAGGCTATCCCCAGGCGGATATCGGGAAGCTCTTCTTTATGGAGACGGTTCTGGAAAATATCTGGCGCCTGGAGGATGGCGATGAGATGGTCAGGGAAGAACTGGAGGTGGCTGCTGCCATAGGTCTGGAAAGCGGAGAATAAGAACTGGAAAAAGACTGTGCCCGGAACGGCATAGACCAATATTATCTGATTCGGGCCACAAATGAAGAGGCCGCCAGGTTCTATGGCAATTTCCGGGGAGCCGAGATGCAGGATGTTCCCCTTTTGCGGAAATATCTGAAAGCGCAGGAGCCATAAGCAAAGGATTCCGGGGCTGTTTTAATGCAGAAGGAATCTTTCTTTATTCATCTTTTTAAAGGAGGACTTGCTGTTAAAATAGTCCCTCCGTCGCTTAATCATATCTAAAACCATTTTTTGTGCGGCTTCTTTAGTGGTCAAAAAGGGTTTGATAGAATTGATACAATGTTTGTAAAAGGTTTCATGCCACTCTATATAAATATCGCCCACATAAATGGATTTCTCTAACAGATCCAGATAATTTTCAAATATCGTTAGGCCATTCTCAAAATCGCCTTTGAGAAAGCATAACATTGCCAAATCATAGACTTCCCAAAATCGTCGATTTTCCGGTAAATCGGATACCTTCTGTTCAAGGCACTTTTTCGCATAATCCATATCCTTAAATTTGCGGTATTCCATCACTTTCCGCAGGCCTGTTTCAGCAAATTCTTCCATCTTTGCTTGAAATTCATCATCGTTTCCATCATAGCTGCAGAATTCATTTTCTCGATTCCCATAAGAATAAGATAATATATTGTTTAAGCTTTCGCTTTTCTCCCAAAAAAAGTCAATTCCAACTCCCAAATAAGAACCTTTGGACCAATTACTGGAATCAAACACAACAAAAATGACAAAGTATCCGTTGTCGTCTAACCAGGTTCTCGACGTTCCCTGTCGAAAAAGTCCCTTCGGTGCGAGTACTTTTTTTGCAGCCATATTGATTATTTTGTCATGCTGCCGCATAATATTATTCCCCCTAACCTTGGATCTTCCATTCCGTACAGGGAAAATTGTAACATACCAAAGCGGGAAAAACAACAGGCATATGACGCCGTTTTATCTGCCTGTCCAGGCGGTCAGGGAATGAGGCCAAACAGCGCAAATTGGCACTGGAAACGGAAAGGGGAATATAGTATAATAAGTTTGGACAGCAGATTTTCAACATAAGGTTTCCGGAGCGGATTTGGAAACGGGAGATACTTTTCGGAAAGGGAAAGCCATGGATAATCTGATTATCAGTTTTTCGGGCAGAAAGAATGGAAATTGTGATCAAATCGGGCAGTACATAGCGTCGGCAGGGTCCGGTAATGACAAAGTAGTCCGGTTCAGGGAACTGAATGCGCATCCCTGCTGCGGATGTGAATATGAATGCTTTGGCGGCGTATGTAAGTACAGGGAAGATGATGTTTACAGCTTGTACGGCGAAATGTGCCGTTATGACAGGGTTATTCTGGTTGTGCCCATGTACTGCGGAAATCCGGCCTCCCTGTATTTTATTTTTCATGAGCGCTGCCAGGATTATTTCAGCCATAATGAGAGCAGCTATGAGGAAGTTGTTAAACGTCTGTACATTATAGGTGTGTACGGTAAAGCGGAAGCTTCTCCGGATTTTGTGCCCTGTCTGGAGAAGTGGTTTGAAGGCAGCGGATATTCAGGGCGGGTACTGGGAATTGAACGGCATTTGTATGGACAGAAGATTGGTGATCGTGTTCTGGATGTGGCGGAAGTGGCGGAGAAAATCGGGCAATTTTTAAAGCAGGAGAGAAGCGCTGCCTGTAAAGAGGCAGAGGGGAAATGAGGCAGGTGAAAAAGAGGAAATAATGTCCCGGGCCAATGGAAAACCGCAAAAAGAAGGAGAGAGTGGGATGAGTTACGACTTAATGGTATTTGAAAAGACAAAAGCGCCTGATACAAGAGAGGCATTTATGGCTGCGGTAATCCTCCTGGGCATAGGGCACATCGGCATTCATCTGATGCATAGAAAAGAGGCAGTTGGGGAGTGAATCTGCGTATTATACAGGGCAGTATCCGGGAGCACTGGCGGAGATCTAAAGGTTTTGAAAAGTCTGGACTCAAGCAGAAATATGGAGGAAAACCGGATGAAAATAGCGTTGGCATCGGCAAAACATCTTTACCGAAGGGTTTCAAAGGGGTGGAAGGAATACTGGAGGACAGACAGCCATTACCGGGAAGGGGACATGGGATTATTTCATGAAAATGGGGATTTTGCTCTGGAAATCGGCTGTTTTGAAAGAAGGATAGGACTATGGGGTGTGAAAAAAGTCCGTCCTGTGCTTCCAAAGACAACGGTTTGGGACCACATTTCGTTGTCTTCTGCAGAAAGCCGCGACTTTTTCACACCCCCAACCAATTAAGCATGCTGTTTTTGTTGGTAGAGGGCGGTTAAGGAATCTTGAAGCACCTGTGAAAAGTTAATATGGTTATTTTCAGCAAACGTATTGAGCCATGCGGGAATGGTAAGATTTTTTCTTACAGCTTTTTCACCATACTTTTCAGCATAGGCATCCATATCCAGAACCAACATGCTTACGAAACCGCCGGCTTCCGGGATAATGTTTTCCAATGGGCTTGCTTCGGGCGCGGGTTTTCCGTCCTCCAGTTCGTCAAGAACCCAGCCGGATGCGGCATCAGTACCCATAAGGATAGCTTCGGCCAAGGTGCTGCCTTCACTGACACAGCCGGGAAGATCTGGAACTTCAACGGTAAATCCTCCTTTTTTTTCTTCACAAGGATAGAAACAAGCGGGATAAGTTAATTTCATAGAAGAATCCTCCTTTATGGTGTTGCAGTACCAGGCTTTAGAGCCCGGCCTGCTTTAAAATAGATTTAATTGTACGGGGGTCAAGGTTTCCGGGATGATTTGGAATGGAAACCTTGCCAGGTTTTATTGGATGGATGTAAGCATAGTGGGAACCTTTTGCTTTCTTGAATTGCCATCCATCCGCTAATAATATTTTTCTATTTCCCGAAATCTCATGCTGTAATCTCCTTGCAATTATATCATACGCATAATGCGCATAAATGTCAAGGGGGATTTGAAACTTGAAGAAATTTAGAGAGAGAAAAGACTTAACTTAACGGAGGAAAGGTTTAAGTAAATGACATTAGCATATGGAGGAGCATTTTTTCAGGATGGAAGCGTGCAGGCGGAGCTGCCTGTGAGGAGCACCGGGCTGCCTGCAGTGGAGATATAGGAGGGTTGGAAACCACAGATGATAAGCGCAATTATTTTTGATATGGACGGTACTTTGTACAATGAGACAGATGTAAAAATGACGGCGGAACTGGAAACGGCAGTGTACCTGGCCGGATGCTGCGACAGCTCCCCGGAGGCGGTTTACGACATTTTCCGAAAGGTGAAATCTCGGGTGACAAGCGCCTGCAGGGGCCGGCCGGAGGCAAACGACAGAGCTAAATGGTATGATGCGGTCCTGGAGGAACTGGGAGTCACCCATGTCACGGGGGCGGAATTGGCGGAATGCTATTGGCAGGCAGTGTATGACAATATGAAGCCTTTTGCGGATTTCCTCTACGTGCTGCCCGGGCTGCAGGAAAAGTACGGATTGTATTTGCTGACAGATGAGCTGTGGGCAATACAGGAGCGGAAGCTCCAATGTCTGGGACTGGAGCATGTGTTCCTGGAAACCGTGTCGGCGCAGGAAATCGGGTCCACAAAACCAAGTGAGAAATGTTACAGGTATATCACAGAAATCATCGGTGAACCGGTAGAAAATATACTGGTAGTGGGAGATAATCCCGGAGCGGACATCAGGGGCGGAAACCTGGCAGGGATGCACACGGCCTGGCTGAAGCGGGGCAAATACCATTATTATCAGCAGGAACCGGAGGAAAAGCCGGAGATTGTTTTTACCAATTACTTACAATTGCCGGGGAAAATAGAAGCGTTGGAGCAGAGGCGCCATTTTCAGGCCGAAAAAAGCGGAGGAAGGCTTTTTTAAAGTTCTGGTGGTGGTAGGGCAAAAAGAAAAAGCGCCGGTGGAGGCAATATTGCCGGAATGTACCGCTGCATTAGGGAATCTATATAGGGAGACACAGGAAGGAAACGGCCAGAGATGGCTGATGATCGACATAGAGGACAAGGATGGTTTGTATCAAGATGTTTTCCGCCTGATCAAAATCCGCAGATACAGTTAAAGTTCTCTTGTGCAGGACTGCCAATGCAGCGGTGCCCAGGTAGCCACAGGCAAGCGTATGTACTGTGCACTGTACGGTGGTAGGTTATATCTTTAGGAAGTGATGTTTCACACAAAATTGCAGGGCAGCCTGTCTGCATTGTTGGGGAAGCGCCGATGGGGCGTGCCGGGATTGATCTGCAGCAGACTGCAGTATAGGAACAATTGATCAAATAGAAATCAGGAGGTACACAGGAATGAAAGAAATGATTGGATATTGTGGGTTGGACTGTGAAAAATGCGACGCATACCTTGCGACAATCCATGACGATCAGGCATTGCGTGAAAAAACGGCAAAATTATGGGCAGAGTTAAATGGCGCGCCCATTCAGCCGGAACATATCAACTGTCAGGGATGCCGTGTTGACGGGATCAAAACGGTATTTTGCGACAGCATGTGCGAAATTCGCCAGTGCGCGCTGAAAAAGAGTGTGGCCACATGCGGGGACTGTCCGGAACTGGAAAACTGCCGGACTGTGGGAGAGGTTCTTTCAAACAATCCCGAAATTCTGGAGAATTTGAAAGAATAAACAGCAGAGCCGGTGTGGCCAGCAGAGAATCGGAAATGAGACGGAAAGGATCCGGATATCAGATGACGGGAAAGCAGGAAAAGAACAGGTGATATAAGGACAGGAGGGAACCAGTGGATGGTAAACCGGCAGTTGGAAATCATTTATATCTTAATGAATAAGGACACGGTGACAGCGGAAGAACTGGCGGCACATTTCGAAGTGTCCACCCGTACCGTCTACCGGGACATTGACAGCCTGTCCATGGCGGGGTTCCCGGTGTATGCCAGCAGGGGCAAGGGCGGCGGTATCCGTCTGATGGAGCGATTCATTCTGGACAGGCGGCTGCTGACCGGTGAAGAGCAGCAAAGGATTCTGGCAGCCATGGCCAGTCTGCGGGAGACAGGGGCGTTTCAGGATGAAAAGGTTCTGGAAAAACTGCAGACTTTTTTCAAGGCAGAGTCCATGGAGTGGGTGGCCATTGACTTTTCCGACTGGAGTGGGAGGCGGAGGGAACTGTTCGGCCGGATTAAGGAGGCCATTCTGGGCAGGCATGTGATGGAATTTGATTATTACGGGCAGCGGGGACAGATGATGCACCGGAAGGTGGAGCCGGTTCAGCTGCTTTTCAAGGAATACACATGGTATGTAAGGGCCTTTTGCCGGGGCAGGGGCGCCATGCGGCTCTTTAAGGTGCTTCGGATGAAGCGGGTGGAGGTACGGGAGGAAACCTTTGAACCGGGACCGCGGCACAGGGAGGACAGGCCGGTGGAGGAGAACCGGACGGTGTCTGCAGACCAGGGGGAATCTTCGGCAGAAATTGTTTTCCGCGTAGACCGCAGGGAGGCATACCGGGTTTATGACCGATTTGAAGAAGAAGAAATCACGGTGCTGCCCCAGGGGGATTTTGAGATTCGGATGCAGTGCCCCGTGGACGACTGGGTTTATGGGCTGATCTTGTCCTTTGGGCCTGCTGCTGTCGTTTTGGAGCCGGACTGGGTGCGGGAGGAACTGGCGGCAAGAGTCCGGCAGATGGGGGAGCTCTATGGCGGATGCTGAAAATTTGAATAAATTTTTATAATATGACATTCTGGTGTCATATTTTCAGAGGTATGATAGAAGCATGTCACAGACCTGCAGACCCGGCTTCCTTCTCCCGCAGAGAAAGGAGGAAGTGCTTCCGGGATGCAGTCGAAGGTCCCCCTGACTGAGCAGGCAGTGGGGACAGGCAAAATGAAAGGAGAACAATACCATGGAAAACACAATGAAACAGGAACTGAAGATCTGCCAGAGCTGCGGTATGCCCATGCAGGAGGAGCAGTATGGAACCAATCAGGACGGCAGCAAAAACGAAACCTATTGCTGCTATTGCTTCAAGGACGGAACCTTTGCCCAGGACTGCAGCCTGGAGGAAATGATCGAATTCTGCGCGCCCTTTGAGGTAGAGGGCGGCCGGGCTAAGACCCTGGAGGAAGCAAAGGGCATGCTTGGGAAGTATTTTCCTACCCTGGAGCGCTGGAGGGCGTAAGGCAGGCGCAGTCAAAGAGCAGTGGTACGGCAGGCGCGGCTGAAGAGGAATCGTAAAGCAGCTGCGCCTCAAGAGCAGTGGTATGGCAGGTGCGGCTGAAGAGGAATCGTAAAGCAGCTGCGCCTCAAGAGCAGTGGTACGGCAGGTGCGGCTGAAGAGGAATCGTAAAGCAGCCGCAGCCAAAGAACAATGGTACAACAGAAAAAGGAGGAGACAGATTATGGCAGTCAAATTACTGGAGATTAAGAAAGAGAGTTGTCCGGCCGCCAGGCTCATCGGCAGGAAATATACCGGTGCTCCCAACTGGGGAGAATGGTTTCAGAATGACTGGTTCTCCGCATTGGAGGTGAACCCGCGTATTTCTTTGAACGGAGACGCCTATATCGGCGCCGTGCACATTGTAAACGGGATGCCCGAACGATGGATCGGCATGTTTTTCCCGGTGGACACGCAGGTTCCGGAAGGGTTTGAATTCGTTGACATAGAAGCCCTGGATTATGCGGTATGTTATTTGTCCGGCAAAGAGGGCAGCGGCGACTTTTTTTCCATGGAAACCCACAACATGTGCCTGGAAGCGCTGCGGGCAGGCGGGTTTACCAGAAAAGAGGACGACTGGTGCTTTGAGCGGTATAACTGTCCCAGGTATACCACGCCGGACGGAGAAGGAAACGTGATTCTGGACTATGGAATTTCCGTCATCATCTGAAGCCGGTGACAAATTCTGCAATCTGTCTTTTGTAAGGAATTGTAGATAAATTGCCGCTCAAAACATAAATGCAAAAGCCTTGATTTTTCAGGCTTTCAGAGAATTTACTTTGAGTGGTTAATTATCTACAGTTCCTAAAGGAGAAAATGCCATGTTGGAAATACCGGAAAGCCTTACCCTGGCTGCACAGCTGAATGAAACCGTAAAGGGACTGGAAATCCGCAGGGTGGAGGCAGCCCACACCAAACATTCCTTTGCCTGGTATTCGGGGGAACCAGACTTCTATGCGGAAAATATGGAGGGAAAGCGCCTGGGGGAGGCGGCAGGATGGGGAAGTTATGTGGAAATTGCGGTGGGAGATTATCGCTTTGCCGTTGGAGACGGGACCAATGTAAGGTACTATGCCCCCGGCGAGAAGCTTCCCCCGCGCTATCAGACAAGAATTGAACTGGAGGACGGCAGCAGCCTGGTGTGTACCGTGCAGATGTACGGATCCCTGTTCCTGATTGATCCGGAAAAGTACGACAATTTTTATTACAAAGTGGCAAAAGAGAAGCCCATGCCCGGAAGCGGAGAGTTTGATTACGCTTACTTCCGGGAACTGAAGGCGCAGGCATCCGGCACACTGTCCATGAAGGCTTTTCTGGCCACGGAACAGCGGATTCCAGGACTGGGAAACGGCGTGCTTCAGGATATTCTGCTGCGGGCGGGGCTCCATCCCAAGAAAAAGGCAGGCGCCGTTCCGGAGAGCCGATGGAAACAGGTCTATGAGGCCCTCACCGATACGCTGCAGAAAATGACCGCTTCCGGCGGACGGAACACGGAGAAGGACCTGTTTGGCAGACCGGGAGGCTATCCCGTCCTGCTCAGCCGCCACACTGTAGGCAAGGGCTGTCCCTTCTGCGGAACCACAATCCAGAAGGCAAGCTACCTGGGGGGCACGGTGTATTTTTGCCCCGGATGCCAGGAACTGTAGGGGAAAGTGATCAGGAGAGATACCTTATGGGAAAAACAGGTTATGGGAGAAAAGCATTAAAAACGCCTGTTACTGCGCTTTTACTGCCTTATGTGAACAGTATCAACTGATAGCACAGGCAAAAGGTATGATTTTCAGGATGGCCCTGTTAAATCAGTTCCCCGTATGCTTGCCTCCGAAGATGATCTCGAGGCTGATGTTGATGCTTTGTATGCAACATGGAAAGAACAGCTTGATTTAATGCGGCAAGGCTATCAATTTACAAAGCCTATTGAAGCGACAGATGGCGGCTTGCCTGTAGGAGGATTTCAACCGGAAGAATAACACAACAAATGCTTTGGGGCAGTTCTCATTTACGGGAACTGCCCCAATTTCATATAGGTTGAACATAGACATCATATAGCTTTTATATTGCAGTGATACCTTTCAGACAAAATAATACCACTATACACAAAACAAGCATAGCGGTATTTGGGAGGTATCGCTGTGTTTCTTTATATTTCTATCCAATATAATTTGCCAAAAAAAGTTTAGCCCCTCCACCGGGTTACTCCGGCCAACAACACGAAATTTGTAAGTACATAAAGAACCGCGTCATTTCATGCGCCCGCACAGTACAACGCTGTATGGGCGTTGTCGTTTCCTGTCGGCTTCACTTCGGGACAAACAAGTCAAAATCATAAGCGTTAAAGTTGGCAAATTATAAAATAGCAGGCTTAAATTCAAAATCGAAATGTTTCAAGAAGTATCTGCATTTGTAAAAAAGAGAGCAAGATAGTATAAATTCTTATTCCCACTTTATTCCCAATGTGTTATAATTAAAAAATTGGGAATAAAGTTGGAAATAAATCCGTATCGAGGAGATTGCCAATGGATATAAAACAGATTGTATTAGATTTATGCACCATGAATGATGAACAGGAATGGTTTGAATTTAAAGAGAATTGGTTTCAACCGGAAGCATTAGGAGAGTATGTTTCCGCGTTATCAAACGCGGCGGCGTTCCACTATAAAAAATATGCTTATTTTATATGGGGAGTTAAAGATGAGGATCATAAAATAGTTGGGACGACATTCAACCAATATTGCGACTACAATAAAGAACCATATCAGAATTATCTGGCGAGAAATCTTTCTCCGAGTCTGAATTTTTCTTTTGAGGAAATTGAAATTCAGCAAAAGAGAGTTATCGTATTGGTTATACCTGCGGCCTTTGAGATACCTACTGCATTTAAGGAAAAGCGGTATCTAAGGATTGGTTCATCGAAATGCAATATCAAAGACTATCCTAAGAGGGAGATTGA
>CAJUFB010000128.1 GCA_910585805.1 uncultured Acetatifactor sp.
CTAATACCCTCATGGACGGTAACGCTTCACCAGCAGATAAAGTTCCGTTCATAATCAGATTTTTGACCTGCATACATATTTGCTCATAAATAGGCTTATCACTGCTGTTGCTTATGATTATTTCCATTTATTCACTCCTTTCTATGCGCATTGCCTGTATCGAGCGTACCTGTTCGATAAGTACAGTATATGCACTTTTGATGTTATTGTCAATACCCTTTTTATGAAAAGATGGAGAGTGAGTGAGATTCCGTAGTAGTCGGCATTGTGGTAAAATCCTAAAGTTTAGATTTTTCCGCAATGCTTGCCATTTGGTCTTTGATTTCTTTGGTTCGGAATAGTGTGGTACGAATTCCCGCAGGGCTTCCAGTTCCCTGGGCGGGATTCCGACACCGTTATCCCTGACAGTGATAATACAGAAGCACGTAAATGTAGTGGGTATTTCCTGTTACGTAGGCCAGGGAGAGACAGGATACCCTGGCTTTGCATATGTGACACCTTTTGACAATCCTGGAAATTATTTCGTGATTCACGACGGATCTAATGAGGCGCAGTTTTACTTTGAACTTCAGGACATCAAGTACATACTGAAGGTGTATGCTGCATGGTATGACATGGGACTCTGTGGGGTTGATTCTTGCGGGTACAGCCCGGAGGATTTCACGGCGTTTCTGAATCTCTGTGATTTCGGGGAAGCGTAAGTGAGAAACCATGCAGATCACGGTTACTCTGAAAGGGGTGCGCGGGTTATGGTTATGTCACAGTTATTTTATCAGCCTGCCGCGCAGCCACCCGGAGAAGCTTTTTTCAATCAGCATATAGCTGACGAAAGCCAGAAGGATACTGATTGCAATCGCCACGGCTGTGCCCGGGAGAGCGTAGGGCGTGCAGGCGGAAAAGTCGAATACTGCCCTGTCCAGCAGCATTACAGGATAATAGTGTATCAAATATAAAGAAAAACTGGCATCTCCCAGCCGCACCAGAAACCGGGGCATTTTTTTGATATACAGGCCTGTGAGGAAGGCGCATATGACGATGATAAAAGCCGGGAGGCCCCACACCAGAGGTCTGCGGAATCCCAGGATATTGATTGCGGGTTTGGTGATAACAAGGCATGCGAAGCAGGTGAAGATTGCCGCCAGGCTCAGCGGATATCCGATTCCCGGGAAGGCCTTTTTACGATGCAGCCGATACAGCCCCCATGCGGCGTAGTAGGCGGCAATGCCCAGGAGGAATTCCAGCATGACAGGATTTCCGTAGAAGGCAAGAAATGCCGGCGGAGAGGGTATGAGATTTGCTGCGGCTACGGCCGCCGCCAGAAATAAGCCGCAGAGCAGACCTCTGAATTTGCGGCTGATATGCAGTGCAATGAAAAATATAATATAGAAGAAAATTTCACAGTTTACCGTCCAACCGATGCGCATCAGCGGCTGCAGCACGCCTCCGCCGATGTCAAAGGGGATGAACAGCAGGCTTTTCAGCAAAAACACCGGATCAGCCTTCGTCTGCTCAAACATGCCCGGAAACAGTAAAAGGAGCAGGAAAGTGCCAACGGTCATGAGGTAGTACAGCGGCAGAATGCGGATCAGCCGTTTCCGAAGGAAAAAGCTGCTGTCTCTGTGGGTGGAAAACATGATCATAAAACCGCTGATACAGAAAAAGATATCCACGCCGAAGGCGCCGCAGTTCAGAAAGCGGATATGCTCCAGTACGATAAAAAGGGCTGTGACGCCTCTCAGGGCCTGTATGCTGTCAAAATGCATCTGATGAAAATCGGAAATGGCCTCTTTCATATAATACCTCATTTTTTTCCGGCTGCTCAAAGAACGATCCCGGCAGCCATTTTGCCAGTGCTGAAAAGTTTTCCGTGATACTCGTGAGCGTATTCTTTTGCCGCTTTTTGTCCCGGATCGTGAAAGCGCTCACCGGCGATCCTTTTCCGTCGGCAAATATTTCCGGGAGTGAATATATATTGCATGGTTGATTTGATGGCATTATAGCATAATTATTTCCTTTTTGCCATAGAATCCCGGGACTAAAGGCGTTTCCCGGATTTGCCATGACGATGGAAAACAGTAACTTTCTGTAACAGAAGAAGGAAGATACAGGGAAATGAGAGAGGGCAGATATGCAAAATCACCGAATGGAAATCAGGAGAAATATCGCCGGGCAAACACATTGTACAAAGTTTGAAGAAAAAAAGATTCCTTTTTTTCATTTTCTGACAATTTCCTCTTGCGGGAAATGCGATTACATAATAAAATAGAAATAGACAAATGCGGAATTTATAACCACAAACGCAAATAATTGCCGGTCTGCACAGTATAACGAGTGAACGCATCGGCAACCCAGAGCTGAAAGCGGCAATTAAATGCGTTCACGAGTATAAAACAGGAGGAGAGGGTATGAAACTTATTTTTGTAGGTGCGGCCCATGAGGTGACGGGAAGCTGTCATTATATCGAAGTGGGCGGGAAACACATCCTGGTGGATTACGGTATGGAGCAGGGTGTTAATGTCTTCGAAAATGTGCCGCTGCCGGTGGAGGAATCTCTGATCGATTATGTGCTTCTGACTCATGCGCATATTGACCATACCGGTCTGCTGCCGCTGCTGTATGCGAAGGGCTTCAGGGGACAGGTGTATGCCACCGATGCCACAGCGGATTTGTGCAGCATCATGCTTCGTGACTGTGCGCACATTCAGATGATGGAGGCAGAGTGGAAGAACCGGAAGGCGAAGAGAAGCGAGTCCGTTGCGGCGATGGAGCCTCTATACACGATGGAGGACGCGGAGGGCGTGATCAAAAGGCTGGTATCCTGCCATTATGATCAGAAAGTGGTAGTATGCGATGAGATGACCATTCGTTTTTCCGATATCGGGCATCTGCTTGGTTCTGCCAGCATCGAAGTGTGGCTGACTGAAAACGGAAATACGAAAAAAGTAGTTTTCTCAGGTGATATCGGCAATAAGAACGACCCGCTGCTGCGCAATCCTTCCACCACGAAAACGGCGGATTATGTTGTGATGGAATCCACCTACGGAGACAGGCTGCACGCGGTGGAGCGGCCGGATTATGTACATGAGCTGGCGGCTATCCTGAAGGAAACCTTTGACAGAGGCGGAAATGTGGTCATTCCCTCCTTTGCCGTGGGCCGTACCCAGGAGCTGCTTTATTTCCTGAGGAAGATTAAGGTGGACGGCCTGGTGAAAGGACATGAGAATTTCCCGGTGTACGTGGACAGCCCGTTGGCGGTGGAGGCCACGGAAATCTTCCAGGAGAACCGTATGGAATGCTTTGCCGGGGAGGCTCTGGACATGGTGCGGGAGGGAATCAATCCCCTTTCTTTCCCAGGGCTGAAGCTTGCCATCACCAGCGATGAATCCAGGGAGATTAACTTTAACGAGACACCCAAGGTAATCATATCCGCTTCCGGCATGTGCGAGGCCGGGCGTATCAGGCATCATCTGAAGCATAATCTCTGGAGGCCGGAATGCTCCATTCTGTTTGTGGGCTATCAGGCGGTGGGTACCCTGGGACGTCTGATTGTAGAGGGCATTGATGAGGTGAAGCTTTTCGGAGAGTCCATTCAGGTCAGGGCGGAGATTAAGAAGCTGGTGGGCATGAGCGGACACGCGGACAAGAACGGGCTGATTGAATGGATTACCGGTTTTGAGGAGAAGCCCAGGAAAGTGTTTATTGTGCATGGCGAGGACAGCGTATGCGCCGGCTTTGCGGAATGTCTGAAGATAGAATACGGGCAGCACACATATGCGCCTTACAGCGGAACGGTCTTCGATTTGATTTCCGGAAAGCTGGAGTACGAAGGAATGCCGGTACCTGTGAAGAAGGCAAGGTCTGTGGTTTCCAATGTCTACGCAAGGCTGCTGGCCGCTGCGCAGAGGCTGCTTAATATGGTTAAGGGTATTGACGGTATGCCGAACAAGGATATGGCGAAATTCGCTGATCAGATCAATTCCCTTTGTGATAAATGGGGAATGTGAGAAGGATGTCCGAAGTACGCAGGTGTTCTTCCGGCCTTGCGCCGATTGTTTGGCGGCTGCGCCGTCATTTCGGGAAGTTCTTCGGTTATACGTTTCTTCATTGATTGGGAACTGCCGGAAAATAACTGCTACAGCTTGTTCAGGCAAAAGCCTGGAAACACAATAACAATTGCCATAAACCTGCTGCAGTTATTTGTAGATATTTTCTTCAATGCGTCGGTTTCGGCTGTGTACTGCATATGCGGTATATGGCCGGAACCGGCGGTATTTTTATGGGCATTTTTATGCGGAGAAAGTTTAACAACTTCTTGCTTTCCCTGTGTGAACTGGTATAATGGATAACGGTTGCAGGTTAAAAGGTGTTCGCGCGGACAGGATATTCAGGCTTATGACTGGATATGTGTTAAAGCATACGGGAGGGTAAGGATATGAATCTCATAGCAGCAGTTGACAAAAACTGGGCCATCGGCAGAAAGGGGCGGCTCCTTGTCTCGATTCCCAATGACCAGAAGCATTTCAGGGAGGAAACCATAGGGAAGGTGGTGGTTCTGGGACGAAAAACGCTGGAGACTTTTCCCCAGGGCATGCCTTTAGCCGGCAGAACCAATATCATTCTTTCCCGGAACCCTTCTTTTCAGGTGAAGGGGGCGCAGGTAGTGCATTCCCTGGAGGAACTGAAGCAGGCGCTGGCCCCTTTCCCGTCCCGGGATGTGTATTGTGTCGGCGGCGAGAGCATTTACCGCCAGCTGCTGCCCTGGTGCGACACGGCGCATATCACCATGATTGAACAGGGCTACGAGGCGGATGCCTATTTTCCGAACCTGGACAGGGAGCCTGGGTGGAAGATTACCGCCGACAGCGATGAGCAGACTTATTTTGATATTGCATACACCTTTTTTAAATATGAGAGAGTGATGGGATAACCATAAATTTTCCCGTTTTTCTGGCATGTTTTTACATTATTTTGGGACAAAGTATATTGACTTTTTTGCGTAAAAGTATAATAATTGTTAAAAATAAAACATGGAAAGAAGGTAATTCAAGTGGAAAAGAAAAATATTGATTGGAGTAATCTCAATTTTGGATATATTCAGACGGAAAAGAGATATGTTTCCTGGTTTAAGGATGGAGCATGGGATGAGGGGGCCCTTACGGAAGATGCGACTGTGGTATTAAATGAGTGTGCGGGCGTCTTGCAGTACGCCCAGACCATATTCGAGGGTCTGAAAGCCTATACCACGGATGACGGGCATATCGTGGCATTCCGCCCGGACCTGAACGGAGAGCGTATGGAAGACTCTGCAAGACGCCTTGAGATGCCCGCTTTTCCCAAAGAGCGTTTTGTGGATGCGGTTACGAAAGTGGTAGCGGCCAATGCCGCCTATGTGCCTCCCTACGGAAGCGGCGCCACTCTGTATGTCCGTCCTTATATGTTCGGCGCGAATTCGGTTATCGGTGTGAAGCCTGCGGACGTATATCAGTTCCGTATTTTCTGCACTCCGGTCGGCCCTTACTTCAAAGGCGGCGTAAAGCCTCTGACCATCTGTGTCAGCGATTTTGACCGTGCGGCGCCCCACGGAACCGGGCATATCAAGGCCGGCCTGAACTATGCCATGAGCCTGCACGCCATTGTTTCTGCCCACAAGAACGGTTTTGACGAAAATATGTATCTCGACCCCGGCACCCGCACCAGGGTGGAGGAGACCGGCGGCGCCAATTTCCTGTTCGTGACCAGGGACGGCAAAGTGGTTACTCCCAGGTCGGACAGCATTCTTCCTTCCATAACCCGCCGCTCCCTGATGCATGTGGCGAAGGAATACCTGGGCCTGGAGGTTGAGGAGCGCGAGGTATATCTGGAGGAGTTAAAGGATTTTGCGGAATGCGGCCTCTGCGGTACGGCGGCTGTTATCTCCCCTGTCGGAAAAATCGTGGACCACGGCAGGGAAATCTGCCTTCCCAGCGGCATGACGGAGATGGGGCCTGTGACGAAGAAACTGTATGATACGCTGACCGGCATCCAGATGGGCAGGATTGAAGCGCCTGAGGGCTGGATTCACATAATCGAGTAAGTGATATGGCAGGACGCGAGAATAAAATAAGATGGCCGGTGTTTTTGTTGTGTATGCTTCTGCTTTTGCTGCCGCTTACGGCCTGCGGCGATGAGGAAAGCGGCACAAAAGTGATTTTCACTACAGGCATAGGGAAGGATGAGGTTTTCCGAATCGGCGCCAGCGTCTGTACGGCACCGGAGATGATGGTGTATCTGACCAACACCCAGAATCAGTACGAGAGTGTTTACGGTCCCGAGGTGTGGAACGTATCCCGGGACGGTATCACACTGGAGGAGAACGTTAAAGAAACCGTGCTGGCCAAGATTGCTCAGATTAAAACCATGTATCTGCTGGCGCAGGACCGTGGAGTTTCCCTGGATGAATCTGACAATAAAAAGGTGGAGCGGGCGGCTGAAGAGTATTTTGATTCCCTGACGGAGCAGGAAAAGGAGTTGATGGGAGTCAGGGCTTCCACCATAGAGCAGCTTTACAGAGAATACGCCATGGCGGATAAAGTTTATCGGTATATCATCCAGGACGTGAACCCGGAGATCAGTGACGACGAGGCGCGCACCATTACCATACAGCATATTCTGATCAGGAGCGGTACTACGGACGACGGAGGCAACAGGGTTCCCTATTCTGATGAACTGAAACAAGAGGCTTATGGGAAAGCGCTTGAAATACGCCGTATGGCGGCGGAAGACGGGGAGGATTTCCTGGATCTGGCATCCCGTTACAGCGAGGATTCCGTGATCACTTATTCCTTCGGCAAAGGGGAGATGGAGGCTGCTTTCGAGGAGGCTGCTTTTTCGCTGGAGACTGAGGAAGTCAGTGAAGTCATTGAGACGGAGGCGGGGTATCACATAATAAAATGCATCAGTACCTTTGACCGGGAGCAGACGGACCTGAACAAGCTGACCATTGTGGAAGAGCGGCGCAGGGAGGTATTCGGACAGGAGTATGATGCCTTTGTGGAGACTCTGGCCCGTCAGCTGAATGAGGAGCTTTGGAACAGTATGAAGCTGCTGCACGATGAAGCGGTGACAACAACCGGTTTTTTTGATACGTATGCGAAGTATTTTCCGGATTAGTATATGGTTTAGAAAAATTTTAGAAATCGGGAAATGCCCATTTTACGGGCTTTTCCACAGAATTATTAGCACTCACTTAAAATGAGTGCTAATTTTGTCTTGACATTTCTCAAAGTCCGTCTTAAACTATGTTTCAAGGTGTTCGAAGGACAACACAATGCTGCGCGTTACCGCACCAGGGTCTGAAAGAAGTTTGCGTAAAACCTGCGGCAAATGTTCGTGCCCGTGGGTTTGTGCAGGGCGTGGACGTAAGGAAGACAAACAAAACAATAGAAAGGAATGAAAGTAAGATGGCAGCAAAAAGCGGCAGTTTATCAATCAACAGTGAAAACATTTTTCCGATTATCAAAAAGTGGCTGTATTCCGACCATGATATCTTCTACAGAGAGCTGATATCCAACGGCTGCGACGCCGTGACAAAGTTAAAGAAGCTGGATATGATGGGTGAGTATACATTGCCCGAAGGCTTCAAGGCCCGTATCGACGTGGTGGTGAATCCGGAGAAGAAGACATTGACATTCACCGACAACGGCCTGGGAATGACTGCGGACGAGGTGGAAGAGTATATCAACCAGATTGCTTTCTCCGGCGCAGCCGATTTTATTGAAAAATATAAGGACAAGAGCAATGCCGACCAGATTATCGGACATTTCGGACTGGGATTCTATTCCGCGTTCATGGTGGCGGATGAGGTGCATATCGATACCCTTTCCTATAAGGAAGGCGCGAAGGCCGTTCACTGGGAGTGCGACGGCGGCACGGAGTTCTCCATGGAGGACGGTGACAGGACAGAGGTGGGTACAACCATTACCCTGTTCCTCAACGAGGACTGCCTGGAATTCTGCAACGAGTATAAGGCCCGCGAGGTCATCAAGAAATATTGTTCTTTCATGCCTACCGAGATTTATCTTTCCAAGGCCGACACCAAGGAAACCCAGATCATCAAGGAAGACGAGAAGCTTGAGGATGATGTGGTTCTTGAAGTGATCGAGCCTGAAAAAAAGGAGGAAGACCATTCCTCAAAGGACAAGGCGGAGGAGAAATCCGATTCCGCGGAGGGAGACGCAGAAGGCGGAGCGGATAAAGAAGAGAAGGAGCCGGAACCGGTCAAGCTGAAGATTAAGAAGCGTCCCGAGCTGCTCAACGAGACCACGCCGCTGTGGACGAAACACACCAACGACTGTACCAAAGAGGAGTATCTGGAATTTTACCGCAAGGTATTCCATGATTACAAGGAGCCGCTGTTCTGGATTCATCTGAACATGGATTATCCTTTTAACCTGAAGGGAATTTTGTACTTCCCCAAGATTAACATGGAGTATGAATCCATCGAGGGAACTATAAAGCTGTATAACAACCAGGTATTTATTGCAGATAATATCAAGGAAGTCATTCCGGAATTCCTGATGTTGCTGAAGGGTGTCATCGACTGCCCTGACCTGCCGTTGAATGTGTCCAGAAGCGCGCTGCAGAATGACGGCTTTGTGAAGAAGATTTCCGAATATATCTCCAAGAAGGTGGCGGACAAGCTTTCCGGCATGTGCAAGACGGAGAAGGAAGAATACGAGAAATACTGGGATGATATCAGCCCCTTCATCAAGTTCGGCTGCCTGAAGGACGACAAGTTCTGCGAGCGTATGAATGACTATATCCTGTTCAAGAACCTGGACGGCAAGTATCTGACTCTGCCGGAGTGCCTGGAAGTGAAGCCTCTTGACAGTGAGGAGAATGACGGCGCGGATAAGACGGAAGAAACAAAGGAAGGCGGCAGCGCCGTAGACGAAAACGGCGAGAAGGTAGAAGCCGAAGTGGTAACCGATGATGCCGGTAAGGACGGTGAGGATGCCGCGGAGGAAAATATGGAAGAAGGGCATTCCACGGAAGAAGGAAATTCCGCAGAAAAGGTTGTCTACTATGTCACTGACGAACAGCAGCAGGGACAGTATATCAAGATGTTCAGGGACAACAAAATGGATGCCGTCATCCTGACCCATAACATCGACCAGCCCTTCATCCAGCAGCTGGAATCCAAGAACGAAGGCGTGAAGTTCCAGAGAATCGACGCGGACGTGACCAATGCCCTGAAAGACGAGATTTCCGAGGAGACGGAGAAAGAACTGGAAGAGCAGGCCAGGGCTCTGGGCGAGATCATGAAGAAGGTTCTGGGCAACGAGAAACTGGCTGTCAAGGTGGAGAAGCTGAAGGACGAGAAGATTTCCTCCGTGCTGACCCTGTCCGAGGAATCCAGGCGTATGCAGGATATGATGAAGATGTACTCCATGCCCGGAATGGATATGGGCGGCTTCGGAGGCGAGGGAGAGACTCTGATCCTCAATGCAAATCATCCGCTTGTGAAGTACGTTACGGACAACCAGGAAGGCGAGAATGTAGATATGATCTGCGAACAGCTTTATGACCTGGCGAAGATTCAGCAGTCCCCGCTTTCTCCGGAAGCCATGACGAAGTTTATCGCAAGAAGCAATGAGATTATGATGGTTCTGGCAAAATAAATGTTTTTGAACATGAGTATAAATTGCAATAAGCGCAAAAAAGGCACCGTCAGGTGTCTTTTTTTGCGCTTAAAAAGAACAGGAAGAACAGACAAAACTTCTGAAAAATAATTACAAAGAAATAATTACATGATAAAAATCTTGACATATATATCGTAGGGTGATATATTATAAATATGATATATCGTCCTGCGATATATCACTTGATGACAGATGGTTTAGAGTAAAGTTGACAAATCAGACATATATTCTGAGATTGTACGTCAATAATGCTGCAGTCATGGGAGGGTGATTATGGACAAAAAGTGAGGCTTCTGGCATGATGGTGGGTACTTGACCATGCCCAATTAACAACTGCATA
>CAJUFB010000129.1 GCA_910585805.1 uncultured Acetatifactor sp.
GGAACTATGTTATTAAACCCCAAAACTAAAAGTTATTTTTTAACAGTTCCTAAGTATCGTTTTAACGGTTACGTTCATGTGAAGGCGATCCCTGGAGCCGCCCCGGAAGTGATCGAGCAGACAGGCTTTCTGGCGGACAGAATGAGTGTAAACCTGGAGCTGCCCACTGCGGAGGGACTGCGCACACTGGCGCCGAATAAGCACCGCAAGAGTATTCTGACCCCTATGAGACAGATTCAGAACGGCATTCAGGCCAACAGGAACGACCTTATACTGTATCGAAACGCGCCGAAATTTGTGGCCGGAGGGCAGTCGACCCAGATGATCATCGGAGCCACACCGGAGAACGATTTTCAGATTATCAATGTGGCAGAGGGACTGTATCGGAAATTTGGTCTGAAAAGGGTGTTTTACTCCGCATTTGTAAACGTTACAGGAGATAAATGTCTGCCGGCTTTGCCCGGAGGACCGCCCCTTCTGCGGGAGCACAGGCTCTATCAGGCGGACTGGCTGCTTCGTTTTTACGGATTCCGGGCGGAAGAACTGTTGGATGAGAGACGTCCTTTCTTCAATATCATGCTGGATCCCAAGGAAGATTGGGCGGTACGGCATCTGGAGCAGTTTCCGGTGGAGATCAACCGCGCACCCGTGGAGAAGCTCCTCAGAGTGCCCGGAGTAGGGGTGAAAAGCGCTCAGAGGATCGTGGCGGCGCGCAGGAGCGGCAGCCTGACCTTTCAGGATCTGAAAAAGATCGGTGTCGTGCTGAAGAGGGCGCTGTATTTTATTACCTGCAGCGGTAAGATGATGTATCCGGTGAAGCTTGAAGAGGATTATATCGTGCGGAATCTGACCAGCGAGAAGGACAGAGTGCAGTTTGGAAGTGACGGAATGGGGTATCGGCAGATGTCGCTGTTTGACGATGTGAGTTTTGCACGTCCGGTTACTGTCGTAGAACGGCAGCAGGCGTCGTCAGGCCAGCTGTAACTGTTTTGCCGGGAAGAAAACCGGGCTGGGAAAATGGCTGCGTGGAAGAAACCGAAGCGGAAGACATGGTGGATTGGAGACAGGCGGTGGTGCGTTATGATTGTATACAGATGTGAGGACAGTGTGGAAAGCATCTACACTGCGGTTTATCAGGCATATGAGGAAAGGCGGAATCACCGGGATACCATATTGTGCCTTACGGATGACCCGGTTCTTTTTGGGGAAGATGTGGAAGTAAAAGCGGACAGCGAGAAGACCCGCAGGGTAATGAATACCCTGATGAGAAGGTTCGGGCTGGAGAACAGCCGGCATCTGGCTATGGCGCTGGCTTCCGAAGATGAAGAGAAAGCACAGGCGGTCTACCGTACGATCGTGGAAGGGCTGCGCGTGAAATGCCGACCGGGACATTTGTTTGATAATCTGGCGAATGATGAGATTCATAAAGCTTTTGCTCTGGGAAGAGGCGTATCCACAGAGGTGGGGCATCAGAGGCAGTTTCTGCGTTTTCAGGAACTGGACAATGGGGTGCTGTACTCTAAGATCGGCCCGAAAAATGATGTGCTGGCTTTTCTGATGCCATATTTTGCGGACAGGCTTCCCATTGAGCATTTTATCATCTATGATGAGAAAAGGAATCTGTTCGGGATCCATCCGGCCGGAAGGCAGTGGTATCTGTTCCGCGGGGAGGAAGCAGACAGACCGCTTCGGCTGAGGTATTCCGAGGATGAAATGCAGTACCAGGAACTTTTCCGACAGTTTTGCCATACCATAACAATTGAGGAGCGTAAGAACCGGAAGCTTCAGCAAAGTATGCTGCCCCTGCGTTTTCGGGAGTATATGGTGGAATTTCAGTAGCTTCCTGATTGCCGATACTGCCGGATACGCGGGAATTTCCGCAGAAATTTGTCTCAAAGCCTTTACTTTTTACTTATTTTGTCTATAATGAATATGTAAAGCGGTAACGTTACAGACAGCTGTTGTCATTTGAAAGGAAGGTCGGAAATGGTTAAAACGATTCATTTGACTCCGGGTGAAGTACAGCATTTTGTTAACGTGGCTTCTAAGTGCGATTTTGACATCGACATTTCCTATAACAGATATATTGTGGATGCAAAATCATTTTTAGGAGTGTACGGACTGGATCTTCGCAGGCCGCTGAAGGTATCCTATGACGGATACAACAGCGATTTCGAGAAAATGCTGCAGAGCTTTGCCGCCGCGAGTTAAACGGTGGCGGGACAGCAGGTGCGGCAGTTTGGAAGGAAAATCCGGGCTGCCGCTGTATGACAGACTTGAAAACGGACTCCCTGTGAGATAGAGGACTCTATCTGCATGGGGAGTTTTTGTTTTCAGAACGGGGACTGGAGGTGAAACCAACGAATACAGGAAAGCTGCGCGAGGGAATAACGGGCGGAGAACTGCAGGAAGCAGCGCAGGGGGCTGATCTGCCATCGGAGGAGATCCGGATCTCAGTCAGAGGTCTGGTAGAGTTTATCCTGCGTCATGGAGATATCGATAATCGCTATAAGGCGGCGCCCGAAAATGCCATGCAGGAGGGCAGCAGGGTCCACAGGATGATCCAGCGCAGGATGGGGGCGGAGTATCAGGCGGAAGTTTCACTGAAATATACACATGTTACCGAATCCTATATCCTGGTGGTGGAGGGGCGTGCCGACGGCATCCTCCATCAGGAAGGAACCGTGACCATAGATGAGATCAAAGGGACTTATCGGGAGCTGGCGAAACTGACGGCTCCGGCAAGGCTGCATATTGCGCAGGCGAAATGTTATGCGTATATGTACGGACTTCAGCAGAAGCTGGAAGAGATACGGGTGCGGATGACATACTGCAATATGGAGACAGAGGAATTGAAGTATTTTTATGAGGAGTACGCATTTGGGGAGCTGGAGACGTGGTTCCAGGATCTGATAAGCGCTTACCGGAAGTGGGCGGATTATACCTGCAGGTGGCGCAGGATCAGACAGGGGTCCATTCGGGGACTGGAATTCCCTTTTCCCTATCGTGACGGACAGCGGGAACTGGTGGGGAATGTATACAAAACAATCTATCATAAGAAAAAGCTGTTCCTGGAAGCGCCTACGGGAGTGGGCAAGACGATATCCACAGTGTTCCCGGCGGTTCAGGCCATGGGGAAAGGGATGGGAGAGAAGCTGTTTTATCTGACAGCCAAGACGATCACCAGGACGGTAGCTGAGGATACGCTGAATCTTCTCAGGGAAAAAGGGCTGCGGATGAAAAGCGTCATTCTGACGGCAAAGGAAAAAATATGCTTTATGGATGAAACGGAATGCAATCCTGTATACTGTCCTTATGCCCGGGGGCATTATGACCGTGTGAATGACGCCGTCTTTGACCTGATCACTTCCCTGGAAAGCTTTAACAGAGAGCAGGTGGAGGCATATGCCCTGAAGCATCAGGTCTGCCCGTTTGAGATGTGTCTGGATGTAAGTTTGTTTGCGGACGCGGTGATCTGTGATTACAATTACCTGTTCGATCCCCATGTATATTTAAAACGTTTCTTTGCGGAGGGGGCTGAGGGAAACTATATCTTTCTGGTTGATGAGGCGCATAATCTTCTGGAACGCGGCAGGGAGATGTACAGTGCAGTTCTGGTGAAGGAACAGTTTATGGGACTTCGCCGGGAACTGAAAAAGACGATTATGTCAGAAAGCTGGAAAACCGGCAAAAAAACTGAACTTTCCGGACAAATTACACTTGATATGACACTGAATATGACACTAAAGATGACACAAGATTTGACGTCGATGTCAGAAAAGACGACGGGCGGCGGAAATGAATCACTGCAAACGGAATTTTGCGACTATTCATCGCGGGATACCGCAGGGATTTCGGAAGAATATGCCGACAGGATACCGGAAGCCCGTGAGTCGGGAGTCCGGGGGACAGAAGTGGCGGAAAGGGTCTGCCACAGAAAGGTATCAGAAAGCATGGGTCGCAGAGACGTATCAGAAAGCGGCAATTCAGAGAACGATCCCGTGCAGACGGAGGAGGGAGAAGGCGGTACACGGCCGGCATGCAAAGGATATGGCGGCAGGAGTGTTCTCGTGAGACGCGGCTATGCGGAAAAGATGATTCATCATCTGGATAAATGCAATAAGGAACTGCTTGCCCTGAAGCGGGAGTGTGAACAGTACCGTATTGTGGAAGGCATTGAGCCTTTTATGCAGAACCTGGCCAGGCTCCATGCCGTCATGGAAGATTATCTGGCAGAGCAGGAGGAGAGCCGGCCAGAGGTGTTTGAGACACTGTTGGATTTCTATTTTGAAATCTGTCACTTCCTATTAATATATGAGCTGGTGGATGAGAATTATGTCAAATATACCCGGACGGAAGATGACGGAAGCTTTTCAGTGAAGCTGTTCTGCGTGAATCCCGGGGAGAATCTGAAAAACTGCATGCTCCGGGGGCGCAGTACCATTCTTTTCTCCGCCACTTTTCTGCCCATACAGTATTATAAGAAGCTTTTGGGGGGAGATGAGGAAGACTATGAGGTTTATGCGCAGTCTGTTTTTCATCCTGCCAGGCGGGCCCTTCTGATCGCCCGGGATGTGACCAGCAGATATGCCAGGCGTTCCGAGGAGGAATACTGTAAGATAGCCTGTTATATTGAGGAGATTGTCAAAAACCGCCACGGCAATTATATGGTATTCTGCCCGTCCCACGCATTTATGAGGATCATCTATGAAAAGTATGTGGATAACTTCGGCAGTGAGGAGCGGGTGTGTATTGTTCAGGGGGAATCCATGAGTGAGACAGAGCGGGAGGAATTCCTGGGGCACTTTCGGAATCCTTATGAGACAGAGGAGAAAAGGAACCGGGATTCCGACTGGGGACGGTGGACAGAGGACCGGGTCCTGATCGGATTCTGTGTACTTGGAGGGATTTTCAGCGAGGGGATCGACTTAAAGAATGACAGCCTGATAGGGGCGGTCATTGTGGGAACCGGCCTTCCCCAGGTCAGCGGGGAGAAGGAAATCCTGAAAGACTATTTTGACGGCAGCGGGGAGGACGGATTCGACTACGCTTTCCGTTATCCCGGCATGAATAAGGTTCTCCAGGCGGCAGGACGTGTAATCCGCACTGTGGAGGATGTGGGGATCATTGCGCTGCTGGACGAGCGCTTCCTGCAGTATTCTTATCGCAGGCTGTTTCCACGGGAATGGGAAGGATTTGAGACTGTTTCGGTCAATACGGTTGCAAAAAGGGTGGAGCGTTTCTGGGATGAGTGGCTGTAAACAGGTAAAAATATACTCAAAACCATGAAATAATTTTGGGAAATATGGAAATGACACCTGATTTAAGATAAAATGACAGATGTGTAAATGTGGATAACTCTGTGGATTTTGTGGATTTCCCGGTGGAAATAATCCCAAAAACTGACATTACAATCAAGTTATCCACAAAAAAGCCCTGAAAAACCCCCGAAATAGTACTGGACTGGTCAATAGACTGTGGATAAAGCGGAAAAACCTGGCTGCCGCGGTAGCCTTTTTCAATTCTATATTTTTTCTAAAGATTTCAAAAACATATTGACATACAATATTATATGACGTATAGTATAATCATCAACCAATATTATACGCCATATAATATTATTCCAAAACATAATGTTATATGAGAAATAGTCCTATATAAGGATATGGAAAGGAATGGAAAATCTAAGAAGGATCAGGAGCAATTTAAAATCAGCAACGGGCAGTTGCAGAACATACGGTATAAAAGGAGCGGATGGAATGGTATTTAATACAGGAGCGGCACTTTTGGATGCAATTGTGCTGGCCGTCGTATCCAAGGAACCGGACGGGACTTACGGGTATAAGATCACCCAGGAGGTACGGCAGGTGATCGAACTGTCGGAATCCACACTCTATCCGGTGCTACGCAGGCTTCAGAAGGATGACTGCCTGGAAGTCTACGATATGGAGTGTGCAGGCAGGAACAGACGGTATTACAAAGTAACCAGCAGGGGGTGGGCGCAGCTGCAGCTGTATGAAAGCGAATGGCGGCGTTACGCGGATAAAATAACAGGATTATTTGAGGGAAGGATAGAAATTTGAAAGAAGTGCATTTTCAAATTTGAATATGATGCCCGCCGGAGCGGGCAGGAGGGTTAGGTATGAACAGAGTAGATTTTATGAATCAGCTTGAAAGCCTGCTTCAGAGTATTTCATCCACGGAACGGGAGGAGGCAATCCAATATTATAATGATTATTTTGATGACGCCGGAGAGGAAAACGAGCAGGAAGTCATAGAAGCCCTGGGCAATCCGGCGAGAGTGGCGGAGAATATTAAGAGAGACCTGGCCGGGAACGGTTACGGCGAAGGGTTTGCGCAGAAGGTGAAAGCTTCGGACCGGGTACTGATGGAATACGGAAAAAACATCCCGGAGGATTCGGAAGAGCCGCAGGATTCCGAAGAAAGTCCTGCCGCAGGGCAGACAGGCGCAGGGACTGCCGGGAATTCCGGCCAGAAAAGCGCGGATGCAGCGTCGGAAGGAATTCTCGACAGCAGGGCGGCAGGATACGGTTTCAGCCGGAAGAATAATGCATGGCAGCCGGAAGGACAGACCGGAAATACGCCTTCCGAATACAGCCGGAAGGAGCAGAATTCTGCTTCCGAGTACAGCCGGCAGGGACAGGATTCTTCTTCTGGATACAATCGGGAGGAACAGAACTTCTCTTCGGCATACGGCAGGGAAACCGGGAATGCCTCAGGCGGATACGTGCAGTCTTCTGGAACTTACAGCGGCAGTCAGAGCGATCCCTTTGAAGATTACGGAAACGGAAGCCGATATGCCTCCGGAACCGGCAGCGGGGGTGCGTGGGAACAAAATACTGTCGGCTCTGTCCCGGAAAAGCGAAAAAAGGGAGAAGGCATGCCGGTGTGGGCAATTGCAATGCTGATCACGGTGCTGATTTTGGCATCGCCGATTCTGGGCGCGATGGCGCTGGGGGCATTGGGGATCATAGTGGGCGGCCTGGCAGGCTGGTTTGGACTGATATTTGGTTTTGGCGCTACAACGTTGGTGCTGCTTGTGCTAATGCTGGTGCTGACAGTAGTCGGGATCATATGCTTTTTTGTAAGTCCCTGGGTGGGGATTGCGCTGGTAGGCGGCGGCTTGATCTGCGGCAGTATCGGGCTTCTGTTCCTGATGCTGACGGTGGCAATGGCCGGGATCGTCACACCGGCTGTCTGCAGGGGAATTGCTTTTGTATTTCGGGGTTTTAAGAGAAAACGTGCATTGGCAAATTAGGACAGGAGGTCTGATTTAAATGAAAAGATTTATGAAGGGCTGCGGGATTACGGCTTTGATATTTGCTGCGCTTGGTTTTGTGCTGGCAATGGCGGGAGGCAGCGCGGCGGGCGGTTCCATGATCGCGAATGTGGTGGAATCCGCTACCGGGGGAAAGATTCATATGCATCCTTACGGCTGGTGGTGGGGATTTTCTGTGGGAGACAGGAAGGTAGATTTCGAAATCGGCGATCTGATACAGCTGCAGACGGTGGAGGAAGCTGAGGCGTCAGAGATGCAGGTGGTGGAGGACAATGGATGGGTGGAGCCGCCAAACGGTTATACGACGGTGCAGGATGAAGATCCCATGTTCAGCAGTAAGTATGATATCATCACAGGCAGCAGGGAGAGATACTGTCCTGGTGACGGAATTCAGAAGCTGGATATGGAGATCGGCGGATGCGTGTTCTATGCCCAGGAGTCCGATGACGAGCAGATCTGGCTGGAGGTAAAGGACGTACATCGGTTTCAGGCATATGTGAAGGATGGCACTTTGCACATTAAGTCTAAAGCATCTGCTCTCAGCGACTGGTCCGAGGGAGAAATCATACTGTATCTGCCGGCCGGATACGGTTTTACGGAAGTAGATATGGAAATGGGGGCGGGAAATTTCTCATTTTCGGATCTGAATGCAACGGAGGTTTCACTGGAAGTGGGAGCCGGACAGTTTGACATACAGAATATAGTGGCTGCCGATTTGGATGTATCAGTGGGAGCCGGATATGTCTGTATAACCAATATGCAGGTTACGGAACTGGATGTGGAGATGGGAATGGGGGAATTCTCAGCCAACGGTGCCGTGAATGGAAAGGTGGATGTGGAATGTTCCATGGGATATGTGGAGATGATGCTGGAAGGGCGTGAGCAGGACTTCAATTACAGCCTGGAGGGTGCCATGGGAGCGATTCAGCTGGACGACAATACCTATGGAGGGCTTGCGGAAGAGCGTGACATCAATAATCATGCGTCTAAGGACATGGATATAGAGTGCTCCATGGGCAATGTCACGATCATGTTTATGGAGTAAGAACCAGGGAAGCAAAGCGCTGTTCCGGCTGAACGACTCATCGATTATCAGCAGTATACCCTGCTGAATGCCCAGGCAGCCTGCAACGTATGGCAGGATGCCCGGGCAACTCGCGAACAGATTTCAAAAGTCGCCGGCAGTCTGAAGCTGTGTGCTCATCCCCGGCTGAAAAGCATGGGTACCACATCAATCATTTCATGCGGCATCGCTGCCTCATGCTTTACCGGACAGAAGGCACAAATGCTTATGCGGATGCCATATACCACCAGCTTCAGGATTATGAAAAACAGCAGTTACACATCCACAAACAATCCTGCTTTCTTCAGGGCAGGCCGCAATGCCAGATAAATGATGGCAGCGGCAATGACTGCTACAACAGCATTGACAGCGGTGGTCATTGCACTGATCTTTAATAGAACCGCTGTAATATCCTGAGGCACTCCGAAGAGATAGGTTTTATAAAAATATCCCACAATCGGATCTGCAGCCACGTTAAAACCCATTCCGCAGACGCATGCCAGGATGGTGACACCCATTACATATTTGGGCGAGTGGTCCCGGCTCAGTCTGAAAATACCATGGGCAACCATACCCACAATGAGACCGATGCACAGTTTCAGCAGGAAAGTTTTGGGCGCGCTGGTGACATAGGTGGTGGTCAGGTCGCCGATGGTCATGCCTACAGCGCCTGCCAGCCCGCCCCAGTAGCCGCCCAGCAGCAAAGCTGCCACCACGCAGAAGACATTTCCGAAATGGAAGGAGGCCTTTTCCGTTCCGGCAGGAATGTCAATCTTGAAAAAGGCAAAGCCGATGTAGCACAGGGCGGTCAGCAGCCCTGCCTGTGCCAGGCGCGTGATGTCTGTCCTGTCTGCCCTGCGCACACCGGACAAAGCATTGCAGATTCCCCTGGCAGTCAGCAGAACAGCAAAAAATACCAGAGTCAGAGCGTAGGAATAGGGCCGCTCCAGATTCAATTTCTCCTCCGACAGCCTGCTTACGTCGGCATTCAGGGCATCCAGGTCGCCTTCTGCGCTGCCCTCTTTTACGGCGCTTACCCGGGCTTTGGCTTCCGAGAGCAGCTCACCGGCGGCGACGGAATCCTGATAGCTGGTATTGCAGGTATATACCGCGAACAGGATTCCCGCGATCAGCAGCACGGCGCCTGTGATCAGGAGGCCATAGCTTTTTTCTTTTTTGTTTTCACTGGACAGGTTCTTTTTACGCATCATGTTTTTCATCTCCCCGATTTATTTCAGGAATTGTCTTCAGATAACCCGTTCACGCGCAGCTTTACGATGCAGGGCTATTTCAAACATTTTCCTGACAGGCAGGTTCCGAATCCGATTATGTGGTGTACGGTTCCTGCGATTTCCAGTCTACAGGATAAGTGGCATGATAAAAAGAACCAGAATAAGATTTTTTTACCATGCCAGTTGATGCTTCATTTGCTGCTTTTGTATTGTATTTCCCGTTTTTTTTGGTAAGCGGCAAATAATCGGCGTCTATAAAAGGAGCGCTGCCTGTGATATCGTA
>CAJUFB010000130.1 GCA_910585805.1 uncultured Acetatifactor sp.
TGGCCCTTTGGAAAAAGCGGCACACATTTCTTTCGCCCTTAACTAAATGACATTGGCTCATGAAGTTATTAACATGAATACCAGCTGTCACAGGACATGGCGGGAGCCCGCAGGATGTTCTGGGATGCGGTGGATGTGATGGAACCGGACGATTATGTAAGGCGCCTGGAGCATGACAGGCTCCATGACTACGGCTATACCGCAGGGGACATGTCGCTGACCGGCCCCATGGATGCGGAGCGGGCAGTCATGCAGGGGCTGGAGTGCTATATCCTGAATCCGGACGGTTCCAGGGAGCCGGTCCGTGACAGAGAGACTTACCAGCAGGCGCTTTCCCATGAGAAGCTGTTTGGCATGGAGGCGGCGGAAAAGGAGATCCTTCGGTATTTCAAGCAGGATGCAGTCCCGCTTTTTAACCAGGAGGAAATGCGGAAGATTTATTCTCTTGCTCTGCAGGCCGGCATGAAGAACGAGCCGGAGGAGAACAGGCTGCTGGACGGCATTATCCATAAGGCGGAGTGTTCCTTTCCGGGGGAAGGGCAGAGGGAGGCACCGGTCGAAGAGCAGGAAGCATTGCCGGGAGATGTCATACGGTAGGACAGCTGGAAGGCAGTTTTGGAATATCCTGACGTTTTACAATGAAATTCGATACAGGATGAAAATTCAGCTCAAGACTGCCAGGACAGAAAAGAGGGAATGATGAACGATTATAAAATGAATTTCTATGTGGATTATATCAACCGGAATGTGCTGAACCGGATCAATTATGCACGTCTCCAGGAAGATTACCAGACAGAAGAAAAGGCATATGCCAAGAGCGTGCTGGACGCTCTTCACCAGGGTGTGCTGGAAGTGTACGGCACGGAAACTTTTGACCGTGACACGCTGGAAGAGGGATTTGTCCTTCTGCCGGGAGTGCTGCAGTCCAGGGAGAAAAGCAATGTCTGTATCGCCCTTCTGGAACTGGATTTATCCTCATCAGGGGAACACTGGGGGAGGGACTATCTGACAAAGTATGGCTGTATCAATCCCCGTGAAGAGGAAATGCCGGATGCAGTGCGCCAGTTCCTGAAAGAGACCTACGGAGCCTATGACTATGGTTACACGGCAACGCTCAAGGACGATATCCATGTGGATAAGGAGCGCCTGCCGAATACGCTGAAGGAGATTCTGGCGGATTTCAGGAACCATGTGTTTGTGCCGTGCAGCCGGGAGGGGTGTCGGAAAATCTACTGGACTATACGGAGGACGGAAGTTTGGAGAGGTAGGCGGTTATGGCAGGATGGAAAACGCAGGCGGAGGTTGCGGCGATACGGAAGCGGTATCCCGCAGACATGAACGAGCAGGGAATGCCGCCCGGGCTGAAAGGGATTGTGAAGTCTGTGGATGATGCGGGACAGCTGCATATGGTCTGGGAGAACGGCAGGTTCCTGGCCCTTGTGCCAGGGGCTGACCGGTTTCATCGGCTGCCGGAGCCGCAGGTGGAGAATCCGGCAGGAAAGGAAGGGCTGTCGGAGGAAACAGACGAAATGGAGCGGTGAAAAAGCGGAGGCATTGAAGAAAGGCTGCCAGTCTGCTATACTGGAATTATCCGACAGGTGTTTTGGTGCAGATAAGGCTTTCGATATGGCCTGTTGCATAACCGGAGCAGCAAAGCCTGCTGGAAATAAGAGCCGGGAGGTAAATACAGGATGGCAGAGGAAAAGCGGAAAGAGACAGATGAAGAGCTGATGGAGCGTTTTGACAGCTTTGTCAGGGCAACAATCTTGGAGGAAGGAAATAAACTGCGGGCAGAGAAGGGGTATCCGCTCCTGACGGAAGAGGATATGGCGGATGTGGATACCCTCTCCGGCCTGAAAGAACGCTTTGGAACAAAGGAGGATAACCAATGAGGAAGAACTTTGGAGCGAAGCCGTGGACGTATCCGCAGCCGGTATTTATTATTGCCACCTACGGGGAGGACGGGACACCGGATGCCATGAACGCCGCATGGGGAGGCATCAGTGATGACACACAGATTTCCATGTGTCTTTCCGCAGGGCATAAGACAGTGGCAAATATCCTTGCCCGTGGCGCTTTTACGGTGAGCATGGCGGATGCGGCCCATGTGGCAGAGTGCGATTATGTTGGGATTGAGTCCGCAAACAAAGTGCCGGATAAGCTGGCAGGGGCAGGGTTCCATACGGAAAAGGCGGAATATGTGGACGCTCCTGTTATCCTGGAACTGCCCATGGCAGTGGAGTGCAGGCTGATAAGCTACGATAAGGAGACCTGCAGGCTGGTGGGCGAGATCGTCAATGTTTCGGCGGATGAAAAGATCCTGGACGAAAACGGGAAGATTGACCCGGCAAAGCTGGAACCCATTGTGTTTGATCCGGTGAACAATGCCTATCTGAAGCTGGGCGAAAAGGTGGGGAATGCTTTTCAGGACGGAATGAAGCTGAAATAACGGCAGATAAAACAGAAACAATAACAGGATAACAGCAGAATAGCAGAATAGCAACACAGTGCAGGGTGCTGGCGGAATGGATGAAAAACCATTTTGCCGGCGCCTTTTCTGGTTTTAGGGAGGTGACGGTTACGGACAGACAAACAGCCATGAGACGGCGCCCCATGCCTTTTACGGAAGAACAGATGAAGCAGGTCTTTGACACCAATATCATAGATTTTGCCGTCAGCCACGGCTTTGAGGTGGAGAAAGGCGACCGGAACACGGTCCATGTGAAGCACAGCGGCGGTCTTTACCTGTTCCGGCACGGGCGGGGGTATTACCAGTTTGCCGGGGAGAAGAGAGGGAACATTATCCAGTTTGCCCAGGAATACCTGGGGGCTACAGACTTCAAAAGTGCAGTGGAGATGATCCCGGGCTGCCGCGCCTACGGGCAGACAGAACATTATGTGACGCCGGTGGAGAAGAAGCCCAGAGGGGAGCTGGTGCTGCCGCCGAAAGATAAGGATTTTAACCGAACCATCGCTTATCTGACCCGTACCCGTGGCATTGACAGCGAGATCGTGTACGCCATGATCAACCAGAACAAAATCTATCAGGCAGTCACACAGAAAAATGGGTATACCTTCCGAAACTGCGCTTTTGTAGGCTATGACGGGGAAGGAAAGCCGCGGTATTGCGCGCTCCGCTCTCCCAGCAGTGACAGGAAGTTCCGGCAGGATATGGAGAATTCCGACAAGACCTACGGCTTCTGCATGGAGGGGCGCTCTGACCGGGTGTATGAGTTTGAGGCGCCCATTGACGCCATGAGCCATGCGACCCTGTGCAGGCTGTACGGCATTGACTGGCGGGAGGATCACCGGGTGGCAGAGGGGTGCCTGTCGGATAAGGCCCTTTCCCGCTATTTGAAAAGCCACCCGGAGATTCGGGAGATTGTGTTCTGCTATGACAATGACATAGAGGGAAAAGACGCAGACGGGCAGCCCCGCAATCATGGGCAGGTGCAGGCGAACCAGTCAGCAGAGGCGTTTGCAAAGGCGGGATATAAGGTGTTCATCCAGACCCCGCAGACAAAGGACTTTAATGAGGATCTGCTTACCTTCCGGGAAATGTCGGCCAGGAGCAGGGACAGTCCTGAAAGAACAGAAGAGGAAGAACGGGAAGCGGCATATCCCTGATGCCGGAAAGGAGGCTTATGAGGCCGGTTTATGTGTGCCAGCTGGAAGAGCGGAAACAGGCGGAGATAAGGAAGCTGTTGGAGGGACTGATTCTTCACGGTTGCGGCGGTAAGGAGTCCGAAGTGGAACGGTATTACGGCATGAGTTTTGAGGAAGCCGTACAGAACGGCATGGATTCCAAGATTGTGGATCTGGATTACCTCATGGTATTTTATGCCGGGGAATATGATTCCGGAAAGGCGGATGCCGCTGTGATCTCCAGCATTTTAAAAGAGGCGAGAAAAGTTGATGATGTACCGCCGTTTGTCTATCCCTGCGACCGTCGGTCGGACAGGATGGAACTGCAGAAAGATGAGTGGGAGCGGTAAGATGGAGGTGTGTATGAAAGTGGTTTTGACTGGAGCGCTGGCAGTTGCGGGGATTGCTGTGTTTGTGGTGCCTGCCCTTGCCCACGGGGAGAGGGTGTGCAGGGAGGTCAGCGGCTTCCTGGCAGTTTTAAAACATTTAAGGAACTGTAGATAATTAACCACTCAAAGTAAATTCTCTGAAAGCCTGAAAAATCAAGGCTTTTGCATTTATGTTTTGAGCGGCAATTTATCTACAATTCCTAAAACACGGATGCCTGCAAATATTGAAAAGCGGAAATGGGGATGATATAATGGGATTGAAAAGCAATTCCATTATCAAAATTCTATAATCGAAATGGATAGTAAAATCTACAGGGAGGTCTGGCTATGGAGAAAATATATGCCATGAATGAGATACAGGCGATCATCCGCCCGATCCTGCAGGATTACGGCGTAAGCCGGGCGTATCTTTTCGGCTCTTATGCCCGTGGGGAGGCTACAGGGCAGAGCGATATCGACCTGCGGATTGACGGGGGCAGAATCCGCTCCATGTTCGGCCTGGGCGCCCTTTACCATGAACTGACGCAGGCGTTAAAGAAACCGGTGGATCTGGTGACGACAGAAGCCCTGTCCCATGACGCAAACGCAGCAAGGACGGAGGGGTTCCGTATCCGTATGAAGGAGGATGAAAAGCTGATTTATGAAGAAGAACATTGACATCCTTGAGCATATCCTGACGTATTGTGAAGATATCGAGGCGGCTCTGGAACGCTTCGGGAGGGAGAAGGATATTTTTGACACGGACAGGGATTACCGCAATTCGGTCTGTATGAGCCTTCTTCAGATTGGAGAGCTGACCGGGCATCTGACAGAGGATTTCCGCGAGGGGACAAAAGACTCCATCTACTGGCCGGCGATTAAGGGGATGAGGAACCTGTTTGCCCATAATTACGGCGCTGTGGACGTGGGGCTGGTATGGGAGACGGCAGTATCGGACATACCAGTCCTCCATGAGTTCTGTGAGCGGACAATACGGATGTTCCGTTTTCTGGAGCAGGAGGAAGCGCAGGACGGCGGCATGGAGCGTTGACAGAAGCCATGAATGAAGGAGAAACGCCGATTTTGGACGCAAAATACCATATGACAAGGGAAGAAACGCTCTTCGTTGTCAGACGGAATATCGTGGACTATATCTGGAAGAGCGCACGGCTGGAGGGGCTGGCCGTGACCTGCCCGGACACAGAGGCCATTTATAACGGCATGAGCGTTCAGGGGGTAAAGGTATCCGACATTGTGGCGGTGAACAATCTGAAACATGCATGGCAGTTTGTGCTGGATATGTTGGACGAGCCGACCGATTATTCTTTTGTCTGTAAGGTGAACCGGTGCGTGGGTGGAAACAGCCTGATTAACCGGGCGGGGTATCTGCGGAACGTGCCGGTGAGAATGGTTGGTACAACGTGGAAACCGGGCATGCCCATAGAATCCCAGATTAAAGAGGAAATGGCGGAAATAGGACAGATAGAGAACCCGACAGACCGGGCGCTGACCATGATGCTCTACCTTGTGCGGAAGCAGATGTTTCTGGACGGCAACAAGAGGACATCCATGCTGGCAGGCAACTATGTGATGATTGGGGGCGGGTGCGGCATTATTTCTGTTCCTATTGAATTACAGCCGGTCTTTATGGGGCTGTTGATACGGTTTTATGAATCCAATGACATGACAGAGATTAAGCAGTTTTTGTATGAGAACTGCATTGACGGCATTGAGTTTACCCCTTTGCCGGAGCAGGAAGCAGAGCGCAGACAGGAGAACCGGCAGGGATGGGAGCGGTAAAACAAAAGCAGCGGAAAGATTTCAGGGGAAGTATCGTGGGAGACCATGGTACTTCCTTTTTTCGCTTTTCGGGAGCGGAGCGACCTCTGCCCCGCCGCCAGCGGTGGGGACATACGCTCAAAACCAGAGGTTTTGGAGTAAAGGCAGGAATAGGTTTGTGAAACAAACCGGGGAAACACCGTACAGGCAAAGCCTGTACCCTTGTTAAACCTCAAACTGCGCTGTTAAAAATTGACTAAAGAGAGGATAAAAGGCAAGGGGCGGGCGGCAGTGGGTATTGCCGCCCGCCACAGGTTCAGGTGTTGTCTTTGGAGGACATCAGCTGTTCGGCCAGAGGCCGGTACTCCGGCAGCTTTAAAAGGAATGGCTCCAGACGCCGTTTAAGTTCGGCAATCTCCAGGGGATTGGCGTGTGGCAGGCCATCTTCATTTCCAGTCAGTTCAAAAACATCCAGGGAGATTTCAGAGAAGAGCTTTTCAAACAGTTCCTCGCCGGTCTCCATGAGATAAGCATCTGGGTCATGGCCTGTTTCAAAAGGAGTGAGATCAAGATAGATATATCCGGCTTTCTCTGACCATATGATATCCAGATGTGTACTGGCATGGATGTAATCCTGGAATACGGCTATGATACGTTCCAGTTCTTTTCTTGTTTCTTTTCTGCTCATAGTTTTTCCTTTCTGTGTCCCGGCAGTCTTTGGTTTTGGGATACAAGGATATGATACCGCAGAAGCGGAAAAAAGGAAATGTACTGGAAAGTGCGTGCGGGACACAAAATAATTCACAGACAGGGAGGGAAGCTATGGCAAAACGGGACGACCGCATCATCACTTCGGTCTATCTGACAAAGGAGATGTGCGACCAGATTGACAAGATGGCGGACAGGGAGCATATCTCCCGGAATGAACAGATCCGGCGCTACATTGAGAAAGGGCTGGCGGTGGAGGGATACAGCCAGGACATCGACCTGATCGCAGGCATCATCCGGCAGGAGATGCAGGCGGTCTACCATATTGAGGACATTAAGGCGGTGGTGGAACAGCAGGCCAGCCGCATCGCAAAGATGCACATGAAATCCGGCAAGGTGGATGCGGCGGCTTTTTTCCTGCTGGTCAAGGTGCTGATGAACGTGGCCCATGAAGGGACGGAGGAACAGTTCGACCAGATGCTGTCGGAGGCGATGGCACTGGGGGTGGACTACATGCAGAAGAAGGACTTCCAAATTAACAGCTTCCTGGAGGACAGCGGCAACCTGCGCCGGATTGCGGACAAGCTGTGACAGGGGCAGGGAGAAAGATGGGGCTGTACCAGGGCTGTGTCTTCTGGAGCGGCAGCGTCAGCCTGGTGGATGGGAGGATTGAAGAGACCCATACCCTGCAGGAGGCACAGGCGGCAGATTATCACCACACGTGGCCGGTGGATAATGCCACTTTAATCAACGCTATCTCCCGAAGTGTGGTTCAGCAGAGAGGACTGGCGGAGGGAGCCAAAGACCCTTTATCCAGACAGCGGGCGGAAAAGGCCGCTGATGACGGGGAAAAGATCATCATGCAGATTGACCGGGAGGGCGAGACCGTGGGGCTGATGAGCGTGTCGGTCATGCCCATAGCAAAGGACGAAAAGACTTTCAAAAAAGTGTGCCGCCGTGCGGAGAGCATGGTGAGCGTCATGAAGTGCAAGATGCGGGTGATCCCCAACCTACAGAAAGAGAGCTTCCGGCATATCTCCCCGTCCTTTCCCACTAATGCCAAGATTGAGAGCATTCTGCAAAAAATCGTGCCGATCTCAACTTTTGTAGGCGGCTTTCCCTTTGCCAGCAGCGGGTTCAATGACGGGGAGGGGTACTACTTCGCCCAGGATACCAGCGGCGGCCTGGTAATCGTGGATACCTGGCGCCGGGGCGGAGACCGCACCAACAGCAACTTTGTCATTATGGGAAATTCCGGCGTGGGGAAATCCACAGCCATCAAGCATATCATCCTGTCCGAGTTTATGAAGGGGACAAAAATCCTTGTGGTAGATCCGGAATCCGAGTACAGGGATTTGTGTTTCAATCTGAATGGGGACTGGATCAATGCCGTGGGCGGTTCCGCAGGGATGATCAACCCCCTGCAGGTCCGTCCTTCGCCCCATGATGACGAGCAGGAGAAGGAGGCCGACCGCCTGTACCGGGACGAGGGGTATGGGATGAATGAGCCTGGCAATGGCCAGCACAGTGAGCTGGCCATGCATATGAAGAACCTGGAAATCTTTTTCAACCTCTATATCCCGTCCATCACGGATATGCAGAGGGCGGTGCTGAAAAAATGTCTGATTGAACTGTACCGGAATTTCGGCATTGTCTGGGAGACGGATATTACCCTTTTGGGGGCGGAGGACTTTCCTGTGTTTTCTGACCTCTATCAGCTGGTGCAGAAAAAGGCGGAAGAAGAGACCGACCGCCAGGTGTATGCGGATCTGGCATTGCTTCTGTATGACATAGCAGAGGGTTCGGACAGCTTTATCTGGAATGGGAAGAGCAGCATTAAAGACGGCACTGGCACAGATAACGGCAGCGGTTCCATCATTGTGCTGGACACCAATGCCCTGCAGGAGACCAGCGACCATATCAAACAGACGCAGTATTTCAATATCCTCACCTGGTGCTGGGAGCAGATGAGCCGGAACCGGGAGGAGAGGGTGCTCTTAATCTGTGACGAGGCGTATCTGATGATTGACCAGAAAGTACCCCAGTCCCTTGTGTATCTCAGGAATGTGATGAAAAGAGCGAGGAAGTATGAGGGTGCATTGGCTATCATTTCCCACAGCATTGTGGATTTTTTGAGTGAGAGTATCAAGCAGTACGGGCAGGCGCTCCTTGATATCCCCTGTTATAAGGTGTTGATGGGGACGGATGGCAAGAATCTGAAAGAGACAGCAGACCTTTACGATTTGACAGAAGCGGAGCAGGAACTGCTGCTGGCCAGGAAGCGGGGACATGCCCTGTTTATGGTGGGTGCCAAGAGGCTGCATATCAGCTTTGAGATTCCGGAATACAAGATGCTCTATATGGGCAGGGCAGGAGGGCGGTAATGTTGAAAAAGTTATGCGGCATTAGGAGTCGGCATTTCGGTATGGCAAAAAATATGGGAGATAAAGGTTCAAATGTAAGCAGGAAAGAAAGGAGTCTGTATGGCAGTTGACCCGGTGACGGCAAAGATGCTGGCACAGCTGGCGGCTCAGGCGGCAACGGATAAGCAGGCGGGGAAACGTCTGCTTATCGTCATATTGGCTCCTGTTCTGTTCCTTTTGCTTCTGATAGCCTTTATCGTCCACCTGCTGACCAGTCCCATCTCTATGTTTGTGGGGTGGGCGCTGGGGGACGGCGAGGTTACGGCTATCAAATCTTTCCAGCAGGAATATGGCTATAACCAGAACATCGGTATCTACGACACGGATTATATCAACGGCAGTGGCCAGTCCTATGAGGGTGTGGTATTTACGGATGGCGGTATGGAGGTCATGTAATACAACCAGCTGGACGAGCGGTGGGCGGATGTGATGTACGGCACGTCCAGCACCATCGGCCAGGGCGGGTGCGGCCCTACATCCATGGCGATTGTGACGTCCACGCTGACCGGGGAGGCCCATGACCCTGTGGAATTGGCGCAGTGGTCTGTGGCAAACGGACACCGATGTGAGGGCAACGGCTCCTACCACAGTCTGATTCCGACAGCGGCATCCGCCTATGGCCTGTCCTGTGAGAGGAACTTGGACGCCTAGGGGATTGTGGATGCTGGTGGTGGCAATCATGAGCGAGGGGCATTTTACCCAGGGCGGGCATTTCATCGTACTGCGGGGCGTGACCAGCGAGGGGAAGATTCTGGTGGCAGACCCGGCAAGCTATGGCAGGAGCGGACAGGAATGGGATTTATCCATTATCATGGACGAATCAAACAAGGCGGCAGGAGCCGGCGGCCCTTACTGGGCCATCGGCAGATGACAGGAGGCAGAAGAATATGATTTTATACTTAGGAACTGTCGCAAAATAAAATGTACTATTTGAACCCACGTATTACATAGTT
>CAJUFB010000131.1:0-2446 GCA_910585805.1 uncultured Acetatifactor sp.
GGCCCTTTGGAAAAAGCGGCACACATTTCTTTCGCCCTTAACTAAATGACATTGCCCCGTGAAAAGTAACCTTTCGTGAAACAGCCCTGGGTATATGCCCAAAAATGATTGCCTGAAAACAGAATACGTGCTACAATAACAAAAGGAAGAGGTTATCCAGGGCGAATGATGTTTGCGCGTGTACAAAAGATAAAATGGATAGACTCTTCCTTTTCATATAAAACAAAAAGCTTCCGAAAAAGGAACCGTGAAATAGACGGGAAATTAAGAAGAACAGGGAGGAGAGCATGGCAAGAGTCGTTGGCATCGGACATCAGGATTTCGGGCAGTTGATTCAGTCGAATTATTTTTATATCGATAAGACAGAATTCATCAGACAATGGTGGGAAAACGGAGATGCGGTCACACTGATTACCCGGCCCAGGCGTTTCGGCAAGACCTTGAACATGAGCATGCTGGAATACTTCTTCTCCGTAAAATATGCAGACAAGGGGAGCCTGTTTGACGGCCTTGCCATTTGGCAGGAGGAAAGCTATCGGCAGCTGCAGGGCACCTATCCGGTCATCAGCCTTTCCTTCGCCAATGTGAAGGAGGCTTCTTTTTCCAAAGCCAGAAAACAGATGTGCCAGATTATCACAAATCTGTATAACCGATATGATTTTTTGCTGGACAGCGGCCTGCTGAACGAAAATGAGAAAGAAATCTTCCGGAAAGTTTCTGCCGAAATGGAAGATTATATAGCGGTCAATTCGTTGAACGCTTTATCAGATTACCTTGCCCGTTATTACGGGAAAAAGGTAATCATCCTGCTGGATGAGTACGATACGCCCATGCAGGAGACATACGTCAGCGGATTCTGGGGAGAACTGGTGGAATTCATCAGGACTCTGTTCAACGCGACTTTCAAGACGAATCCGTACTTGGAGCGTGCTGTCATGACCGGGATTACCAGAGTCAGTAAAGAGTCCATCTTTTCGGATTTGAATAATCTGGCGGTTGTAACATCTACTTCAGAGGCATATGCGGATAGTTTTGGGTTCACGGAGAAAGAAGTTTTCGCGGCTCTGAACGAATATGGAATGGAAGATACAAAGGAAGACGTAAAAAAATGGTATGATGGTTTTACCTTTGGGAGATACAGAGATTTTTATAATCCATGGTCAATTTTGAATTATTTAAAAACGGGGACATTCTCCACCTATTGGGCCAACACCAGCTCCAACAGCCTGGTAGGAAAGCTGATCCGGGAGGGAAATAAGAGTATAAAGCAGGACTTCGAGAAGCTGATGCAGGGCGGAACGCTCCGGCTGGAGATTGACGAACAGATTGTATACAATCAGCTGAACAGAAAAAAGAATGCAATTTGGAGCCTTTTGCTCGCCAGTGGCTATCTGAAGGTGGAAACAGCCGAGTTTGTGCAGGAGACAGGTCAGTGGTTCTATACGCTTGCTTTGACGAACAGAGAGGTCCGCATCATGTTCGAGGGGATGGTTCGGGACTGGTTCGTGGAAGCGGAGGATAATTACAATGATTTCATCAAGGCGCTGTTGCTGAATGATATAAAGGCAATGAACACCTATATGAACAAAGTCGCCCTGCAGACGTTCAGCTACTTCGATGCAGGGAAACGGCCTTCCGGGGAGGAGCCGGAACGGTTTTATCATGGGTTTGTGCTGGGGCTGATGGTGGAGCTGGCGGACAGATATGTGCTGACTTCCAACCGCGAGAGCGGATTCGGCAGGTACGATATTATGCTGGAACCCAGGAAAGGAGCCGGCGGAATGGACGCCAATGGCATGGATGCCGATGGAATGGATGCCATTATTATCGAATTCAAGGTACAGGATTCTGACGAGAAGGAACTTTCGGACACGGTGGCCTCAGCTTTGGAGCAGATAGGCCGGATGCAATACGAGGCGGCGCTTATACAGAGAGGGATTCCGAAGGAACACATTCGGAAATACGGTTTTGCCTTCCGGGGAAAGGAAGTCCTGATAGGGTGAAAGGCAGGTATATGTAAATGAATTTCATGTTAAAGGTAGTATCCGCGGAACCAGGCAGCATTGATGTAAAACGGACGGGCAAAAAGATGAAAGAGGCATGTCTACAGAAAGGAATCACAGTCAAAACAATTCAAAAAGAGTTGTATATAGGTTCTTTCCAATCAATTTATGCCTGGTTTTCCGGAAAAACGCTGCCAAGTCTTGACAACATGTATCGGCTCAGCAGGCTTTTGGAAATGCCGATGGAGGCATTGATTGTGGATGCGGTAAAGGATGCCTGGGTTTTACTGGAAGAGCAGGTAAAAAATGCAGGTTTGGAAAAACGGGTTCAAATATACTGCAGGAAGCAAATGGCAGCTTTCTATAGTTGAAGGCGGCGCAAAGAAATGCGCCTTTTATCGGAAGCGAAGAGATTGCTTCCGATAAGACATACTATAGGAAGC
>CAJUFB010000131.1:2546-9235 GCA_910585805.1 uncultured Acetatifactor sp.
AGTGCAGCTTCCTATAGTTGAATGCGGCGCAAAGAGCGCGCCTTTTATCGGAAGCGAAGAGATTGCTTCCGATAAGACATACTATAGGAAGCAAGTGCAGCTTCCTATAGTTGAATGCGGCGCAAAGAGCGCGCCTTTTATCGGAAGCATAGGGATTGCTTCCGATAAGACATACTATGACAGATAGGCGAAAACGGCGGGCTGAAAGGCTCGCCGTTTCAGTTATGAACTGAATGACAATATGTCGGAACATGATATATAATGAGCTGGAGAGGAAACAGTGGGGCGAAAAATACGAAAGAACTTTTTAACTGAGAAGCTGAATGAGAACAGGCAAACACGCGAAGGAGGACAAACCATGAAAATCAGAACAGACTATGTAACAAATTCCAGCAGCAGCAGCTTTATCATTGCGCGGAAAGAGAAATTGACTCAGAGGCAAAAGGATGCAATCGTAGACTTTGTGGTAAGGAGGATGCTGGGAGAGAAGGTGGCTGCTACCCGGGAAGAACTGTCCCTGTATGCCAGGGAATACGAGCCGGGAAATAGGGAATTGAAGAGGATGGAAACCGAAATTGACAAAGGGTTGGCCATATATTCAGGGCGTGTTTCTTTTGACAGCGGAAAGGATGATATTGCCTACGTGCTGAATGATTTGTGGGAAGCAATCGAGATGGCGGATGATGGTGCCTTTGTAGGGATCGACACATCTTTGTCCTATTAATGGCGGTGCGGAAATGAAAAGCGGCATACACTCCATTAGAGGAGAAAGATACCCCTATATTTCCATGTTTGATGAACGTTCCGGAATGTATCTCAGGACAGGGATATTGGAGGATGGAAAAGATACCGGCATTGATCCTTTCATGGCAGATTTTCCGGAACTTTTGGATGTAGGCATCATGGGAAGCTGCATTCACGGGGACAGCGGACTGTGTCAAAAAGCCGGAATTGACTGTTATCAGGGAGGGGCAAAGGTTCATCAGAAGCATATGTCCTTTGCGGATTTTCAGAGAATTGTGGAAGAGTGTCAGGGGCGGACGTATCAGTTTGCTCTGGGAGGAAGAGGCGATCCTGACCAGCATCCGGATTTTGGAGAAATGCTGAAGTTCAGCCGAAACCATGGGATTGTCCCCAATTTTACCACATCAGGTCTGGGAATGACTTCTGATATTTCCCGGGTATGCAGGGAGTACTGCGGAGCGGTGGCGGTAAGCTGGTACCGAAGCCCATATACATACAGGGCGATAGATATTCTTCTGCAGGCTGGTGTCAAGACGAATGTGCATTATGTGCTTAGCGGAAAGACTTTGAAGGAAGCAGTCCGGCTTTTGGAGGAAGGCGGATTCCCGAAGGGAATCAATGCGGTTGTCTTTCTGCTCTATAAACCCATAGGGCTGGGTAAAAAGGAGCATATCATAAGGGATACGGCACCATGCTTAGAGGAATTCTTTTCGTTGATAGACAGGGGAGGATTTCCGTTTAAGATAGGATTTGATTCCTGCACAGTGCCTGGACTGCTCAGATATTCCAAAATGACGGATTCTATTAGCATTGATACCTGTGAAGGCGGCAGATGGTCCGCATATATTACGCCGGATATGCATATGCTTCCCTGCAGTTTTGACAATCAGCAGATGCGTTGGGCGGTTGATTTAAGGAGCCATTCCATAGAAGAAGCATGGAATAGCCAGGAATTTAACAGGTTTCGGCAGAACTTTCAGGATGCATGTCCTGATTGCGATAAGAGGGGGCTTTGCATGGGCGGTTGTCCCATATGCCCGGACATTGTGCTATGCAGACAAAGGACTTGCGGATAAATATACGAAGGAGAGCAGAGTGTGAAGATAAGGACAGATTTTGTGGCCAATTCAAGCTCCAGTAGCTTTGTGCTTGCCAGGAAGGGGGCTCTGAATGAAAAGCAGAAGGCAGCAGTGATTGCGTATATAGAGGAAAATCTTCTGGGCAGGCGGGTGGAATCGATGGAACAGCTGCAGCAATTTGCAGAAGAGAATGGATTTTGCGAAGACAGTGAATTGTTTCAGGAGTCACGGGAATATCTGGAAAAAGGCTATGTAATCAGCGGGGATACTATCGATTTTGAATGTATGTTCGGTGAAGAATATGTCTGTGTACTGGAGAACATCTGGCGGATTCTGGAGGAAAACGGGGAAGGGAATTTCGTAGGGGTTGATACGGATTTATGTTATTGATGACTGCATGCTACAATACAGAATATAGAACCAGCCAGTCATACAGCAGACCCGGAGGGATACAGTAGGGCCATCCATATATAGCAAGTGTAGGAAGGGCAAAACAGGTGCGTATCATGCAGATGCAGGATAGCTGCGGGAACGACTTGACCCCAGGCCTTAAGGCATTTTTGGAAAAGGGGAGCAAAAAACAGCAAAAGCCAGTGACAGCGGAAGGGACAGACCATGACGAAGAATGGTTTGGGCTGGCAGCAGGCAAAGTGCTGAATGCGGAAGAAATGCTGGATTACAAAAGACAGCACCGGGCAATCGAAAACTGCCTCCACTATGTGTTGGACGAAACACTTGGGGAAGGTAAGAGTACCATAAAGCTGGGGAAGAACACAATGTCGATCCTGCGCAAATGTGCTTATAATATTGTATGGCTGCTTCAAATGGAAAACCCGGAGAGACAGGAAGCATTCCGGATATTATTGATAATATCTGTGCCAATTTAAAAATTGGATTTCAGATAATTTTCAGCCCAATACCGAGTCGGTATTAATAGATTGAACATTGGCATTTAAAAAACGCAAAATAAGTCAACAGGGGACTTTATGCGTTTTTTTGATGAAAATATTAGATTCATCGGCATATTGTTTATAACATAACAACGGAATCTTTCGTGAAACAGCTCTAACCCCACTCCAAAAAAGATTGCACAATTCCCCACAGCGTGCTATAATACAGACAGGAAGCACATATCCAAAGCGATTGAAACATACGCTCATACAAAAGATAAAGTGGATATGTCCTTCCTTTTTTGGTACACATAAAGAAATTCAAGGCAATTCTCTATAAAAAATACAGGAGGCAAAGCAGGGCAAGAACCTGAACCAGACCATGAACACAGCACTTATTCTATCCGGAGGCACCGGCGCAAGGCTCGGCACGTTCACACCCAAGCAATACCTGAAGGTTAACGATAAACCGATCCTTTCATGGTGCCTGGAACGATTCTCCGTCCACGAGGAAATAGACGCTATTCACATCGTTGCTGCTCCCTTATGGCAGGCGCAGATTTTGGAATGGCTGAAACCCATCGACATACAGAAGAAATTCAGAGGATTTTCCCTTCCGGGAGAAAACAGGCAACTCTCTATTCTGCATGGCCTGGAAGATATACGAAAATATGCCTGCGATACAGACTGCGTGCTGGTTCATGACGGAGCGCGCCCTCTGGTGACGGCAGAATTAGTCAGCGATTGCCTGCAGGCTGTAAAAGGACACGACGGCGTCCTTCCTGTGATTCCCATGAAGGATACGGTCTATCAAAGCAGGTTCTGACATACCCAGAATATACAAAACGGGTGCACACAAGCATCCCCTGGTACCGGGCCATGAATTTTCCGGTGTGGTGGAAGCAATCGGCACAGATGCGGATGTTGCCTGGCAGGGAAAAAGAGTGGGGATTTTTCCTTTGATTCCCTGCAGGAACTGTATTCCCTGCAAAAGGAAGCAATATGAGATGTGCAGGTATTATGATTATCTGGGGTCCCGCAGGAACGGCGGATTTGCCGAGTATGCAGCAGTACCGGCGGAATGCCTTGTGGAACTTCCGGACAATGTATCTTTTGCGGAAGCGGCAATGCTGGAACCTATGGCGGTAGCTGTACACGCGATGAGAAGGGCCTTTCCGGAAATGCGGGACACCAAACCGGCAGCAATGCAGGGGACGCAGGATATAGCAGGCACGGTAGTGGTCTGCGGGCTGGGAACCATAGGACTGCTGCTCCTGATGCTGCTTCTGGAAAGAAGAGCAGGAGAAGCGAACCATCCGGAGCGGCGAAATACATCGGCTCATGGAAGCGGCACAGCTTTGGATACAGGTCAGGCGGATGGCGATATCCTTGTGATAGGAAACAAGGATTTCCAGAAACGGATGGTTTTGGAATTGGGGATTCCGGAAGACGCCTACTGTGACAGCAGGGTGCAGGATGTCGGTCAATGGCTCACGGAACGAACCGGGAACCGCGGAGCCGATGTGTATTTTGAATGCGTAGGAAAGAATGAAACTTTACGGCTGGCAGTAGACAATGCCGCTCCCGGCGGGCGGATTTGCCTGGTGGGAAATCCTTATACCGATATGCAGTTGGAAAAGTCCGTATATTGGAAGATTTTGAGAAACCAGCTGACGCTTATGGGAACCTGGAATTCCTCGTTTACCCGCGAAGCGTGGGATGACTGGGCATATGTCCTAGAACTGCTTTCCCGAAAAAGGGTAATGCCGGAAAAACTGATTACCCACAGATTTCCGCTGGCCGAACTGGAAAAAGGTTTTCAGATTATGCGGGATAAATCGGAAGATTATGTGAAGATAATGTCCTTTCTTTCCTGAATATTCCAATGTGACAGTATATATACAGTGATTGAACGATTTCCCGTAATACAGTTTTTACCAAGGGCCGGAACCAGCGGTATGACAGAGGCCGCTGTCGGTACAGATGAACTGTATAAAATACTGCGGTTTTTAACAAAGTGAATTCCGACAGTTTTTTCCGAAACCAGCAGTATCAGCCATTTTCCGTCAATTTATTAACACAGAAGAAAGGAGTCCCAGATAGCATGTCCTGTAAATACACCATAGCAGTAGCCGGTCTGGGCTACGTAGGTCTGAGCATCGCCACACTGCTTGCGCGGCATCATCAGGTATACGCTGTAGACATCCTCCCGGAAAAGGTGGATCTGATCAATCAGCGCAAATCCCCTATAAAGGATGAAATGATAGAAAAATACTTTGCCGAAAAAGAACTGAGCCTGACAGCAACTCTTGACGCCGAGTCAGCCTACAAAGAAGCAGATTTCGTCGTGATCTCTGCGCCCACCAATTATGACTCCGTTACACAATATTTCGATACAAAGGCGGTGGAAGCTGTCATTGACCTGGTCATGCGCTGCAATCCCAATGCAGTCATGGTGATTAAAAGCACGGTTCCGGTGGGATATACCGCTGCGCTCCGGAAAAAGACCGGCAGCAGGAATATCATGTTCAGCCCTGAGTTTCTGCGGGAATCCAGAGCATTATACGATAATCTGTATCCCAGCAGGATCATTGTGGGCACTGATATGGAAGACAGGCAGTTAGTTGAAAAAGCGCATATCTTTGCGAGCCTTCTTCAGGAAGGCGCATTAAAAGAAGACATTGACACCTTATTTATGGGTTTTACCGAAGCGGAGGCGGTGAAGCTGTTTTCCAATACTTACCTGGCATTGCGGGTAAGCTATTTTAACGAACTGGATACCTATGCGGAAATCAAAGGGCTGGATCCCCGCCAGATCATAGAAGGCGTATGCCTGGATCCCCGCATTGGATTTCATTATAACAATCCCAGCTTTGGTTATGGCGGCTATTGTCTGCCAAAGGATACGAAACAGCTTCTGGCAAATTACCGTGACGTGCCGGAAAACCTGATTGAAGCCATTGTGGAGAGTAACAGAACCAGGAAGGACTTTATTGCGGACAGGGTGCTTTCCATGGCCGGTTATTACGGATATGGAGTGAACAATCGGTATGAAAGCATCCGTGAGAGGGCGGTTACCATTGGCGTGTACAGGCTGATGATGAAGAGCAACAGCGATAATTTCAGGCAGAGTTCCATCCAGGGTGTGATGAAACGCATAAAGGCCAAGGGGGCTACGGTTGTCATCTATGAGCCCACACTGGAAGACGGAGGAACCTTTTTCGGCAGCAGGGTGATCAATGATCTGGGGGAATTCAAGAGAGTCAGCCAGGCGATCATCGCAAACCGCTATGACACCAGTCTGGATGATGTGCGTGACAAAGTGTATACAAGGGATATTTTCGGCTGTGATTAGGAATTGTCGGAAAATAACTGATACAACTTCTTTAAAGAAAAGCCTGGAAATACAAGGAAAACAGCTTTAAACTCGTATCAGTTATTTGCAGACACTTCCTTAAGAACGCAGTAAGAAATCTTAAGAAAGTCTAAAAAAGTCCACAGGATTATTAATTTTTTGATTACCCACTTGAAATGGAATACGGAATAGCGTATATTGGTCATGTACATGGAACCGATGCTTGATATGGAGGATAAGAAAATGACAAAAGCAGAAATATTAAAAAAAGAAATACTGAGCCAATACCGCAGCGTGCGTCAGTTTGCCATGGAGATGGGGATTCCTTACAGCACGCTGGTTACGGCATTGGAGCGTGGCATAGAAGGAATGGCTTACGGAACCGTAATCAAAATGTGTGACAAACTGAGCCTGAACCCTGTGGATTTTTCTTCTTTGGAGAGAGACGCTTCCCTGGGAGCGCAGCTTCTGGAGAACCGCGTAATGCAGTATTATGTAAAATTAAATCAGGATGGCCGTGACAAGATCCTTGAGCTGATGGACGACTTTGTCAGTATTGACAAGTATAAGGAACTGTCGCAAAATAAAATGTACTATTTGAACCCACGTATTACATAGTTC
>CAJUFB010000132.1 GCA_910585805.1 uncultured Acetatifactor sp.
GGAACTATGTTATTAAACCCCAAAACTAAAAGTTATTTTTTAACAGTTCCTAAGTTTCCTTAACTTTGAATCGGGAAATTGACAGGTGTAGAATCTTGATGCCGCTATCTTCTATAAATCCCGGGATACTCTCACCATCCTGATTTTAACTCTGAATCCCCATTGAAAAACCGCATAACCCATGTTATAATTACGGCATATTTTGAATTCAATCCAAGATATGCCATACAAATCCGGAAGGGGCAAATAAGCATGGAATATATCACAAGAGCGCTAGAATCCAGATTACTAAAATACGAAAGGACATATAAAGCTGTTCTGGTAATCGGTGCACGCCAGACCGGGAAATCCACATTATTAAAGAAACTATTCCCCTCCCGGAGATATGTATCCCTGGATGACCCCTTTCTGGAACAGCAGGCGAAAGAGGCAGGGGACATGTTTTTAATACTGAATCCTCCTCCCGTTACGATTGACGAAGTGCAACGAGCAAAAGAGTTATTCCGCTATATAAAAATCAAATGCGATGAAAGTAAGGAAAGAGGGTTGTTCTGCCTGTCCGGCTCACAGCCATTTCATTTGATGCAGAATGTATCGGAATCTCTGTCCGGGCGCATCGGAATCCTTGAACTTTCAGGCCTGTCCATGCGTGAAAGCATGAAGGATGCTTTTAACCGGCATTTCCTCCCAACGCCGGAATATGTAACGGAACGAAGAAAATCCCTGCAAAAGCCGGACAATATCTGGGAAATCATCCACAAGGGCGGATATCCCGAACTGCAGGATGCACAGAAAGAGTGGAGCGCATTCTATGCGGACTATGTAAGGACTTACATGGAGCGGGATGTCAGAGAACTGGCAGCAGTACAGGATTTGAGCGTTTTCAGGCAGTTCATGATAGCTGCGGCCGCAAGAACCGGAGAAATCCTGAACTATTCCACAATAGCGTCAGAAATCGGAAAAGATGCAGGCACCATAAAAAACTGGATTTCCATTTTAGAAGCTTCCGGAATTGTTTACCTGTTGGAGCCGTATACCTCTAATATTTTAAAGCGGGCAATTAAATCGCCGAAACTGTATTTCCGGGATACAGGGCTTGTCTGCTATCTCACAAGATGGCTGACACCGGAAAATCTTGCTTACGGAGCAATGAGCGGACCGATATTTGAAACCTTTACTGTCTCTGAAATTTTGAAATCCTTCTCCAATGAAGGCCTGGACTACCGTCATTATGTATCCTATTATCGCGGACGGGACAGGAAAAAGGCAAAAGAGAACGGAGAATTACAGGAAGCTGAGATGGAAATCGACCTGATAATTGAAGAAAACGGAATCCTGTATCCGATAGAAATCAAGAAAAATACCCATGCAAAGGCAATTATGACCTCAGCATTTACTGCATTGGATCAGATTCCGGGAAAAAAGAGAGGAATGGGAGCAGTCATATGTAATTGCCCGGATATTGGAGTACTGCGGGAAAATATATTGCAGATACCTGTGTGGTATATTTGATATCTGCGGGATACATTCCCCATATTACGCCAGAACGCAGGATACCAACGGTACGGCATCATGCGTCTGGCAGCATACCAGCAGTACAATACGCTCTTATATGCTCTCTATAAACCTGTCAAACGCCGCCTGACCCTCCGGCGTCCGCTTGTACACTCCGGCGTCCTCCAGTACTTCCATGAACACCAGGCCGATTTCCTTCTCGATAATCCCGTCGATGTTAGAAGCGTCTATCTTCTCATACTTCGGCGCAAATTCCTCCACCCAGTCCGCATGCTTTGCCAGCAATTCATCTGCAGACAAATCCGCCCCGGAAAGAATAGCCGCTTTCAGCTGCGCCATCTCCTCCTTCAGCCGGGCGGGCAGCACGGCCAGTCCCATCACCTCAATCAGGCCGATGTTCTCTTTCTTGATATGGTGAAGTTTTGCATGGGGATGGTATACGCCCAGGGGATGCTCCTCCGTGGTGATGTTGTTCCGCAACACCAGATCCAGTTCGAAATTGTCCCCCCGCTTTCTGGCAATGGGCGTGATGGTATTGTGCGGCTCATTATCCGTATAAGCGTACACAAATGCATCTTCATCCGTATATTCCCGCCATTTCTCCAATATCCTGTCCGCCAGGGCAATGATACGGTCACTGTCCGGCCCGTTCAGGCGGATAACTGACATGGGCCATTTTACCACACCCGCCGTTATATCCTCAAAGCCGTCTATCGTAAAGCTTCTCTCCACAGGCGCCTTTGCCATGGCAAATTCATAACGGCCTCCCTGAAAATGGTCATGGCTTAAAATGGAGCCGCCCACGATGGGCAAATCCGCATTGGAGCCCACGAAATAATGAGGGAACTGCTTCACGAAATCAAACAGCTTGCAGAATGCGGCATGGTCTATTTTCATGGGCACATGTTGGAAATTAAATACAATGCAGTGCTCATTATAGTACACATAGGGCGAATACTGGAAGCCCCACTGGCTGCCGTTAATAGTCACCGGAATGATGCGGTGGTTCTGTCTGGCAGGATGATTGATACGCCCGGCATAGCCCTCGTTCTCCCGGCAGAGCAGGCACTTGGGGTAACCGGACTGCTTCGCGCTCCTGGCGGCGGCAATGGCTTTGGGGTCCTTTTCCGGTTTGGACAGGTTGATGGTGATGTCCAGATCTCCGTATTTTGTGGGAGCAATCCATTTCATATCCCTGGCGATGCGGTATCTCCTGATATAGTCGGAATCCCGGCTGAGTTTATAATAATAGTCCGTTGCCGCTCTGGGTGATTCCGTTTCGTACAATTCTCTGAATTTCCTGATAATCTCGCTGGGCCTGGGCATCAGCATGCTCATAATCCTGGTGTCAAACAGGTCACGGTATACCACCCCGTTCTCGGCGATGAGACCGTGCCCGTAAGCATAGTCGCACATGCGTCGCAGAATACCCTCCAACTCTGCCGCCAACGCTGCATCAGCATCAACCGCGCCGCCCTGGCTTTCCGTTTCAGCGGTACATTTACTGTCCTGGCCTTCCGGGGATTTACCGTACTTACACTCCTGCGAAATTATGCTTCCTGCGCCTGCGGCAGCTTTCCCCTCTGCGCCCTCTGTCCCGTTCACCGCCCCTTCCTCTTCCGGTTCCTCCAGCCCGAACAGCTCCAACAGCCTGTTCACGGTAAATATTTCATCTTCCTCCGGAACCAGTCCCGTCCTGAGACCATAGGACACCAGTTTCCTGATATCAGCACCTATTCTCTCCATTCCTGTCACAACCCCTTTCTGCAATCTGTAAAATTACTTTCCCCTTTGCCATTCCAAATTACAGCATCAGCCACATCCCTACAGCCTTTTCCGCATGATACAAAACCAATCTTTTTCGGCAACCATTTGATATCCATGCTTTTGAGTAATTCACATTTACAGGTAAATTCAGGCAGTTTTGAGTATTTGTACTCAAAATCCTGCCCCATTCAGCCAATTCACCTGCAAAAAACAATTTACAATTCAACAGGGCCGTCTCCGACTTCCACCACATAAAAATCTGCCGCATACCCGATTTTCTCCTGATACGCCTTCCCCACCTTCTCAATAAAGGTATCGATTGCCTCGTCCTTCACGATGCTGACCGTGCAGCCTCCGAAGCCCGCGCCGGTCATTCGGGAGCCTATACATCCGTCCACTTTCCATGCCTCTTCCACCAGGGTATCCAGTTCGATACCCGTTACCTCATAGTCGTCCCGAAGGGATACATGGGAAGCGTTCATCAGCTGTCCGAACAGCGCCACATCATTTGCCTTCAGCGCTTCCACTGCACGGACGGTTCTCTGATTCTCATACACCGCATGCTTTGCACGTTTCCTGCGCACATCATCCTTGATGGCAGACTGATATTTTTCAAATGTTTCCTCGTTCAGATCGCCCAGGGTATTGATTTTCACTGCCTGCTGCAATTCCGCCAACGCAGTCTCACATTCGCTGCGGCGCTCATTATACTTGGAATCACCCAAGCCGCGCTTCTTGTTGCTGCTGGCGATGACAATCTTCGCGCCTTCCAGCACGATAGGCGCATATTCAAAGGACAGGTCCGCCGTATCCAGGAAAATGGCGTTGTCCTTCTTTCCCATGGCGATGGCAAACTGGTCCATGATACCGCAGTTTACCTTATTATAATTGTTCTCGGCATACTGCCCGATCAGAGCCAGATCCTGATTGCTCACCTGGAACCCGAAGAAATCCTTCAGTATGTAGCCCGTCAGAACCTCCACCGACGCGGAAGAAGACAGACCCGAACCGTTGGGAATATTCCCGTACAGCATCAGATCCATTCCACAGGATACCTTCATCCCCTTCTCACCGAAAGCCCACATAACTCCCTTCGGATAGTTGGTCCAGCCCGCCTCCTTTGACGGCACCAGGTCTTCCAGAGAGGACTCTATCACCCCCAGATGTTCGAAATTCATGGAGTAGAAACGCAGCTTATTGTCCGTCCGTCTGCGCGCCGCTCCGTAGGTTCCGATGGTCAATGCGCAGGGAAATACATGCCCGCCGTTGTAGTCGGTATGTTCTCCGATCAGATTGACCCTCCCCGGAGCAAAATAAGCTTTCACGCCCTCTTCCGCCCCAAATACTTCCTCAAACTTTTTTAAAATCATGTCTTTCATGGAAATTCCTTCTTTCATGAAAAGCCCTCCTTTCATTGATGTCTCAATTCCGCACCGTGCTTCCTTCTGCACCCTGTGCGCAGTGTCCGTTAGCTTATTTCCCGGCTGTTTTTGCTGTTTCACTGCTGCTCTTACTTTTACTGCCTCTTTTACTGCCGCTTTTACCGGTGATTCGAACCACCGGCGCTGTCTTCCGTCCTCCGGCTTCTTAGCCACAGCATCTTTACCAATGATTCCATTATACACAAAAGAACAAATGGATTTCCATTTCCATTTGTTCTTTGAACCTGTCAGAATGTTAAATTATACTCAAGACCGCCAGAATATACCCATCTGTCCAGGCCGAGCATATATCATATAGTATTGCTCAGGAATTGTAGGAAAGTAACCGCTGCAGCTTATTCAGGCAAAACCCGGGAAATACAATAAAACTCGCTATGAACTTGCAGCGGTTATTTGCAGACACTTCCTTAAGACTCCGCCGGGCGCAAAACCGCCACACTGTAAGAAGGCATCGTAACCACCCCATCCTTCATGGTCACCGCGCCGCCGTCCACCGAAAGGTACCCGGCAATATCCAGTTCTCCGTACTGCTCCGCAGACATTGTCACCTGCTTCTCGTCTGTCTCCGATATATTGTACAGCAGATAAATGGTTTTTCCGTCATATGTTTTTGAAATTGCGGCAATATCCTGGTCTTCCACCTCTTCCAGCCGCGCCACGGTTCCCCGGGCAATCTCCGGATTCTGGTTTCTCAGCAGAATGGTATCCTTATAGAAACTGTAAATGGAATCCTCCGCCTTCATCTGCTCTTCGGCACAGGCAAACTGATTTTCCTGGGGCTCCATATCAAGCGGTCCCCTTGTCATGCCTTCTGCAGAAGCATCGGCGGACCAGTACATGGGCGCACGCTTATTCTCATCCTTTCCGCTTCCGGTCATGCCGATTTCTTCCCCGTAATACACAAAGGCGCTGCCGCTCATCAGAATGTTCAGAGGCGCCGCCATCTTGACCTTCCGCTCGTCATACTGCATATAACCCGCCGCCCTTGCCATGTCGTGATTTACGAAGAAGGGGGCATCTATGGCATCTTCCCGGTACTCCCGAATCGCGTTCTGCACTCTGGAGAGCGCTTTCGCGTAAGCCTGGGCGCTGTTCGTCTCGCCGCTGAAAGTCAGTGTCTTGGTAACCACACCGGTAGGACCGGCAAATTCAAAATCGAAAAAGCTGTCGATGCCGCTGGCATAATACTGCGCATAGGTACCCAGTCCCTCCCATGCCTCACCTACCATGTAAGCGTCCGGATCTGCAGCCTTTACATAATCATTCACCCAGGTCAGCACTTCCACATTTTTGCTTGTGGCGCCGCTGTAAAATTCCTTTACCGCGTCCAGCCGGAATCCGCCCGCGCCTTTTTCCAGCCAGAAATCCATCACTGCCTCAAATTCCCTGCGCAGCCCCTGGCTTTCAAAATTCACATCCGGCATTCCGCTCCAGAACATGCCCTCGTAATAATAATCCGAAGACCCCACCTGATACCAGACGTCGGAATTCGGATTGCCCTTTACAAAATTGTAATATTCATAGTAAGGACAATCCTCTGCGGAAGGCTCCTCATCCGCCCCCAGGGATTCCAGATAATCACATGCCTCCGTAAACCAAAAATGTTCCGAGGATGTATGGTTGAGAACCAGGTCAATGATCAGCTTGATCCCCCGCTTATCGCATTCCGCCGCCAGTTCCTCGAAATCCTCCATCGTGCCGTATTCCGGATCGATCTCCAGATAATCTTTCACATCGTATTTATGATAAGAGTCCGCAGGCATGATCGGCATCAGCCAGATCCCGTTGAACCCCATATCCGCTATGTAATCCAGCTTTGAGATGACACCCTGAAGGTCTCCCATCTGGTCCCCGTCGCTGTCACAGAAAGAGTACACGAAAATCTCATACCATGTGCGGTAATTGTCATCGATTACCGTCACTTCCCTAGAACGCCAGTCATCTTTGCTGCCGCATGCACCCAAACTGCCCGTTATAAGCGCCAGTACCAGTAGCAACACGAAATTTTTACGAAAATAGTTGCGAAACTTGTCTCTTTTTAACTTCATTTTTCTCTTAGCCTCCTGCTTAATTTTGTTTTCGCAAAGTTTCGATATATCGTATTCAGAATATCATTATTTCCTGATTTTGTCAATAATTTCTGACCCTGAAGATTCTCTTTCGGCTTTTTTATACTACATAACGCCAGAATTTACCGTACTGCACTGGTTAAACGTATATGGCTGGCGTTATGTAGTCGGGTTACTTGGAAATTTTAACTGTTAAGCAGTATATTTTACAGTCCTTATTGACCGTTGTGCAATCGGTGGGTATAATATCATTTGAATAATAAAATCTGCCCGGAAACCGCTTCCCTGAGGTATGGCAGATTTCATAAAAAATAATCACCGGAATCCGGAGGACATACCACAATGGAGTACGCAGCAATCCGGCATTTTGCCGACAAAAAATATTGCTTTGCCACCGAAAAAGGACGATTTCTCATCAGGCTGGAGACCAAAAAGAATGACATCAAATCCGTCATTCTCCATACCCAGGACAAATATCTGCCTCTCAGGCTCCAGGATACAAGGCAGACATTCCCGATGGAAATCGCCTTTTCCGACAACTATATAGATTACTATGAATCCGCGATAGAAATTGATGTAGTCTGTCTCCGCTATTTCTTTGAACTGGAAGATACTTCCGGAAAAAAGACTTACTACGGAAATCATTGCTTTTATGACGACCGCATCACAAGCATTGACAGAATGTTCGACTGCCCCCAGAATCTCCGGGAAGAAGAGCGCTTTGAGCTGCCCGCCTGGGCGGAAAACAAAGTGGTTTACCAGATTTTTCCCTCCCGTTTTGCCACGGACAAAGAGATTCCCGATGAGCTCTGGTACCAGACGCCCATAAACCATAAAACGGACCTGAAAGGCTCTCTTCGGGGAATCATCGGGCGTCTGCCTTACATAAAAGAACTGGGCGCTGATATTCTCTACATGACACCGATTTTCAGTTCCGATTCCAGCCATAAATATAACACCGCCGATTACTATAAGATTGACCCATCCTTTGGCAGCAAAGAAGATTTAAAAGAACTTGTAAGCCGGGCGCACAGCCTGGGAATGTATGTAATCCTGGACGGTGTATTCAATCATACGGGAATTGATTTTTTTGCTTTCCGGGATGTGACGGAACATAGGGAACAGTCAAAATATCTGGATTGGTATTATATAGACAGCTTCCCCCTGGTGATGGAGAGGGGCAAAAAGCCAAGCTACAAGACCTTCAGTTACGCCGGTTTTATGCCCAAACTGAATCTGCAGAACCCGGAAACCGCGGACTTTGTGATCGATGTGGCTTCCTACTGGATCCGGGAATGTGACATCGACGGCTGGCGGCTGGATGTGGGAGACGAAATCAGCCATACCTTCTGGAAGCGGTTCCGGAAGGCAATCAAGGCAGTGAAGCCTGACGCTCTGATTGTGGGCGAAATCTGGCATTTTGCGGGAGACTTTCTGGAGGGTGACGAGTGGGACAGCGTGATGAATTATCAGTTCTATCACTCCGTTCATGATCTGCTTGTGACGGAAGACCTGAGCGCTTCTTCTTTCCTGGGAAATTTGGACTTTATGAAAGGCAACCTGAATACCCGCCTGGAAGGCTTCCTGTGGAATCTCATCGACAGCCACGACACGGCAAGGTTTCTTCACAGCGCCGGGTATGACCTTCGGAAACAGAAGCTGGCGGCTGCGCTGCAGCTCCTTCTCCCCGGCATGCCCATGATCTACTACGGCGATGAAGTTGCTCTGGGCGGCGGCCCGGACCCGGACTGCAGGCGCGGCATGTTGTGGGACGAAAACAGGCAGAACCGGGAGCTTCTTGACTACTACCGGACGCTCCTTCGGGTTCGCCGCAACTACCCTGCCCTGACAAAAGGTGTTCTGGCAAAGCAGTATACGGACGATGATACCGGGCTTATTTATATGGAACGGAAGTTGGAGGAACAAAATGTCATACTGCTCTTCCATACCCGGAAAGGGACTGTGGAACTGCCTGAATTGAAAGGAATGCGGAATCTTATCGGCAATCAATCATTTGAGGGAAGGCTGGGCGATTATGAGGCGGCTGTATTTTGAAGGCTGCTGCCGGTTCCTGTTCTTTTTTAGGTATTGTCGGAAAATAAATTTGCACAATATTTCTGCTCTGTCAAATAATTTTATCATTTTAATGCTTGTAAACAGGGCAGAAGTTATCTTCATTTTTGTGGATAATATAAATGCCGTATATTCCTAATAACAAATACATTATTAAA
>CAJUFB010000133.1 GCA_910585805.1 uncultured Acetatifactor sp.
AGGCGGCAGGGAGCGGAAAGGCGGGAAGCATGGATCGGGAACATAAGAACCGGAAATATGAGGATTACATAACAGCCGTAACCCGGCAGGCAGCAGCCACTGGCCGGAGGGAGCCGTACCATCTCACTTACCTGAGGAAGTACGGCGGGCGGGGCAGGCAGAAAGGGGTGCAGGAAAATGCAGAAAGCCAGGAAGAACAGTGTTGACATAGGGAAGATTATGGCGCTGAGAGGTGCGGGATGGAGCCTTAACAGGATTGCGGATGATATGGGGATGTCAAAGCAGTCTGTATGGAACGTGATAGACCGCTGGAAAAAAGCACACGGGACGGGAGGTGACATGGATGCCGGGACGGAAGAACAGATGAAGGGGTGATGGCATTGAATTATCTGGCAGAGATATTAGCCTTTGAGCAATGGCTCGAAACTCACCACCTGCCGATCCTGCCACAGCTGCTCTGGTACAAAATGCTGTACCTGTGCAACAGATCCGGGTGGAGCGAGTGGGTGACAGTAGATAACCTGCGTTTGATGGCAGCCACGCAAATGAGCCGTGAAGCTACCCTGATAAAGGCGAGAGACGAACTCATCAAAGCGGGGCTGATTGAATACCAGAAGGGAAAGAAAGGAAGCCCGAACCGTTACCGGATGATATCCATTGCGGAAAAAAACACTTTCAAAAGCGTAGTACAAAACGCAGCAGAAAGCGAAGCAAAAGAAGCAGTACAACCAGCAGTAAAAGGAGCAGCAGAAAGCGCAGACATATATAAACAAAAACAAAATAAAAGAGAGAGATGTCCGGCAGCCCCCATTGAATTGTTTGAGGAATTCTGTGAGGCATACCCGAAAAAGGCTTTTGGCCGTCCCGGGGCCGAATATGCCTACTGCAGGGTGCTCATGGGTGACAGCCACATCACCGAGAAGGACCTGGTGGCAGCAGCCGCCAACTATGCGGAGGCGGTCAGGATCCTTGGCAGGGCAGAGGACTATATCCGCAGCCCGGAGTCATTTTTTGCGGACAACTTTTTTGCCGGCTACCTGCCAGGCCAGTACGTGCGGCCGAAAGCGGGTACAAAGAAGGGGCAGGGAAAGAACAGCTTTAACCAGTTTGCGCAGAATGAGTATGATTTTGCGGCACTGGAGGATGAGCTTGTGAGTAATTGAGAGGAAAGGTAAAAGGGAATGGAAAGCTTTGAACGAAAAATCATTAATACAGTAAATGAAAAATTGAACGACGGAACTGTGGAGAAGCTTGTGGGCCAGTATATAGAGAAAGGTGTGTCGGACGCGCTCAGCAACGTGTTTTCCTATGGCGGGGAGGGAAAGAAGCTGATCGAGAAAAAGCTGAGTGAAACCATGATCCCGGCGATTGAAAAGCATGATTTCAACCAGTACCTCACAAAGCTGGATACGGTACTGACAGAAATTGTAAATTCTACGAGCCTCGCAGACAATAAAGAGATCCTGGAAAACTTTAAAGGCCTGATGAAAGAGCCGGAAACGAAAGAGATTAAACTGTCAGAGATATTTGAGCAGTATTGCAGACATGTAGCAGGGAATGTCAATACGGATGACCTGGAGGCCTGCTGTGATGATGGGGAGCCTTATTACGAGCATGTTTCCGCACAGATGGAAGTGGAGCATGAAGATAAGAGATGGTTTAAGTCCACTTATGATGACTGCGTTGTTAGATTTATTTGTGACGAAGATGAGAACCTGAACTGCCAGATTAAACTGTACAAGCATACAAATAAAGACAAGTGGATGATACTGAACTATAACGACTCAGTTGACATTTCTTCCTTGCGAGAGCTGGGCGGTTTTAAAGTATTCCTTATGACATTGTACAGAGCGTTTACGGAGATAGTCCTGGATGTGGAAAGCGACAGCGATTATGATATCGAGCCGGAAGAAAAGCCGGAATGGGGGCTGAGCTGACGGGTTGCACCGGTGCAACCGGGAGAATGAACAGGAGGTACAGTGGAATGGGCAGATTAACACAGAAAAAAGCATCCGGCTGGTGGCAGGTAAAAGGGATACCATGGAAGAATCTGCAGGCAGGTGAGGTTATCACAAAAGAGACCAGCCAGCTTCTGTACGGATGCCTCTGTAAGCTGAAGGATTACGAGGACAGCGGGATGAGCCCGGGGCAGGTAACGGGCCTGAAGGATGGGGTGGAGGATATGGCGGCGTATGTATGCGATGAGCTGTGCCGCCATCCGCGGGAGATAACAGAGCAGGAAGAACTGGATGCAGTATGCAGGAGCTGCCCGGTGGAGGTTTATGTGAAGCGTGTTCTTGATACGGGCACAGAGGAACAGGGGAAAGACGTATGAATGCGATCATAAAATACCCGGGCAGCAAATGGTCTATTGCGAAATGGATCATAAGTTTCTTCACGGAGCACCATAGTTACCTGGAACCATTCTTTGGCAGCGGCGCGGTCTTTTTTAATAAATCCCGGAGCAACATAGAAACCATAGAAGATCTTGACGGGAATGTTGTAAACCTATTTGAGTGGGTCAGGAAGGATCCGGAAAGGCTTGCCCATGAGATATATTTTACGCCATATGCCCGGCAGGTGTATGAGGATGCCTTTGCATCAGTTCCGGGCGACAGCCTGGGGCAGGCCGTGAATTTCTGCGTTCGTCTGAACATGGGGCGCGGCTTCCGGACAAATGGTGAAAAGGTCGGATGGAAAAACGATATCCAGGGCCGGGAACGGGCCTATGCGGCGCAGGACTGGTGCGGGATGCCGGAAAGGATAATCCGGGCGGCAGAGAGGCTCCGGGGTGTGCAGATAGAGAACAGGCCGGCAGCAGAGCTGATACAGAGGTTTAATTTTCCGAATGTCCTCATCTATGCGGACCCGCCGTATGTACTCGACACCAGGCACGGGAAGCAGTACCGGCATGAGATGGATGATAAGGAGCATGAGGAACTGTTGGATATCCTGCTTGCCCACAAAGGAAAGGTGCTGCTGAGCGGGTATGCCAGCGCCCTGTATGACAGCCGCCTGCGGGGGTGGCACAGGGAGGAGCACTGGTGCCGTTCCCAGTCGGGCAGCAGGAAGCGGGAGATACTGTGGATGAACTTTGAGCCGCCCGGGCAGCTGCGGATTGCGTGGAAAGAAGACTGAAATGAAATTCAGCAAAGAGAAGTTTTTGAAAAAAGCACCGGCATGGGTGAGGCGCCAGCTTAAAGGACATACAGATATTCTGGACGGGATGGAGGTTTCCTTTGAGTTTGATGATAAATGGGGACTGATACCGCAGTATTTTGCAGAAGGGCAGGAGTATTATCTGTACCCGGTAGATAAGGACTGGTGTGTTTAGCGGGTTGCGGAGCTGGCGGAAGGAGGAAATACGGGTGAGTAGGGTATTACCGATTCTTTTTAACGGGGACATGGTACGGGCGATTCTGGACGGCAGGAAGACGGTCACCAGGCGTGCTGTAAAATATAAGTACAGCAATACTGAAATGAAGGTGCGCACCGACAAGTATGGTACCAGGCTGATAGAGATCCAGAAAAATATCGAAGGTGAAACACATGGCAGGAAGCCGGATGGAGGCACATGGCATAAACTTCTTGCATACATAGAGAAAAGCCCGCCATATAAAAAGGGGGATATCCTGTATGTCCGGGAGTCATGGGCATTCATACCCTGCATTGGCTGTAATGGGGATTATATCCGGGATGGAGGGCCATTAAACTGTTATGACTATCAGGCAGTCGAATATAATGATGGAGACAGCATATCAGATGGGTGCTTCCTGTACAGGGCAGGCTGCGGAAAGCCGGAACGGATCACTTGGCGCCCTTCTATTCATATGCCGAAACAGGCCGCCCGTATCTGGCTTAAAGTTACGGATGTGAGGGTGGAGCGTCTGCAGAAGATCACAATAGGCGGGTGTGAGGAAGAAGGGTGCTGGTGTGGCCATAATGGAGATATATTTGCATTTATGGCATTGTGGGACTCTACTGTCAAGAAGGCTGACATTGACAGATATGGCTGGGGCGCCAACCCCTGGGTATGGGTGATAGAGTTTGAGCGGTGTGGGAAGCCGGAAAGCGAGGGATGATATGAAAGCAATACTGGTGATCGATATGCCAAAGAGCTGCCAGGACTGCATAGCCAGGAGCCTGGCTGATGACTGTCAGGTCATGCATAGGGATGTGATAGATTACAGATACAGCAAAAGTAAGCCGGAGTGGTGCCCGATGGTACCGCTGCCAGGATATGATGATGAAAGGGGCAAATAATATGAAAAACGGATGGAAATCATCACTGATTACAGGAGGTGCGGCGGCAGCAGTTATGCTGATGTGCGTATTCGCTGTCCAGTCAGCACAGAATAAGGCGGTCAGCCTTCAGGAAGCTGTTTATACGGCGGACTCTGATATTAAGGTGCAGGAGATGGCCAGGGTAAGCAAGGTATATAATCTGGCTGACTGCGTAAAGGAATATGACAGGCATGAGTCAGAGACGCTGGCCAGCCTTGCGGAAAGCATGGGTAACGGAAATGATGTCGGAGACGTACAGACATCCATAGCAGCGGTTGCATACGCTTACCCGGAACTGAAGAGTAATGAGAATTACCAGACACTGATGACGGAGCTTGCGCTTATTGAAAATACCCTGGCACGGTACAGGGAGAATTATAACAGGAGTGTAGAGCGGTATAACCGGCATGTAAAAGGATTCCCTGCGCGTATTTTCCTGGGATGGGCAGGATATGTACCGGAAGAATTCAGCAGGCTGGACTATCAGGCTCCTGTGGATGCGCCAACGGGATTATTTGGAGATTAGGGTATGGAGATAACAAAGCGCGAAATAATAGCCAGTATCGTAATTATAGCGGCCATGGTGATAGCTGGATTTGCCATATCTGATAAAATTACGGATTATCAGAACGACAGGAATGCTGAATATCAAAAGGCGGCACATATCGAAGATTCTGATTTATTTCGATATGGCATGGAAACCAATATCGGCAATGCCTTTGTATATGGGGATATAGAGCCGGTGGACACCGTCACTTTTGATGAAATCGAGGGAGAATACTTGTATATAGAGAAAATCGAAGAGCGGTATGAGCGGCATGAAAAGTGGGTGACAGAAGAGGACTCTGATGGAAACGAACACAGGGAAAAGAAAGTCTGGTATGTCTGGGAGACTGAGGGCATTGAGGAACGTCATGCAGAAAAGATAAAATTCTGCGGGATAGATTTCCCTTATGGGAAAATCAGTCTTCCGGACGCAAAATACATAGATACCATCGAAAGTGATAAGGTATGGAGCCGGGAATCCGACGAGTTTGTTGAGCTACGTTATCAATACTATGGAGTACTCACGAAGCATACAGGGACAATTTATACGGAGTTGGCTGGTGGAACCATTTCGGACAGCTCCAGATTTTACGAGGATTGCACTGTTGCTGAGGTATTAGAGAGATGTACTGTAGATAATGGGAATGCATGGTTTTGGATATGCTGGATTCTGTTAACCGTTGGATGTGTAGCTGGATTTTACTGCCTGAATAACAGGTGGTTAGAGGATTAAGGATTAAAAAACAAAAAGTTGCACCGGTGCAACCAGGAAAAGATTTACATGGCAGCAGGCATGGGGAGGAGGAAAAGCAGTGACAAGGGAGCAGCTGAAATCATACATAAGCATGAAAGAGGAAATCCAGGAACTGAATTATAAGCTAGGGCACATAATGGAAGATGATACCATGATCGGCAGCAGCACTGTCCTTGATTACCGAAGCGGCTTCCCTGTGCCACAGGGTGTAGTGGGCATAGACTGGGACAGATATGACCGGATCAAAAGCCAGTACAGAAACAAAATCTGTATTCTGGAAAAGAAATGCCGCGCTGTTGAAGAGTACATAGAGAGCATCAGCGACAGCACAACAAGAAGAATTTTCCGGATGTATTTCCTGGAGGGTAAAAAGCAGAGGGAGATAGGAAGGCTGATACACATGGACCGGAGTGTGGTCAGCAGAAAAATTAATGATTTTTTGAAAGTTGCACACAAAACACACAAAACACATTTATAATAATACTTGAAGAGGCGTGTTCTCTTACGGGACAGCTCTTTGGTTCATATCAATGCCTCCGATAGAAGAATATGACAGCAGGCATGAGGACGCCGGTTACAGAAGTTATCTGTAGCCGGCGTCCTTTCTGTGCTGCTGGCAGGAAGGTGGTGGGCATGTATACGGAGGAGCAGCGGCAGACAGGGGAATGGGTGAGAAGGATTTCAGCCGCTTCTTACAGGGGCTGGAAAGCATTCTACCATACGACAGCATGGAAGCGTGAGCGTAGGAAGATACTGGAGCGTGACCATAATGCATGCCAGAGGTGCAGGCAGAAAGGGAGACACCGGCGTGCTGTCACAGTACACCATATCAAGCACCTGAAGGATGTGCCGGAGCTGGCGCTGGAAGACAGCAACCTGCTGAGCCTGTGCGGTGAATGTCATGAGGAGATGCATCCGGAGAAGCATAAAAGGAAAACGGGGTACGAGAATGAGGAAAGATGGTGATACCCCCGGGTCAAAAAAACGAAAAATTCCAACCCCACAGGAGACCGGCGCCCACCCTATCCTAGCGAGATTCTGCCAGTTATGCGTGTGTGGGGGCGATGAAATGAAAGAAGGTGGGAACATGGGGTGATGAAGCGCGAAAACCTGAGGAAGGCGGTCAGGAAATCGTTGGTGGAGCAGCTGAAGGCAAAAGGTGCAGATATCGACCTGTATAAAGATCAGGTCAACGACTACATGATGATGTGGGACCTGAAAGAAAAGCTGAAGGATGATATCGAAGAGAACGGGCTGCGCATGAAATACAAGGCTGCCAATGGCGGGAGTGTGGAAAAGGACAATCCTTCCGTGAAACAGATCCCTCTCATCAACAAACAGATGCTGATGCTCCTGAAGCAGCTGGACATTTCCACTGACAAAGTTGTGAAAGAGGGCGGCGGTGACAGCGATGACTTATGAACCGAACATTGACGAATGGATATACCTGATCAAGGGGAACCATATTGAGCACTGCCAGGAGCAGGAGCTTTCCCTGGACAATAACATTATCCCGGTCCTGGAGCGGCCGGATGTGTATGTGGATGCGGAACGGATCAAAAAAGGCCTGAGCCTGCAGAAGTACTTTCCGTACCAGCTGCTCCCCTGGGAGAAATACCAGTTTGCTATCATTGCAGGGGTTTTCCTGCGGCAGCCTGGGATAGATGATGACATCTACTTCCATGAGGTGAGGGATATTATCGGGAGGGGTGCGGGAAAAAACGGGTTCATTGATTTCCTGGCGCTCTATTTTATTTCCCCGCTGCATGGAGTGCCCGGTTACAACGTGGACCTGATCGCTAATGGCGAGGACCAGGCGGCTACATCCATTATTGACGTGGGAGACCTAATCAGGTACCCTGCGGATCCGCGCCATGCAAAAGCGCTGAATGCCAATTTTAAGGCCTACGGGGAAAAGGTGGTGGGCAAGAAGATGAACGCCGCCTTCCGGCTGAATACGTCAAGCACGAAAAATAAGGATTCCAAGAGAACCGGCTGCGTCATCTACGATGAGAAGCACCAGTACGTAGATACAAGGAACACGAATACCCTCCAGTCCGGTCTGGGGAAGATGAAATGGTCCAGGGAGATCACCATCACCACGGATGGGCATATCAGGGGCGGTGTGCTGGATGATGAAAAGGAACAGAATGCAGTCATCTTAAGGGAATACAACCCTGACAACCGTGTCTTTGTGAACTGGTTCCGGATTGAGGAAGAAAATGAATGGAAGGATGTCAACAGGATAGTAAAGGCGAATCCGTCACTTGTGGATCCGTCTTTTTCCACGCTGAGACAGAGGATCCAGCAGGAGATCGTGAAGATGCCGTTCACGCCGGAATATTTTCCGGAATTTCTCGCAAAGCGATGTAATTTCCCCATATCAGATCCGCAGATGGCAGTAGCAGCATGGGAAGATATAGTGGAATGCACAAAAGAAAGAGCATTTGAGCCGACTGTCGGCATGGCCTGCGTGGGCGGTGTTGATTATACAAAGACCAATGATTTCTGCGGCTGTATCCTGACCTTCCGGAAAGGGAAGGATATTGTGAATTTCCACCATTCCTTTATCTGCAAGAACTCAAAAGACCTTGCAGGCATCCATGCGCCGATTGATAAATGGGTGAAAGAAGGGACATGCACAATTATTGACGATGTGGAGATACCGCCGGAGATACCTGTCCAGTGGTTTGCAGAACATGCTTTGAAATACAATATCGTGATGATCGGGATTGACGGGTACCGGTACACATGGCTGAACAAAGCATTTAAAAAGGTTGGATTTGATGCTTTCGATAAGGACAACAAGAAGATTTATATTGTGCGGCCTTCCGATATCGCAAAGGCGAGCCCGCTCATCAACAGCGCGTTCCTGCAGCACAATGTTTCCGGCTGGGACAGGATGATGTGCTGGTATACAAATAACAGCAAGAAGATTCTGGACAGCAAAGGGAATACGGCTTATGGGAAGATAGAGCCGAAGTTCCGGAAGACGGATGGATTTATGGCGTGGGTTGCGTCTATGTGCTGTCTGGATTTTCTTCCGGAAGAGAACTGTTTCCCGGATATCAGCCTGAGCGTGGCAACATATTGAGGTGGTGAAAATGTCAGTAATTACGGATTTCTGGAAGTTCATACAGGGGAAGCTCATGGGCGGCAGGACATACGCTGTGACATCCGACGACATAACGGAATTTATAGATAAGCAAAAATGGAACCGGCTTGCCCTGTATGATTTTGCCCTGCATTCCGGTATCAATATCATAGCAAATTCACTGTCCGCCTGCGAAGTCAGGACATTTGATAAGTGGCAGGAGGTCAGGCGTGACCAGTATTACCGCTGGAATTATGAACCTAATGCCAACATGAATGCTGTTAATAACTTCATGAGATGTCACAGATTTGACCTCGTTCGCTGTCGCAAA
>CAJUFB010000134.1 GCA_910585805.1 uncultured Acetatifactor sp.
CTTTTGGTCTTTGGCTTCTTTGGTTCGGAATAGTGTGGTGCTGGCGGTCTATCTGTTGTTTTCGGTTGCCTGTTTCTTTACCGTACATGAGCATAGACGATGTGTTATGGTACAAAGGCGGTTCGGTTCTTCGCGGCGTTGATAATGAACCGGTGAAGAGTTTCATGGACTCCATTGATTTTTCCGTCAAACTGTTTTAAAATATCCATAGCATAGCTCCTTCCTGCGATTGGAGGGGCGAGGACATTGCTGGCGGGAGCCGCTATTACGGGATTCAACGGGATTTGCGGATAGAGGGATATAATATATCGAAATTGCGAATCTGCTTTGAAATGACTTATATACACATTGTAAATGGCAGATAAGGATTTTATGCTCAAATATGTGAATGGGAATTTGACGAGGTATGATATGGCCACACTTCATTTGATGGTAGGATTACCGGGCAGTGGAAAAACCACAGAAGCGAAAAAATTGGAGCAGAAGTACAGAGCATTGAGATTGACGCCTGATGAGTGGCAATATTTTTTGTTCGGTCATGACATCTCAGACCCGGAACACGACGAGCGCCATACCAGGGTGGAGGAGCTCATGTGGGAAATTGCCGTAAAGGTATTAAAGGCGGGGGTGGATGTCATCCTTGATTTCGGATTTTGGACAAAATCAGAACGTGACGAATTCCGAAGAAAAGCCCATTCCTTTGGAGCGGCTTCCAAAATCCACTATATGGATGTGCCTAAGGACATTATTTGGGAACGGCTATCTGCGCGCAATCAATTGGCCGGAAAGAACGCTGTTTTTTATGTAGGGAAAGAAGAATTTGATGAATGGTCGGGATTATTTGAAATACCTGCAAAGGAAGAATTGGAACGATAGATTCCTGCTTCTGCGTTGGGGATGTTTTTCCGAAAAGGGAGAAAGATTGATTCCCTGGCGGTCTGCGAAATGTGCTATGGAATGGGGGACGCTGGCCGGGGGCTATGGAGAAATGGAGCGGGATGGGGCTTTGTTTGCGGAACCCTTTGAGGGAGGCAGGCTGTAGCGGTACTGGGAGGAGAGGATGATATGAAGAAGTTTATTTTATGCATGATGCTTGGTGTGATGGCGGTAGGCCTGGCGGGCTGTGGTCAGGGAGGGAGCCAGGCGGAAGGCCAGGGCGGGAGTGGGTTGGAAAGCGAGGGCGGCGGCCAGGGAGATAGCCAGCGGTCAGGCGAGAGCGTTGGTCAGGAGGACAGCCAGGCTGGCCAGAAGGCATCCTATTCGTTCACAGACGATTTAGGCCGTGAAGTCACAGTGGAATTCCATGAGCGTGTGGCGGCTCTGCTGGGGAGCTATGCGGACATGTGGATACTGGCGGGCGGGGAGGTCTGCGCAGCGCCGGAGGATGCTTTCGTGGATCTGGATCTCCCCCTGGCGGCGGATGCCGTGAACCTGGGAGAGACCAAGCGCCTCAGCCTGGAGCTCCTGCTCTCCGCAGACCCCGATTTCGTCCTGGCCAGCACCAACACCAGCCAGCATCTGGAGTGGCAATCGTCCCTGGAGGGCGCGGGCATCACGGTGGCCTATTTTGACGTGTCCTGCTTCGATGACTATCTGCGCGTCCTGAAGACCTGCACGGACATCACAGGACAGCCGGAACGCTACACCCAATACGGAACGGATATCCAGAAAGAAATAAGCGAAATATTAGACAGGAGTGCCGGGAAAAGCGCTCCCACCGTACTGTCCATGCGCGCTTCCGCCACCAGCATACGGGCCAAAGGCAACGGCGGCAACGTGCTGGGCGAGATGCTGGAGAGCTTCGGCTGCGTCAATATCGCGGACACGGACGACAGTCTCCTGGAGAGCTTAAGCCTGGAGAGCATAATGCTGATGAATCCGGATCTGATACTGATCGTCCAGTCCGGCGACGATATCCAGGGCACCCAGGAGAACATCGAGAACATGTTCCGGGAGAATCCCCTCTGGAAGGAGCTGGACGCCGTGAAGAGCGGACAGGTGCACATCCTGGACAAGCATCTGTACAACCTGAAGCCCAATGCCCGGTGGGCGGAAGCCTATGAAGAGCTGGAGAGACTTTTGTACCCCGGCTCTGACGATTGAAACGGATATGGAAAGCCCCTCCCATTTTTCAGGGAAATCATTTTACAGGGAAACTGGATGGAAAATTCCGAACTGGTCGGAAAGGACGGAAAGACCCACGGAACCGGACTTTTTTGCCTGCCACAGCATAGAAGTATTCATTACGGCTACGCCGGAACCTGCCTACGGCATAAAGGTAAACGGATTGGCCGGCTGATGCCCGGTAAACCGTACTTTAGTGAGTGAATTGGATTACAATTAAGATTGATTCTCGTCAAAGCTGCGTACCGGCAGTTCTTTACGGCTCTTGAACAGACTGTGGAGGAATTGACAAAATGTTTTCTCCTTGAATTTGGAGAGAATAGGGAACTGTCTTTTGGAAGATGCCGTTGCCTGAAATCCTTCAACGAGCTTTATGACGGCTTAGCGGATTTATAGTGAAACTCCTCCCGGCAGAGCTGCGGGGAATGAGACCCGGAGAGACGAGACATCAAGACAGGACGGAGGGAATCCCTGTATGGACAGTAAGAAGCATAACCGGCTGCTGCTCGGGGGCGGCATAGCCGTCTGCCTTTTGATTGGAGTGATGAGCCTGTGCCTGGGGAATATCCATTTTTCGCCGATACAATTGTTGCAGCTCCTGCAGGGGGACGGGGACAGCGTGAGCCGCAGCATTCTGCTGTACGCCAGGCTTCCGCGCACCCTTGCTTCGCTGGCGGCCGGGGCGGCGCTGGCGGTGTCCGGGGCGGTGCTGCAGAACGTGCTGGCCAACAGGCTGGCTTCCCCCGGCATCATCGGGGTCAACGCCGGGGCTGGGCTGGGGGTGACGCTTGCCTGCGCCGCCGGAACCCTGTCCGGCCTGGGGGTGTCCTGGGCGGCTTTCGGCGGCAGCCTGATCACCGTCCTGTGCATCTTTCTGTTCTCCCGCCGCACCAATGCTTCCAAGACTACGGTCATTTTAGGCGGCGTGGCGCTGAACAGCATCCTGAACGCCATCTGCGAGTCCGTGACCGTGCTGGACACGGATGTGGCCATGCTGAGCATCGATTTCCGGGTGGGCGGGTTTTCGGCGGTTTCCTACCCCCGTCTGCTGCCGGCGGCCATCTTGATTCTGCTGGCGCTGACGGCGCTGTTCACCTTGTGCAATGAGCTGGACGTGGTGACGCTGGGGGATGAGACGGCTCAGGGGGTGGGGCTGGCAGTGGGGAAGTACCGCATGGTGTTTTTGGTGCTGGCGGCCTTGCTGGCGGGGGCGGCGGTGAGCTTCTCGGGGCTTCTGGGCTTCGTAGGGCTGATCGTGCCCCATTTCATCCGCAGGTTCACAGGCAACGAGAGCAGACGGCTCCTGCCGATGTGCGCGGTGGCAGGGGCAGGGTTCGTCACCCTCTGCGACCTGGCGGCCAGGCTGCTGTTCGCCCCCTATGAGCTGCCGGTGGGGATTTTGATGTCCGTGGTGGGGGGCCCGGTCTTCCTGTATATGCTGATACGCCATAAGGGAGGGCATGCCGGGTGAAGGAGCAATTGGGTTCTTTGGCAGTTGGGCATTGTATTTAGTTCTTTTTGGTATTTTGTACCCATTTAAAATAGATTAAAATTATCCCGTTCTCACTGAGAAATGGGCAGTGGAAATTGCGGCAAGATGGAATGTAGAATATAACGATGACTATAAACGTTATGTGACAAAATTCGAGATGGATGATACTTAGTGTGGCAATTTGAAGTCCATCAGGTTGGAGACGAGTATCAGAAAGAGTTAGGGATTCCGGCAGAAAGATTAGAAGAATTTAATCTACATATTGTTGGGAAAATAGATATCATCAACGTGTTCTCAAGCCATTGAAAAATTGCTGTTTGCGGAGTAGTGAATGAGGGCATTTTTCCGAAAATGGAGTTGTTTTTTCCAAAAAAGGAGAGGATAATTTGACCGGAAAAGGGGATGACGGGCAGGATTCACGGGGACGGAAGCCACAGGGATGGAAGCCATGGGGACGGAAACCAAAGGAGCGGTGCCCACAGAGACAGTCGCAAGAGGACGGGATGCAAAGGAACAACGCAATGATTGAAATGCAGCAGGTTCGAGCCGGATACGGAAAAACGGAGATCCTCCACGGGGTGGACTTCCGGGCAGAAAGAGGAGAAATCACCACGATCATCGGCACCAACGGCAGCGGCAAGAGCACCCTGCTGCGGGCGCTGCTGGGCTTTCTGCCCATTTCGGCAGGGGATGTGAAGATTGACGGAATTTCGATAAAAAATATGTCCCGGGCGGAACTGGCCAGAAGCATCGCCTATCTGCCCCAGGGAAAGAACGTGCCCGACATCTCGGCGGGGCGCATGGTGCTCCACGGGCGGTTCCCCTACCTGAGCTATCCCAGGAGATACACAGAGCCGGATTTCCGGATAGCCAGGGAAGCCATGGAGCAGATGGGGATTGGGAATCTGGCCGAAAGGCAGATGGCGCAGCTCTCCGGGGGCATGCGGCAGAAAGTGTATCTCGCCATGGCTCTGGCCAGCCAGGCGCCCGCCATCGCCATGGACGAGCCCACCACCTACCTGGACATCGGGCAGCAGGTGAAGCTGGCGGGAATCGTCCGGCGGCTGTCCGGGGAGGGCAAGACGATTGTCCTGGTGCTCCACGACATCCTGCTTGCCCTGAAGATTTCCCACCGCATTGCCGCCGTAGCCGAGGGGGAGATTGTCTGGGGCGGCACACCGGAGGAAATGCTGGCGCAGAAGGTAGCTGAGCGTCTCTACGGCGTGGCCGTGGGAGCCGCCAGGACGGAGACGGGGATGCAGTATTATTATGAAATCAGGGACTGAAGCCGGACAGTTGCTGCGGCGGGAAAAGCCCCAGGTCGGAGAAAAGCCCCAAGACACGAAAGCGAGAAGAACCCCCGCCCCCAATACTCCGCGAAACGCCTAAAACTCCCGCCGTCCATACAGCCAAAGAGACAGCAAGCAGGAGAAGGCCAGCAGCATCCCCCCTGCCGCAAACATCCCGCCACTGACTACCAATAAGTGGTCAGAAGCATACACCAGAAGATTCAGAAGAAACCCATTTCCCGCCATAGCATCATATTCCAGCATGGCCACATAAATCAGGCAAATGAGCACCGCCGGCACATAATACCCCCAGACCTTTCCCCGCTGATACCCCATTTTGAACAGCAGCGGATACATGGCCAGGCTCATGATTCCATAGAAAAGAAAACTGAAGGAAATCAGCGCCAGGTTCCATCTGAAATCCGGATACCATTTTGAGAGGGACACCAGGTTGGCCAGGGGCATCATGGCCAAACCCAGCAGAACTCCCACTGCGAACAGCAGAAACGACAGCACATATCTGCCCAGGACGACAGAGCGTCTGTCCACCGGCAGAGTCAGATAGAGCCGGTTCAGATCCCCCTTCTCCTCTACGGCGAAAGGGTTCAGAGAGAAGGAAAACAGCAGGAAGGCTCCCATGGGCACCAGGAAGATAGGGGACAGGCATCCCACTGTGAACAGGCAGACAGGAATCATCAGAAACCTGATGCGATAACATTTCATGGCAGACCAGTTCAATCTCAACATTTTAAGCATTCTTCTTATTCCTTTCCATATAAACTACCACATCCCCTATCGTGGCCGGTTCCGTGACGGCGTCCGGGGGAAGCCCGCCTATCCGAGCCAGCTCCATAAGGCATTCGTAGCCGCTGCTGGACTGGCGCAGCCCGATGGCAGAATCTTTCTTTCCTTCAGGGAGCACATTGCCCCGTACCACGCAATAACGGGAAACCAGCTCATCCGTGTCGCCGGAATAGGAAATGGCGCCGCCGCTGATATAGACGATGCGGTCGGCCAGCCGCTCCAGGTCGCTGGTGATATGGGTGGAAAACAGGATCGTGCGGTTCTCCGGAACCATATATTCCCGCAGAATGTCCAGCAGCTCGTCCCGGGCGGCAGGATCCAGCCCGCCGGTAGGTTCGTCCAGCAGAAGCAATCGGGTATTGCGGGAGAGATGGACAGCCATGGCCAGCTTCTGTTTCATGCCCCGGGAAAAGCTCCTGAATTTCTTCCTGGCATCAAGGCCGAAGCGGGACAGATAATTCCTGTACCGGGCGCTGTCCCAACCGGGATAGAAGGGGGCAAGGCTCCTCTCGATATCCAGCGGCGTCCATTCCTCCTGATAATAAGGCTGGTCGAACAGGATGCCGATTTCACCTTTCCCGGCGGAGTCGCCCACGGGACGCCCCAGCAGGCGGATATCCCCGCTGTCGGGAAAAGCCAGCCCGGCCAGCATCCGCAGGGTGGTGGACTTCCCGGCTCCGTTGGGCCCTACGAAGCCGCAGCAGAGCCCCTGGGGCACGGTGAAGCTGATGCTTTTCAGGGAAAATCCCGGGTAGGTCTTGCATAGATCATGGATTTCAATGGCATTGCTCATGGAAAATTTCCTCCAATCTGTCTTGTAATTGCGCCAGGCTCAAACCTGCCGCCTTTCCTTTTTCCACCGCTGCCCCAAGGGCTTCGTCGATGCTCTGCAGATACTGGCGGCGAACCATTTCCGCATCGCCTTTGACGAAGCACCCCCGCCCCTGTACAGTGTAGATCAGCCCCTCCGCCTCCAGGTCGCTGTAGGCTCTGGTGGTAGTGATGACGCTGACCCGCAGGTCTCTTGCCAGTTGCCGCATGGAGGTAAGGGGCTGGTCGGGGGTCAGCTGGCCGTTCAGGATCTGGGCTTTGATCTGGACTTTGATCTGCTCATAGGTGGGGATTTCGCTTTGCAGGGAAAGGTGGATGTTCATTTTTTCATCATCTCCTGTCTGGGGTTCTATACAGCCCCACCGTTTTCTGGTATGGCGATGTGTTCTTTTACAGAGAACATACTGTATATATTGAGTATATGCACTATAAGCATGAATGTCAAGAGGAAAATAAAAAATGTCAAAAGCGTTCCCACCGCGCCTCAACGCTGATACTTCTTTGCCATGGGTACACGATTCCGCAGGATTCCGAAAAGGGAGAAATTGTATCGCTTTTCCGATGGGCATGTGATATACTGAACAATGTAATGCCGTAATTTTGCCCGACAGGACGGCAGGGCATGCAATGTGGCGGCATTTAAAAGAGACGGTCTTAAAAAGAAGAATAGGCTCTCGGAATTTTAGGCAGCAGAATCAGGCATTGGGGTCGGACAGCATCTGGAACAGCGGGGGAAGCGGCTCAGAGGAGCTTCGGGGAGCCACGTAGTATGCGGCATGGGGATTCCGAGAGGAAATAAGATTGTGCAGGAGGACAAGGCGATGCTGAAAATTATATTCGGAGAAGTGGAGAATTCGGTCTATCATCCCCCCACCTATTTCGACAATCAATATGAGGACGAGTGGATCACCGATCCGCTGACGGTGGCCATGATTCGGGACATCGATAAATCAGAGGTAGTGGGCCCCCGCCTGATTGAAAGCCCTGTGCTGGGGCCGATTCCGGTGAAAGAGATTTCCGGCGGCGTAAAGACCCTGATTTTGATGGCCTTTGACCAAAGCGGCCGAATCTTCAATGCCTCTGCCTGCGGGGACAACTGTGCCAAGTGGATCGCGGAGATCGGCAGACAGAAAAATCTCACCATCAACCTGCACCATGTGATGGACTTCAGCTCTGTCCCCGCATTCGAAGCAGTCATGTTGAATACGGGCGCAACGGTTCACAGCTACGGGGAATACCTGGAAGCGGCAATTCAAATAAAGGAGCGCTGAGGGATGAAAGGAAAATATCATATCGTCGTACAGAATAACAGGCTCCGCTACGAACTGGACATACGGCGAAATATCACGATCATCCGCGGCGACAGCGCCACAGGGAAGACGAAGCTGATCGACCTCCTGGAGCAGGCCGCGGATCTTGGGGAAGGCTCAGGCGTTGAAGTCCTGTGCGAGCGCCCCTGCAGGACACTGGGCGGAAAGGACTGGAACCTTGTGCTGCCCAATATCCACCAGCAGATACTCTTTTTGGACGAGGAAAATAAATTTGTGAAATCCCGGGAATTTGCGTCTGCGGTGAAGGCTTCCGACAATTATTTTGTAATCGTCACAAGAGAGGATCTGCCCAATCTGCCCTATTCGGTGGAAGAGATTTACGGCATTCATGCTTCAGGCAAATACCATGACCTGAAGCGGACTTATAATGAATTATACCATATTTACAGCACGGAAGCATTTTCAGGTGGGGTAAGTCCGGAAACCGTTATAGTGGAGGACTCTAACTCCGGCTATGAATTTTTCCGTGCAATTTGCAGTGAGAACGGCATGGACTGTCTCAGCGCGGGAGGTAAATCCAATCTGAAGACAGCGGCATCCGGACTGGGAAAAGAACCCGCGATCGTGATTGCGGACGGAGCGGCAATTGGCCCGGAGATGAATGAACTGTACCAGATGATGCGCCACAAGCCTGAGGTGAAATGTTATCTGCCGGAGTCCTTTGAATGGTTGATACTGAAATCCGGAATGATTGACGGAAAGCTGATACAGGATATTCTGGAACATCCGGAAGACTTTATTGAAAGCCGGGAGTATTTCAGCTGGGAGCGTTTTTTCACGGCGCTGCTGGCGGAGCATACCCGGGATTCCCGCCTCAGATATAGCAAGAATCAATTGAACCCGGCCTATCTGCACGAGAAAATCAAACAGGCCATCCTGACTGCGGCGGAAGGTGTGGATTGGAAAAAGAGCATGGAAAACAGGAACCATGGAGGAAGATAAAATGACCATATTTGAAAAAACATTCAACGATGCAGCCATAGATTATGACCACAGCCGACCCACCTATGTAAAAGAGATCTACGAAGACATATTCCGCTATAAACCTGTTGACCCTGACAGCCATGTGCTGGAAATCGGCCTGGGAACGGGAAAGGCATCGCAGCCCAT
>CAJUFB010000135.1 GCA_910585805.1 uncultured Acetatifactor sp.
CTCTGGCCGATGCGATTTAGGAGGAGGATATGGGAAAGAAGGTTGTCATATTGAATACCCCCGGAGGGAAAACCCCTAAGAGGTTATGAGTATATATAAGAACTTCTCCCTATATCCAAAATGCCGGGAAAGCCCTAAAATACGGGCTATACCGGCATATAAGAACTTCTAAAGAGATAATCTGAATTCACCATAAATTTTCATGGAAAAGGACTTGACAGACAGGGCATATGAGACTACGCTTGTGTTAGAGCCGCATGTCAGGAATATGACAGGTTTGAAGTATGCAGCTACTGCTGCGGGGCAGCGAAAAAGATCATAAAAAGGAGAGGATATCTATGTTAAAAGGAATTCCAAAGATTTTATCACCGGAGCTGTTGAAAGTGTTATGTGAGATGGGGCATGGTGACCGTCTGATTATTGCGGACGGCAATTTCCCGTCCGAGTCCATCGGAAAAAATAAGGCTGTGATCCGTATGGACGGGCATGGGGCATGTGAAGTGCTGGAGGCGATTCTTCAGCTCTTTCCGCTGGACACCTATGTGGAGCATCCGGTGAACCTGATGGAGGTAATGCCGGGGGATCCGGTGGAAACGCCTGTCTGGGACGCCTATAAGGAGATCGTAAAGAAGACGGATGAACGCGGAGAGAAGGCCTTCGGGCAGATTGAGCGGTTTGCCTTCTACGAGGAGGCTGAAAAGGCTTATGCCATTATTGCCACCGGGGAAAGCGCATTGTATGCGAATCTGATGCTGCAAAAAGGGGTAGTGACGGAATCCTGACATCTTATGCGCTGGCTACGGTGGAAGCCGGATTTGCCTGAGAGGTTATGGTCAGGAAGTATGTAAGCGATTTTTTGCACAATCCCTGTGGCGGATGAGATGAAAACGGCGCTTTGTCCTTTTGTAGAACGCAAACATGATCACAGGGTTCGCGAGGTGGTTCCTGTATGGGACACAGGAGGTAGAACAAATGAACAATATCCCCAGATGTGAACATCCCAGGCCCCAGATGCGGCGGAAAAACTGGATGAATTTGAACGGAGAATGGGATTTTGGGTTTGACTTTGGCAACAGCGGAATCTCCAGGAAGCTGTTTGAGAAGACAGAGCTGGACAGGAAGATCATAGTCCCCTTTTGCCCGGAAAGCGAGCTTAGCGGCATCGGCTATAAAGACTTTATTCCCGCTGTATGGTATCTGCGCGCTTTCGAACTGACGGATGCCCAGAGGGATGGACGTGTGCTGCTGCATTTCGGGGCGGTGGACTATGAATGCCATGTTTGGGTGAACGGTAAGGAAGCCGGTATCCATAAAGGCGGATATACGTCTTTCCGTTTTGATATTACACAACTGACGGTGACAGGTGAAAACCATGTGACGGTATATGCCATTGACGACCAGAGAAGCGGAAAGCAGTGCAGGGGGAAGCAGAGCGGACTGTTTCATTCTTTCGGCTGCGAATATACCAGAACCACAGGAATCTGGCAGACAGTGTGGCTGGAATTTGTCCCCTCCGATTACATTGAAAGTGTGCAGTTCTATCCCAATATTGCGGAAGCGGCATTGACGGTAAAAGCACATACCAGGGGGAGCGGAATTTTACGCGGGGAAGCCTACTATGAAAATGTTCTCTGCGGGAGCGCCGAGACAAAGATCACTTCCGGTAACGGCTTCTTAAAAATCGCCCTGTCCGAACTCCATTTATGGGAGGCCGGGAACGGGCGCTTATATGATCTGAAGCTTTATTTTGGTGAAGATCTTGTCAACAGCTATTTCGGCATGCGGGAAATCCGCATTGACGGGGAAAAGGTGCTGCTGAACGGCAAAGCGGTCTTTCAGCGTCTTGTACTGGACCAGGGCTTCTATCCGGACGGCATCTATACGGCACCCTCAGACGAGGCACTGGAGCGGGATATCCGGCTGTCGCTTCGGGCGGGTTTTAATGGCGCCAGGCTGCATGAGAAGGTGTTTGAAGAGCGGTTCCTGTACCACTGTGACAGGCTTGGCTACATGGTCTGGGGAGAGCAGGCGAACTGGGGGCTTGACCATAGCCGCCCGGACGGGCTGAAATGTTTTTTGCCGGAATGGTTGGAGGTGCTGAAGCGGGATTTCAACCATCCTGCGATCGTCGGATGGTGCCCCTTTAATGAGACCTGGGATTATGAGGGCAGGAAACAGGACGATGATCTCCTCCGTATTACTTATCTGATGACAAAGCAGTATGATGCAACGCGTCCCTGTATTGACACAAGCGGCAATTTCCATGTGCTGACGGATATTTATGACCTGCATGATTATGAGCAGGATCCGGATATTTTTGCGGAACGGTATGGGGATTTTGCCAGAGGAGGGGCGCTTCCGGACAATCATGGGGACAGACAGACACCCGTCAATGGGATTCCTGTTTTTATCAGTGAATATGGCGGTATTAAATGGAATGTGGATCAGGAGAGCAGGCAGGATGCATGGGGATATGGAGACGGACCCAAATCTCTGGAGGAATACCTGGAGCGGTATCGCCGTCTGACGGATGTGCTTCTGGACAATCCCAGGATGTTCGGTTTCTGCTTTACACAGCTGTACGATGTGGAGCAGGAGGTGAACGGTCTGTACACTTATGACAGGACGGACAAATTTGATATGGAGATCATTCGGAAGATCAACAGCAGAAAAGCGGCGATCGAAGCGGATGAAGCTTAGTCCCCGGACTTCCGTGAGCATCGATTGAAATGGAAAGATGGGCGATCCGGTTCAAGACCGAATGCACTGCCGGAGATGGAGGAGGAGATATCCCGCAGGAGGGAACTTCAACAGAGGATACAGAAAACAGTGGGCTGGCAGGTTCTGGTGTGGACAGCGGGAGAGGGCCGGGGGCATCATCCGGGCGCAGTTTGGGGCAAGACAGCGGCAGGAAAGGAACCGCATCCGGCGGATGTAAAAACAGAGGAGGCATGGACGGTGGAAAACGAAAAGCTGATTGAAGACATTTTGAGGCACCTGGATGAGGAGACACAGATGGGTGTGATGCGCATGAGCGTGGAAATGGATGAAAAGAAAAGCGGCGGCGGGGAGGTCTCCCACAAATGCTGCAATATGTACGGCCGCCCGGCCAATGAGACCGTTGGACTGCTGGACTGCTATACGGACATGAACGCCGGAAGGCCGGACAATGAACGATGAGACGCTTCAAGTGAAGATGTAAAATTTTGATGCATTTTCCGGGCCTGATGTTATACTGGCAGCAGTACTTAAAAGTATTCGGTTAAGGGCGGAAGTTTGATATGAAAAAGAATGAGAGGAATCGCTTCGCCTAACTGAACATGAGGCATGCAAATGACCTGTATGAATACTGTCGATGAAAGGCGCATCATATTGGTGTGTCTTTTTTGCGTGCAAAATTACAGTGCGGAACCTGTAAAAAGCGGGACTGCACCTGACAGGCTGTTGTTCCGTGATGCCTGACGGCTGCTGTTTTTGAGAGGTCTGGCCGGTCTGCACAGAAAATTACCGTAAGGGCTGTTTTCCCTGGGAACGGGGATAGTGGTGAACCTGGTGATCTGAAGGATGGATAGTACCGATTTTGCGGGGCATGTGGAGGCGGAGTTCTGTTCCGGGCTTAGGAACTGTTAAGAAATAAATCTTCTTCATTCTGTGCCGAATACAAAGCGGTTTCTTTACAGTGCCCTGGCTGGTCGGGAGAGAAAAGGCAGGGGTAGAAAAATATGGATCGAATGCATATTGAAATTGACAGTTTCGCTTTTAACGTTTATTATAGAATATGGCGTAAAAACGATAGCTATTATCGTAATTTCGGAAATGAAATACGAGATGCCTATCTTGGCAAAGGCGCCGGATACAGCCGGCATGGGATTTGGGAATGATACAGAAAGAAAAATTATCACAGTTTTATTTCAGTCAATACAGAGACTGCGCAAAAAAAGTAAAAAAGAAGAGCAGCAGCGGTAAGAAGGGCTATGTAGAGCGGATAAACCGTCTGATCGAGGAGATGACGCGGACAAAGGACGGCAAGGTAAGCCAGGCTCATCTGGAGGAATATCACAGGCAGATCCGGAACCTGGCCTACTATGCAATCCGGGAGAACAACCAGGTTGCCGTCATGAAGATCCGGGACATTATGATGGATGAACTGGTGCGTCTGGATGTAACCGTGCTGAGAGAGGATGAGCAGGAACTGCTCACCGCGAAATTCCTGGAGTATCTCCGGAATGAGAAGGGGTATTCCATCTGCCAGAAGACGCTGCGCTCCCTTCTGCAGCGGTATACGGACGTGGAGCTTAAGAACCAGATCATCGACATGGTCCCCACCAGGCCGGAGACGGAATTTCCCAGAGCGCTTGAGATGCGGCGGAAATTTATCCTGCACATTGGCCCCACAAACTGCGGGAAGACCTATCAGGCCCTGGAGCGGCTGAAGCAGGCGCAGAACGGCGCCTATGTGGGTCCGTTGAGGCTGCTTGCCCTGGAGGTCTATGAGAAAATGAAGGATGCCGGGATTCCCTGCACCATGCTGACAGGTGAGGAGTGCATCTATGAGGAGAACAGCCGGATCATTTCTTCCACGGTGGAGATGCTGGATACGGAACAGAAGTATGATGTGGCTGTGATCGATGAGGCGCAGATGATAGCGGATTCCGACAGGGGACACTCCTGGACCAGGGCTGTCCTGGGGGTACAGGCGCAGGAAGTCCATGTCTGCATGAGCCCTGCGGCGGAAAAGGTAATCACCCATCTGATCACCCTTTGCGGGGATACTTATGAGATTCACAGATATGAGCGGAAAACCAGGCTGCTCTGTGAGGAGGAACCCTTTTCCTTCCCGGAGGATGTGCGGGAAGGAGATGCGCTGATCGTATTTACGAAGAAGATGGTGCTGGATATCGCCGGGCGCCTGGAGCGGCGGGGCATCCGGGTCAGCGTCATCTACGGAAGCCTTCCGCCGGAAATCCGGCGCAGGCAGATACGCATCTTTGCGGAAGGGCAGACCAGGATCGTGGTGTCCACGGACGCCATCGGCATGGGGCTGAACCTTCCCGTGCGCCGGATCGTATTCGTACAGACGGACAAATTTGACGGAAAGCATACCCGCCGTCTGAAGACGGAGGAAATCCATCAGATTGCCGGACGGGCGGGGCGTTTCGGCCTCTATGACCCGGGCTATGTGACTGCTGTGGGGCAGGAGAATCTGGACTATATCAGGGAACGTTTCCGGGAAACGGAGCCGGATGTGGAGCATGTGAGCCTGGGCTTTCCCCAGGTGCTCCTGGATATGGATGATCCTCTGGACGCGGTGATGACCATTTGGAAATCGGTGAAGATCGAGCCGCCTTTCGAGAAGATCAGTATCGAGGAGGTGCTGTTTTTGTATGAAAGAGCTTACAGGGACAGGAAGGAGATTGACGGGTTTGAGGACAAGCGCATGCTCTACCGTATGCTGACCTGTTCCATTGATACCAGGAACCGGGATGTGGTGGCGCTGTGGCTGTATTACTGCAAAACCTATACCGCGGATGTGTCCCTGCATTTTCCTGCGCTGATGATGTGCTCTGATTCCGGGCTGATGCGGTATGAGACCTTTTACAAGCTTCTGGATCTGTATTACCAGTTCTCGGTGCGCATGGGCAAGGAAATCGACACCGTGCGCCTGGAGCGGGAACGGGGAAAAACGGAAGATACCATCATGCGGTATCTGGCGAAGGATAAGAAAGAGTATATCCGCAAGTGCCAGTACTGCGGGAAACCGTTGCCGGTGGGAGCTTCCTTCGGGGTGTGCGACAGCTGCTTTGTTCAGATACGCAATGACAAGAAGCACAGATATGTCCGGCATGAGCGGCATAGGGCTGTCTGAAGGCAGAGACGGTGTTGCCGGAACATGATGGACTGGTAATTTGAAAAAGCCCTCCCCTCATATATTGATAATGAGAAAGAGAATTCCGGCCATGCAGGGAAACCAGACATGGCCGGGAACGGGAGAGGGAAATGAAAACAATTTATGTGAAAGACATCTTTCGCAAAGTTCCGCACATGGGCGGCATCAAATGGAAGAAGTGCATTCCATGGAAACAGGTGGTGCCGACTTTTCTGTTTCTGGGGGCAATGTTTCTTCTGGGCAGGTCTGCGGGTGAAATCATGGGCGAACTGCAGCAGACAGCCGCAGCGGTACAGGAAAGCGAAAACTGGGGGCTGGGCTTCGGGCAGGAAGGACAGAAACCCACAGGAAATGCGTCCGCAGCAGAACTCAAGAAGTACGATGCGTATTTTTGTGCCGAGGGAGATGAAAAGGTAATTTATCTGACTTTTGACTGCGGATATGAAAACGGCAATACGGAACCGATTCTGGATGCATTGAAAAAGCACAATGCGCCGGCTACCTTTTTTGTGGTGGGTCATTTTCTGGAGTCCGCTCCGGACATCGTGAAGCGCATGGTGGAGGACGGCCATACTGTGGGCAATCATACATATCATCATCCGGATATGTCCAAGATTTCGGATAAGGCGTCTTTCCAGAAAGAAATGGACGATGTGGCGTCTCTGTTCCGGGAGGTGACAGGGGCGGAACTGTCGATGTACTATCGGCCGCCCCAGGGGAAATACAGCACGACGAATCTGCAGATGGCGAAAGACCTGGGGTACTCCACATTCTTCTGGAGCCTGGCCTATGTGGACTGGAACCAGGATTCTCAACCCAGCCATGAGGAGGCTTTTGAGAAGCTTACCGGGCGCATCCATCCCGGGGCGATTGTATTGCTGCACAGCACGTCGAAGACCAACGGGGAGATCATGGATGAGCTATTGACGAAGTGGGAAGAGATGGGGTATAGCTTTAAGCCGCTTTCAGATTTGCTTAATTGATCAGGAAGGGCATTTTCAGTTTCGGTCAGTCAAAAATGTGTGCAGGAATACCGAAAATGCTTTGACATACGTATCTTCCTATTCTATAATATTTCTGGTTACAGGATTTATGAAGTGTTTTATTATAGAAGCGGTACGGTGAGGTTAGCGCAGGAGGAGATATGGAGAAAGAACTGGTTATTGTCATTGATTTCGGCGGACAGTACAATCAGCTGGTAGCCAGGCGGGTCAGGGAATGCAATGTTTATTGTGAGATATATTCCTACAGGACAGACCTGGCTAGAATCAGGGAAATGCATCCGAAAGGAATCATTTTAACCGGAGGGCCAAGCAGCTGTTACGAAGAAGGAGCAGCTACATGCCCGCCGGAATTATTCGAAATGGACATTCCCGTGCTGGGGCTGTGCTATGGCGCCCAGCTGATGATGCATGTGCGGGGCGGAGAAGTAGCCCGGGCAGCGGTGAAGGAATACGGCAGGACGGAAGTAAAGGTGGATACGACATCACGCCTTTTTGCGGACGTTAAACCGAATACGGTTTGCTGGATGAGCCATTTTGACTATATAGCGCGGATGGCGGAAGGATTCCGCGGAATTGCGTCTACCGCGAACTGTCCTGTGGCTGCTGCGGAGTATGAGGAGAAGAAGCTGTATGCCATCCAGTTCCACCCGGAGGTGTTGCACACGGTAGAAGGCTCCAGGATGCTTTACAATTTCGTGAGGAACATCTGCGGCTGCAGAGGCGACTGGAGGATGGATTCCTTTGTGGAGGAAAATATCAAAGCCATTCGAGAGAAAGTGGGCAGGGGCAGGGTTCTCTGTGCTTTGTCGGGCGGAGTAGATTCTTCTGTAGCGGCAGTACTTCTGTCCAGGGCAGTGGGAGAGCAGCTGACCTGCGTATTTGTAGACCATGGACTGCTGCGGAAAAACGAGGGAGATGAAGTGGAAGCGGTTTTCGGCCCCGGGGGAAATTATAAGCTGAACTTCGTCAGAGTAAATGCTCAGGAGCAGTTTTATGCCAAACTGGCAGGCGTATCCGAGCCTGAAAAAAAGAGGAAAATTATCGGAGAAGAATTTATCCGCGTCTTTGAGGAGGAAGCGAAAAAGATTGGCGCGGTGGATTTCCTGGTACAGGGTACGATCTACCCGGATGTGGTGGAGAGCGGCCTGGGGGGAGAATCTGCGGTGATCAAGTCTCATCACAATGTGGGCGGACTGCCGGATTATGTGGATTTCAGGGAGATTATCGAGCCCCTCAGGAATCTGTTCAAAGATGAGGTCCGGAAAGTGGGGCTGGAACTTGGGATTCCGGAGCATCTGGTGTTCCGTCAGCCTTTTCCGGGGCCGGGGCTGGGCGTGCGTATTCTGGGTGAAGTGACCGCTGAGAAAGTAAAGATTGTACAGGATGCGGATGCGATTTACCGGGAAGAGATTGCGGATGCCGGGTTGGACAGGGAATTGAACCAGTATTTCGCGGCATTGACGAATATGCGTTCCGTGGGGGTTATGGGAGACGAGCGGACTTATGACTATGCCATTGCGCTGCGGGCAGTGAATACGGTTGACTTTATGACTGCCGAGGCGGCGGAAATCCCGTGGGATGTGCTGAAGCGGGTGATGAGCCGGATTATTAACGAGGTGAGGGGGGTTAACAGAGTGCTTTATGATGTGAGTTCGAAACCGCCTGGGACCATAGAGTTCGAGTGATGAAATGGTCTTTAAGAGCCTAGTGTTTATGCGGGCTGCAAGCAAATTTGTTTAGGCATTGGCAACGATTTGGCAACATTTTCAACATCACGCAATAAATAATTACATCAATGGCATAAGAAAACCTTGCTGATTTTCAGATATGGAAACTGAATATCGGCAAGGTCTTTTTATGCTTATTTCTGCTTTTTCTTTTTAGCTGTTTTCTTTTCTTCTTTCGATTTTCTGAAATTCCTCCATAAGCATATCACTGACCGCTTGTGAGGGGACTTTCGCCCAATGCTTTGAGGTGTCCAGTTCCGGGTACTTGTACC
>CAJUFB010000136.1 GCA_910585805.1 uncultured Acetatifactor sp.
CACCGATCACCCTCCCCGTCCGTCTGTGCTTCCGCATCTAAAGTTACATAATGGTTCGTACCGGCTACCGGCCCCATGTTCCACATCTGGTTCTCCACGGGAAAGCGCTCTGAACCCGCTTTCCCCTCCATCGTCACAAAGATAAGCTCGTCCCAGTTATCAGCCGCTGTTTGAAAGAGATGCTTTTTGAAATAATAAGCTCCGGTGGCCCCCAGACAGGAGCCCTGTCCTCCCGCTTCCAGGGCATCCTTCGGCTTTTCCGCCTGCATCGGGACTCTCGCTGCCGCAGAGTAAATATCCAGGGAATTGTCTTTCCCGGCAAGGGCAGATACTGCAGAAGGATCCAGAATGCCTCCCGCGCTCACAGACAGCCCCTGGCTGTCCACCCCGGCAGCGCCCTGTGCCCCTTCCGCATCTGTGCTGCCTGGCGCTTCTGTACCCTGTGCCGCATTTGGGTTGTTGTCTGATGCCTCTTTTTTCCCTGCGCCGCACCCGCAAATCTGTACCGCGAGCATCCCTGTCAAAAGCATATAGCTGAGTACCTTCTTCATAAAACCCTTTGCTCCTTTCTCTGCGGAATCCTGTGCTCAAAAACGGCATAACAGGACGGAATCTCTGTTATGCCGCTTCACTGCCTGACAGCTTCATTTTATCAAAACTCTTTTTAACAAACAGGGAAAAACTTTAAAATTTCTTTAAGAATCACGCCTCTGAAGTTCCTCCGTTTCACCTGTCCTCCCCTAACAACACCTGTACCCGGTTCTGGATGATGCCCACCGTCTCGTCCAATGATTTTCTCCCGACAAAATACCCGGACGCTTCCTCTGTTATAATGTTCAGAACCAGCTCTTCCTGTGCACTCGGAGGTGCAAAATCAATGTTTTCGATTATTTTCAATATGGCATCTACCTGCTCCCGGGGCACACAGTCAAAGGAAATCGGCTCGCCTTCGACATAGATATGCCCTTTGGGCATTGTCACATAGCTTCCGTCCTCCCCAACCAGCCTTCCGCCGGCGCCGTCCGAGACATAAAGCGGCTCCGCAGCTGACTCAGCCTGCTGCTTCAGCAATGACTTCCTCGTAAAAAATCCCTCCTGCAGATCCACATCTTCCTCCCTGGACAAATAATATTCCAAAAACGCCCACGCTCCTTCCTTGCGGGGCGAACTTTCCATGATGCTCAGGGCATCGTTTATGGTTACCTTTGTACCCACAGTTCCGTCTTCGGAAGGAAACCCCACCAATGTGATATCTTCCCCAAACCCCATTGCAAGGGACAGATGATCCAGAAAAGAATCAAAACGGCTGTCCCGTAAAAACAACTCCTGGGGCGTCCGCTGGCTGTAAGAGAGCGAAAAGGCGCCTTCCCCGGCCTTCTCTTTTGACCATTGGAGCAGCCTTCGAAATTCCTCACCATCAAAATCGCATGTCTTCCCGTCCCAGTCTATGAATCCTTCCAGACAGTAATCCCCAAAAAGTATGCCTGTCATATCCGCCGCATCCTGGTTGTCCACCACAGGCCCTTCCGGCCTTTCATCCGCCGCATCCATCAGTTCCTCTGCCGTCCAGCCAGCCATGCCGCCGACTTCCGCCGTCCTGCCTGCAACAGTTTCAAAACTGAACTTCTTTGGGAGACACAAAAGCTTTCCATCCACCGTATAACCTTCCAGCAGATTATCCAGGAAATCTTCTCTCCCCAGAGCGCTCTTGTCCAGATAAGGATATAAATCCGCAAAAGCCTCTTTCTCCGCATATTTGCGGAAATCCAGGTAAGACAGATCCAACAGATCCGGCGGCTGCGTCCCTGAGGAAATGCTGCTGTCCAGACGCGCATATGCATCTTTATTTTCCTCCCTGTTCCCGATATACCAGGAGTCTGCTCCATAGCTTTCCACCGTCACATGATACGGCCCCTCCATACGGTTAAATTCCGCCACGGCCTCCTGCAGTGTGTCGGAAGGAAACAGCGATGCCAGCACCAGAGACTCCTTTTCCGGCAGTTCCCCGACAGGCGTCCTGATCAGCAGATACAATTGCTTCTCCGCGAAATCATCGGACGCCGTACTCACCAGCAGCTGTTCCTCCGCCAGCTGCGCCACCTGGCGGACATGACCCCCGTTCAGGTTACTGTCCTCCCATTTCAGCAGCGGTTCCAGCCCTTTTCCTTCCCCTCCATAACCATACAGCACGCCATCCGCTTCTGCGACCAAAATCTGTTCCAGCCCGGGATACAGGGAAAAATCTGACATGCCGGAATGCCCCTCCGCCACCTGTACTTCCTCCAGACGGGAAGCATCCCCCGCCAGCGCAAAAAACCTTGTTTTCTGCCCTGCATTTACGTAGTACACTTCCCCTGTCCAGGCTTCCAGCAGATATTCCGTCCCCCAGGGATCCTCCCTGTACTCAGCCGTTGAATACTGCCCCGCCGGGTTCCCCTCTTCGTCTATCCGGTAGATGACATCCTGTGCCAGCACATATAGATTTCCGGCTCCATCCGCCGCCAGGCAGCCGGTCACTTCCGTCGTCCGGGGAACCTCTCCGTCCAGGGCCAGTTCGAACAGCTGTCTGCCCTCCGGCGACACTCCCTGCAGGCTGAGCTGTCCCTGAAGCATTGTACAAAGATAAAGATTCTGCCTGCTGTCCAATGTATATCCTCTCAGGGAAGGGGCTGAGAATATTTTTTCCGCACCATCAAGGTTCTTGATATCATTTATATTTATTTTGTTGATGGACGTTTCATCCGTCTGGTAACAGATAAAATAAAGAAAACCGCCTGATACTTTATAGTCGGATGGGAAAAAATCCTTCCCTCCTCCCCCGACTGTCTTCCCCCCTGTCAATTCTTCTGCCACATAAACATAATCTTCCTCAGCCTGCGGCAGCGGCGTTTCCTCATCCCTGCCGCTGCCGCAGGCTGACAGCAGAAGAATACTGCAAAACAGAATAACCAGACTAAGGGTTTTTCCGACCCTTATTCCATCCCCCATTGCGTCTCTCCTTCAAACTCCTGTTAATTTTTTAGTATACACGCCTGCCGACAACGCATTACCACGCCCACAAGGAGAACGAACAGTTCCCAACGCCAACTAGAGCTGAAGACGGATTTCCGGCATGTGTATATGCCTTTGAATATTTTGCCCTCTAATCCGGATGACAACAGGATATCTGCCACCCGCGCCCCTGTAGGAACGGGACTTGTGGATTGATGCCATTTTTATAAGACAACAGGTATTACTACACAAAAATGAGACATGCCGCCTATGCTTTTACCGGATAATTTCATTCGGTTTTAATTTGAGTTCAAGCTCACGGATTCAGGTTTTATATAACAGGAATATCTGTAAAACAGAGAACAAAACCCAACTCGCGAACTACGTTTTTCCTTAGTATCTCTCCCCCAGATACAGCCCCACGCGGCTCTCCAGATGGTCAATCAGCATATCCTCTGTGATACCGCCGGCAAAATACGCAGTCAGTTCTTCATATATGATATCCTGCAGTTCATCGGGAATCTCCCTGACCGGTCTGGCCTGGTCAATCATGTCCAGCAGGGTTTCTCTGTCCCGTTCTATATCCAGGTCACTGCTCAGCCTGACATCATCCAGGTCGGAGTCGAATATATGCCCCTGTTCCTTTCCCATGGCGGCAATCTGTTCTTCCAGCACATCCCCTCGCACGCTTAAGCGAAAATTGGACTCCTTTGCCGCCTGGCTCTGCCCTTCATAGGAGAGACACAGGGCGATAAAGGCAGCGGCAGCCTCCTTTTCCTCCTTCGTGGCCGACCTGCGGATTGACAGCATGCTGGAGGCCTCCTTAAAATGCGCGGCCCCGTCCCCTGTGGGATAGCCGACATAGTAAGCATCCTCCCCGAAGGCGATACGGTGTGCGGCAACAAGCCCCGGCCTGGTGATGGACACGACATTGCACAGCGCCCTCCCCTCCATCAGGGAACTGCCGACTAATACATCCTCTTCACTGGTAAAGTACTTTTCCGCCATTTCCAGGAACCTGCGGAACCTGCCACTGTCAAAAGACATCGTCCCCGTTTCCTCATCGGAAACAAGATAATAACTGTCCTCAAGCCCATGGTTCAGCAAACCGATAAGATGGTTAAATCCGCCTCCGTCAAAATTGTAATAATTGCAGACCGCTTCCAGTTCCGGCCTGTCCTGCACGCAGCGGAAAAACGTATCGTAATCCCAACCTTTCAGATCCGGATCCAGGGCAATCACTGTGCTCAGGTCAAAGTCTCTCGCCATTCCATACAGGGTTCCACCTATCCTTCCCAGCTCAAGGGCAGCAGGCAGCAGCTCTTCCATAACGCCCAGCTGCTCCATGACGGTATCCAGCGGCTCCCACAGCTCTTCCAGATCCTCAAAATTCACCAGGAAAGTATCGACCAGTACCGGTCCCTTTCCGGCGGTCAGCTGGGTCAGCAGCGCCGTATCCTTCCAGCCATACTCAACCAGCTCAATATGGCAGTTCGGATACCGTTTGTTAAATTCCGCCACTGCCCACTGGTATACTTCCGCCCTGGACGATACTGCCATTGTGATTTCACAGATTTCCACCTCCTCTGTGGTGGGTTCCAGGCAGAGGTAGTTTTCATTTTCGGAGTCACTGTAAATAAGCGCAATCCGCCCTTCCCCATCCGCCTGCATGGCGGATACCTCATGGGCAAGGATACCGTGATTGCTCCAGCGGTAAAGAAGCTCCGGATTCTTCCCGGACAGCCCGCTGCGGTATATGCCCTCCGCATCCGCATACAGCAGATTTTCTTCGTCAAGGAGCGTAACATACCAGGGATTTCCTTCCGGTTTTTCCCAGGCAGCCAGCTTCACCAGCCTGCCGGTCTCCGCATCCATATGCTCCAGGGTCACTCCCCCGCCGCTCCCGCCCGCCAAAAGAGCAACACGTCCGTCATACAGAGTGACCAGTTTCCTCATGTAACTGCCGCCTGCGGGAGTGCATTCCGCCAGAATCTCCCCCTCCTGCGACACAAGGAGATACTGTATCCCTTCCTCCGAGTTCGTTATCAGATGGGCCGCTCCGGACTTGTCCACCGCAAACCCTAAAAGGCTCTCCTCTACCTCGGAAATATCCCCCTCCATAAAGTCCAGTGGAAACTCCCTCAGCTTTTCGGCGTTTTCATCCCGCTCCATGAGGACACACCGGGTACCCTCCCCGTTCTCCCGTGCTTCCTCGCCCAATGTCACATAATGATCTGTGCCGGCTGCCGGACCTATGGCCCACAGCTGATCCTCCAGGGGAATACGCTCCGAATCAGCTTTCCCCTCCGCAGTCACAAAGATAAGCTCATCCCAGCATTCGGCAGGAGATTCAAAGAGATGCTTTTGGAAATGCCAGACCCCGGAGGCTGCCAGACAGGAGCCTCTGCCCCCTTCTATGGCATTCTCCGGTTTTTCCGTCTGCAGCGGGACTCTCGCTGCCGCAGAGTAAATATCCAGGGAATTGTCTTTCCCGGCAAGGGCAGATACTGCAGAAGGATCCAGAATGCCTCCCGCGCTCACAGACAGCCCCTGGCTGTCCACCCCGGCAGCGCCCTGTGCCCCTTCCGCATCTGTGCTGCCTGGCGCTTCTGTACCCTGTGCCGCATTTGGGTTGTTGTCTGATGCCTCTTTTTTCCCTGCGCCGCACCCGCAAATCTGTACCGCGAGCATCCCTGTCAAAAGCATACAGCCGAGTACCTTCTTCATAAAACCCTTTGCTCCTTTCTCTGCGGAGTCCTGTGCTCAAAAACGGCATAACAGGACGGAATCTCTGTTATGCCTCTCCCCTGCCTGACAGCTTCATTTTATCAAAACACTTGGCTTTAGTCAATAACCGTGTTGGTCTTAGTGTTTTAGTCATATCAGAATGTTGTGTTTACGGCGTTTCTGAGCTGTACCAACACATATGTTGACTAACACCAAACACTTTTTAACAAAAAACAGGGAAAACCTTTAAAATTTGTTTAAGATGCACTTATCTTTGGTAATGACCTCCTCTATGGTCTGCGCGGAATTGTCTTTCCCGGCAAGGGCAGATACTGACAAAGGATCCAGAATGCCGGATGTCTCCTTTTCTTCTGCGTCGCACCCATCAGCTGTGCTATAAAGCATACATGCTTTACAACCCTCACTCACCCAGAATCAGGCCCACCCGGTTCTGGATAAGCGCCACGACTTCATCCAGGCTCTTGTCTCCCGTGTAATATGCTTCCGACTCTTCCAGAATAATACCCACCGTCATATCGCGCAGCCGGGAACCCGGGGTAAAATCAGCCTCCTCCAGAAAGTCCATCAGCCGCTCCGCCATCTCCTGGGACGTGGCATAGATGGGCACGGCTTCTCCCTCCAGATACTGAAATTTTTTTGCCCTGGACTCCTCCTTGACTGCTTCCTCCATCAGTTTCTGTAGCCGGGACCTGCTTGTGGGCAGGCCGGTATCCTTTTCAGACGAAATATAATATTCCAGAAATTCCCACGCGCCCTCTCTGTTCCCTGCTCCTGCCACGATTCCCAGCGGCGCTTCGGTACTGACATTCGCTGTCCCCCTGCCGTCCACTGTGGGATATCCCAACAGCGTGACTTCTTCCCCGCACTGCACCTCCCATATGGCTGCACTCTCAAAATCCAGCCGGCTCTCCATCAGAAGCGCATCCTCCGGCAGATATCCCTGCCTGCTGTAAGTACGCCTTCCCGAAACGCTGTGCTCCCCCGATTCTTTCGTATGCTCCCCCACCCATACAAGAAGCCTGCGAAATCCCTGACTGTCAAAACTGCACTCCCCCTTCTCCCAGTCCACAAATTCCTCCAGATAATAGGATGCGCAGAAGCTTCCCAGCAGATGCTCCCTTGTCTCCAGGTCGGTACTGCTCTTCCCGGTATCCGCCATATAAAGGGCATCATTCAGCAGCCTTGTCTGTTCCGGGTACCGCTCCGCCAGAGTATACACGTCCTCCATGGTCCAGCTCTCCAGTTTTCCCACCTGAGATGTCCGTCCGCCCACAGCTGTGACGTAAAAGCGTACCGGTATGCCCACCAGACTGCCGCCGATGGTATATCCCGCCAGCGCGTTCTCCAGGAAATCCTCTCTGTCTACCATGCTGCTGGCCTCCAGATAAGGCGACAGATCTTCCAGCAATCCTTTTTCCACGTCCCTGCCCAGATCTCTTCCCTGCAGTGAAACCAGATCCGGCGGATCTGCGGAAGCCAGTGCGGTATCCAGGCGGATCTGCGCCCCTTCTGCCGTTTCACCGGAATAACCATAGGACTCTACTATCACCTGGTATTTCCCGTTCATCCGGTTAAACCGGATAACTGCATTGCTTAATTCAGTAGAAGTACTGAAAGCCGCCAGTGTTACCGCCTCTCTCTCCGGCAGTTCCTCCGCCAGTGTCTTCACCAGCAGATACAGCCCCTCCATCTCCGGCTCCTCATACCATACCAGCAGCCTCTCCCGACTCAACGGCATGACATCCCTGACATAGCTGCCGATCAGATTGCTGTTTGCCCACAGCAGGATCTCCCCACATTCCTCCGCCGCTCTGTCATACAGATAAAACCTGTCGGAAACCGAAAAAAACACATCCCCCAGAAAGACAGCGCAGGTATCCAACCATTCGCTCCCTGAAAGCTGTCCTGTCTCTTTCAGCCGAATCCCTCCCCGGTTTTCCACTTCCATTCCCTTCCAGCGCGAATCAAATTCTTCGAGGACAAAATAGTATACATTCCCCGCCCCATCCCCCAACAGCCGCTCCGAGGAATACGATGTGCCCTTATACACCTGCGTATCAGCAATACCGGTCTCCCGGCCGTTCCCGTCCACCATGAGGAGACCCTGTGCCGTCAGCACATACAGGCCTCCGTCCCCATCCACCGCAAGACTGTCACCCGTAAGCTGCAGTCCCGGGAAAAAACGTCGATACACCCACTCTCCCTTCTCATCCCGCCTGCACAGCACACATCCCATGCTTTCCATTGCAAAATAACTGCCCCTGCTGTACTCTACCGCAAGGTATGTATTCTGTTCCTGGTCCACGGCATAGTCTGACAGGGAAAAGAGACAGCATTCCTTCTCAGGATCCACGTATGCCGTTCCGCCCCTGTCCCCGTCTGCGGAAACCCTCCCTGCTTCCATCGCCCTGTCCAGCAGCTCAAGAATCTCTTCTTCTCCTGCGCCTCCGTCATTTTCTATTTCAATCACGGAGGAAGACAGGCATATGACTGTGTCTGTGTCGTCAAATTCCACCGTAACATCATTCTCCGGCAGGGCGGCCTTCTCCACCACCTGGATGTCATATCCCGTCATGAAGTACAGTTCTCCGTCCACCACAGCAGGTTTGCGGAAATAATCCGGCAGTCCGTATCCGCCGGAGGAGGATGTTGCAAGCTGTTTTGCCACATAGACATAAGAGGACACCTGCTCCTGCGTTTCCTGCTCCTCACCGCCGCAGCCTGACAGTGCACATACCACAGGTAGCAGACACAGTGCCAGTAGAAATCTAAATTCCTTTCTTTCCTTGTGAGTCTTCCCGCATTTTTCCATTTATCCTCCTGTCAGTTCTTCCGCCACATAAACATATTCTTCCGTAGAACAATATTATTATCTATTATCGCATTTTTTCTTTAGGCGCTTAGCAACGAAATCCTGCGCATTCTGGCAAAATTTTGGTTCCGGCTTGTCCGGGTTAGGAATTGTTAAGAAATAAATTTTCAGTTTCAGGAATGAAACACCAGTATATACGCACCTTCCCATGTGAAATCCCGCAAATTTATTTCGTGACACTTCCTTAATATATCTCTCCCAAGTACAGCCCTACCCGGTTCTCCAGGTGGTCAATCAGCATATCCTCCGTGATATCGC
>CAJUFB010000137.1 GCA_910585805.1 uncultured Acetatifactor sp.
GACCGGTTCAATCGCATGATTGCATTAGGCAGTATTCAGCGTTATGCAGTATAATTAAGAAACAGGTATTGCTGTTGCCATGATAAAAATTAATTCCAGCGGATTCCCATCGAAGTCGAAGCAACGCTTTTAAATAAAATTCGGCAGGTAGACTACAGAAATATCCATTTTTATCCATTGGTAGATAATCCCAAAATATCCATAGGTAAAAAAAGACACTGAATAAGATGTTTCTGTATCATAAGCCTTTACCTATGCAGTGTTCTATGATGTCTTAACATCATTTGGAAAAATTATCACAAGAATTATCAGGTTCTTTTTCTTATGTTTCTCCTCATGTTTTTGAAATTATAGGGTTCTTAATCCAACAATTCAAGTCCAATCGTCTGCACATCACCCATCACAGCACCATATATCCATTCGCATACACTTCTTTCGTTTCCAAGTTTATCAAAGACATTACTTGAAATAATCGTATGCTGTGTGTTATGTGTTACTTCATCCTGATTAAAGCTCCATATGTAAATACCAATACCTGGTATATTTGCCTGTAAGCCCTCCACCATGTCTTTCAGATTTTGCTGGAATTGATCTCCTAACTCTTTTGTCTTGTCCATTTTTCCATTGTTGATATAGGCTTGATACTGCTGCAGGGTATCATCACGGTAAGAACAGTCAAATAAGATTTTTATACTGTCCCCACGCTTTTCATATAGCGCAGTTAAGCTGTCAAGTACAATATTATTAGTTGTCAGTCTGTCGGAAATCTCTTTGGGTGACTGCCATAGATTTACGGCAGTATCATGCCAGCCATCATAAAGCAGAAGCGAACTGTCCACACATACTGTAATATTCCGGGCTGTTGGAAAGCGGTCTATCACATCGTCCGCAAGCAGCGAGGTGGCAAATCCACCTGCCGAAAAGCCCGTTACAAGCAAAGTGTCAGGCTCACCCACATATTCTTTTATCTCCTCTATGAATGCAGAATAATTGTTGTAACCGTTATGGTAAACAACCTTATCCTTTCCATTTTGAGTATAATGATATTCGCCTGTTCCTGTATGGAAATCGCCGGACGCATAAGGTATGACTATGAGTGTCCAGTCTCTGAACGGATTCTCATCTGCCATACTTCCTATACCGCCCTGTGCCACAAAATCCTGTCCAGCCATTGTGGTCGCAAAAAAATCCGTTCCTCCCTCTGACGTCTCGCCGGTGATACTTACACCACCGCCAAAGAAATAAACAACCACTTTGTTTTCGCTGCCTTTACGGAAAATCCCATGCCACTCGCTCCCATCGGAAGACTTTGCATTTTCCGGGCTGATTCGATACCATACTCCCACTTCCGGCTCGCCGTTCAACTCTGGAAAAGACTTAAGAAATGTCATTTTCAGAAGAACGACTACTGCAATGACCAATAGCAGAATAACCGCTAGCAATATTGCAAATATCTTTAAGGCTATATGTTTTTTCTTTACTACTGTATTGCTCATATTCGTTTACCTCTTCTATTTGTTTTTCCTTGTAAAATTTATTGGTTTTTCTCTATATCCTGCCAATTGGCGTTGCTTAATATTTCCGCATCTTCACCGATAAAAGCCTGCCCCGCTTCCTGATCGCTGTAAAGCTGGTACAGCATCCAGGCTGTCATGTAGCCATCTGTGCGTGCCAGCATCTCCTCATGTTCCGCACCGACAGCCCTTGCGCGTATTTTCATCTGATCCCCCGAAATGCTGTTGTAGTTCTCAATCAGTGAGGCCAACGGCGCTACACCCGCAAATTCCCTGGACACATCTTCCACTCCCGCATCATCGGAAGCTCCCGTACCTGCCGTCATAAAGTATGGGATACTGATTTTCGCCACATCGTATTTCCACCCCATATTGTTGGAAAGGACAGGATATGCAGCGCTCCCCGTAAAGATTGTTTTGTAAGCTGCTCCATTGTCATATTCCGTGACAGCCGCCAATGCGCCCGCACCGCCCTGTGAGTAACCCACAATACCAATATTTTCTCTGTCAATCCTTCCTGACAGTACATGATCACTTTTAAAGGACAGCATGAAGTCAAGCGTCTGTGATGCTGTTTCACCTGTACCGGTCTGAGGATCATCATTGCCCACAACAATAAATCCCCAGCTTGCCAATCTGTCAAAATACGGTTTATAGTTCAATGCTCTTGTTCCGCTGGCATTCACTATAATAATCATAGGATAGGTTTTGCTTGTGCTTTCAAGTTCTTTCGGATACCATACTCTGATTGTCTTGATGTTTTTGTTATCGGAATCGAATTCGGCATACTCTGTTTCAAAACCTCCCCTCTGCGAATATTTCATTTCAAGAGATGATTCACTTATGAAATCCTCATAATAATTATCTGTAAGATACGGCCTGCGCTCGTCTATCTTGCCCTTGATAATAAGCAAAACCAGAATAACCGCAATTACAATCAAAAGAATCCCAACTATCCTACCCAATGTTTTTATCACCCTTTTCATGACATACCTCTTTTCTTACCACATTTCCCTATTTTCGTCTGCCATGATTGACTTTTGACTCAACATCCGCTATGCTGAATCAGGAAACTGCCAGTGCTTCATGCAACTTAAGTCGCACTTATTTATTTTAAACACTTTGTAAAAAATATCAACTGGTTATGATCCATTTGCAACTTTTCCCCAAAAAAGTCGCTCTCCTTGGAAAGGAATATATATGGGAAACAATAAGAAGACAACTGATTTCCTGAAAGAATGTATGTCTGATGCATTAATCAGCCTAATGGAACAGAAAGACTTTTCTAAAATAACAGTGAATGACATTGCAGATATTGCCGGTGTAAACCGATCGACCTGGTTTAGAAACTTTAATTCCAAAAACGAAGCTTTGACTTTTAAAATGATTCGGCTATGGAATCGCTGGTCTGACGAGCATGGGCTTATGGAGCGGAAAAGATTTACCCTGGATAATGCCAATGAATTCTTCTGCTTCAACTATGAATACCGCCGCATCCTCCGGATCATTTATACTTCCCGCCTGCAGTCCGTTCTTTATGATTCGTTTTATCAGGTTATGATGCCGCAGTTTAGGGCTGATGTAGAGGAATGTTACCATGCCCGTTTTTATTCTTATGGGCTGTTTGGCCTGTTGGATGAATGGATCAGGAGAGATTTCTATGAAACACCGCAGGAAATGGCACAGCTCATATATAAAATAACTGCGGACGCATAATTTTTTCTTTCAAAAATCCGGCAGTGTGGAACAAATACCTCATAGAAGACAATATTTATTTTTTATGAACTTAAGAATAAAAACAGAGTATAGGAGACTGAAAGTTATGGCAACACTTTTACTGATTGTAATATACATTTCATTTATCGGACTGGGAATCCCCGATTCCCTTTTCGGGACAGCATGGCCGGCTATTTATGCAGACTTCCGCCTACCCATCTCTTTTGCAAGCTTTGTCTCCATCATCATTTCCTCCGGAACCATTATTTCCAGCCTGATAAGCGCTAAAGTAATCAACCGGTTTGGGACAAACAAGGTTTCGGCTTTCAGTACGGCAATGACCGCCCTTGCACTGCTGGGATTTTCCCTCTCAGCCAATTTCTTTTTGTTATGCCTGTGTGCAGTCCCCCTGGGACTGGGAGCGGGAGCTATCGATACCGCACTGAACAACTATGTCTCGCTGCACTATTCCGCAACACACATGAGCTTTCTTCATTGCTTTTATGGTATCGGGGTTACCGTCAGCCCGTACATATTATCATTGGTGATTAACAGCAGCGCCGGATGGCGGGGCGGATATCAGATTGCTTTCGGAATACAGCTCTGCATCGCGCTCATCCTGTTTCTTACCCTGTCCATCTGGAAAAAGGCCCATAGCCAGGATACCGGCGAAACAGAACAGGCTACAAAAACACTTCCATTCAGGGAGATCGCGCGGATACCCGGCGTCAAACTTATGTGGTGCCTCTTCATCACCTCATGCGCCATTGAATGCACCTGCGGCGGATGGGGAAGCACCTATCTGGTAGAATACAAGCATATGGATGCGGTAACAGCGGCAAGAATGGTCATGCTGTATTACATGGGTATGGCGTTGGGCAGGTTTTTATCCGGCATCCTCGCTGCACGTTTAAACAGCTGGCAGATCATTCGGATAGGGCAATGGATTTTAGGAATTGCGCTTATCGGCCTTCTCCTTCCATTATCTTCCGGTATTTCCGCAGCATGCCTTTTTATGGTTGGTCTGGGAAACGGCCCCATGTTTCCGAACTTCAATTATCTGACCCCTCAGAATTTCGGGGCGGATATTTCACAATCAGTTATGGGGACACAGATGGCTATGTCCTACATCGGGATTATGGTTGCACCTGCTGTCTGCGGTGTTCTGGGGCAGTTTATCAATATGGGGATATTCCCTGTTTATCTTCTTGCTTTTTATGTGATAATGATTATTGCTACAAAAAGAGTGAAAATTATATTAGCCATACAAAAAGACTAGGCTAAACAGCAACTAAAACTCCTTCCGGTAAAAGCCTATATCACATAATGAATCTGATAAAAATTGGCACAACATTGGCACAGTTTTGCTCTTTCCCCGCAAATCAATATCTGCTATACTTGGTACAGTCAAAATTTTGCAATGCAGCCGTTTCCCATCTCAGGAAACGGCTGTCTTTAGTTAGAAAGGTGGTGGTTTTAACTTTGCTTATGAGAATCTACAAGGCAATCCCAACTGCCGACAGTCCTCTGTCCCGCTCCAACAGTAATACGGTAAAACAGGGGCAGTTACAGGAAAAAGCATTTCTTCACGTAAAAGTACCCAATGTGAAAAAGCAATTGAAAAACAACAGCGGAGAAGCCAACTACTTCAGCACGGTGGTATTCATCTTCATCACTGTCCTGCTGCTGGCCTTCATCATCGATCTGTTCGGCATCATCTCCACCAAGCAGCAGCTCGACCACTGCGCCGACCAGATGGTGAAGCAGATCCAGCTCTCCGGCGGCACCAACGGGGAGACGGAGGCCCTGTTCCAGTACCTCTGCTCCCAGATTAACGGGGCAAATAACATTACCTACACCATTGACGCCTCCTACAAGTCCCCCACCCCGGGCGGCATGAGCCGGGCCATCCAGCTGGGCAGCCCCTTCTACATCACCATCACCGGGGACGCAAGGCTGGGCGGCTTCTGGAACTTCAACCTGGTCAACATCCGGATTGTCTCCAGGGGCGCAGGCGTCAGCGAGCATTACTGGAAGTGAGGTGCCTATGACGATGCCATCTTTATCCAAAACCACAGGACAAAGCTCCGCCGGACACACCCCGGACACTCCAAAGTGTGGCCTGGTGAAGCGCAACCAGCGGGGCGTAAACCGCGGCAAGACCGCAGGCCTCCTCCATAACCAGAGAGGCGACATGACCATCTACACCTGCTTCTTTATTGTAGCCGCCGTGATGCTGGTATCCTTCCTGCTGCTATACGCCTCCATCCGCATCACCTGCATCAACATCCGAAACGGCGCCAAGATGGAGCTGAACAACTTAAGCGCAAGCATCTATGCGGACACCTTCCGCTCCCAGCGGGAGACCAACTTCAGCGAATACCTGAACACCCTCTACTCCGACAGTAGCTATGTGGCCATGCTGGAAGAAACCGTGACGGACGGGCTGGCCAATAAGGTGCCCCTCTCCACGGATGACTATGCCATCAGGAACATCCGGCTCCAGTTCCGTGTCCTGGGCAGCCGCGTGGAGTACACCTTTACCTGCGATGCCGAGTTCTACATCCGGATGTTCGGGCGGCAGTACCCCACCGTCACCCCGCACATAGAACTCACCGGATCCCACAACACAAAATTCTGAAAGAAATTTTTCAGATTCTGTTGAAAAACCGCCCGCAGCTTCGTATAGGGTATACTATAGGAAGCAAAAGCAGCTTCCTATAGTTGAATGCGGCGCATAGAGACGCGCCTTTTATCGGAAGCGAGGAGCATGCTTCCGATAAGACATATAAACAGCAAAAAAGGAGGACATACACTATGAAAAAGAACATCTTCAAGACCAAAGCTTTCCCCGCAGCCGCCCTTGCCACAGCCTGCATCGGCATCCTTGCCGCCTGCTTCCTTTTCGGCAGGGAGGAAAAGCCCGACTTCCAGCCGGAAGAGCCCGTACCCGGCTCCATTGCCCAGGAATGGCAGGAGACCCCCTCCCCCACCGCTCCCGTGGAAACCCGGGCAACGCCTGCCACCACTGGAAACAGCACAAGCCCTGCCGGCTCCACTGCCGCCCGGGAACAGAAGCCAGACGACATCCTGGAGGCTTACCCCATGGTGACCGGGGAAACCGACCAGCTGGTGACCATCGACTTCACCCCGGAGACGGAAGCACTGCAGCCGGAACCGCCCAAAGCCCCTGCAGCCGGAGCGGACGCCACCGACCCGGAACAGCCTCCCTCCTATACCCTGGAGGAACTGGAGCCGGAACCCACTGCCCCGCCCGCACAGCCCGATACCCCGGCTGCCGGAGCCACAGGTGAAAACGGAGCCGTATATGACCCCGTATTCGGCTGGGTAGTCCCCAGCACGGTAGAGCAGTCCACCATGGACAGCGCCGGAGACCCGGACAAGATGGTGGGGAACATGTAAGCCTGGGCAAACCTGCCACACATAACAGAACAAAACTGAATATCGTGAAACCGGAAGCTGCCTGCCCATGGCAGCTTTCTTTTATGCCATCAAAAACAATTGAAAAGGAGCGTGATACTATTTGAAAAGACTAACATCCCTTCTCCTCGCCCTTGCCCTGCTCTTCTGCCTCCCCGCCACGGCCCATGCCGCCGGGAACGGCAACATGGACGCAGGGGGCGGCGGCATGGGACAGGGTACTGACCAGAACAAATGGACACCCGGCAATGACGGCGTGCGCATCACCGTCATCGACACGGAGAGCGGCGCCGCCGTCTCCACCCCCATGGACTTCTCCAACCAGGCCCAGACAGGCACCGTCCTCCACTTCGGCAAGGTCAGCAAGCTGCAGTACCAGAACGGGGCCAGCCTGCAGATACAGGCCGGCGGCTCCTACAGCTGCATCCAGCCCGCCAACCCCATGCCCACCATTGTCAGCTCCACGGGCAGGAACAGCATCGAGACCATCAAGCGCTACTTCTGCAGCGAGTACGCCTGCATGATGGTGGCGGAGGCCGCCGGCATGGACTATGACGCCATGGTCTCCGGCAGGTACAAGCTGATGGTGGAGCCCATAGCCTACTTCACCCACAACGGCCAGTACTACTGCATGACCGCCACGGAGGCCGCCCTCTACGACCAGCTCTCCGGAGGGGCCCTGCGCCGCACCATGACCTCCCTGACCCATAAGAACCTTGCCCTCTCCATGTTCCTGGAGGATGACGACCTGGGGATCGGCGCATGGGGAGGCAGCACCACCGGGACGCAGTCCAACACGGACATCATAAACAGCCTGGGCGTTGGCATCGTCTGGTTCAATGAGCCCCCTTCCCCGGACGACCCCGGCGGCGGTTCCCCCGGCGGCGGCATCGCCCTCCCCGATTCGGACTACCGGGTGGACACGGACGTCATCACCACCGTCACCCTGTCCACGGACACCGACCTTACCCCGGACAACCCTGCCACCGTGACCTTCCACATCCTGGGGACAGACTACAAGGTGAACAACATCGTCATCCCAAAGGACGACTGCCAGCTGGTGTGGGTCAAATGGCATACGCCGGCCACGCCCCAGGACGTCAGCATCACCGTCACAGTCAACAGGGGAACCCTCTCCAGGAACACCATCACCGCCAGGATTGTGGACCTGAGCGAGCGGATCCCGCCCGACCCCCTGGCAACGGACACCTGCCCCGGCTACTCCGTGCCGCCCCTGCCGTCAAACCCGCAGAAGCCCTCCGCCAGCTGGGGCGTGTGGAGCTGCAGCTGGAGCCCCAACTGGCAGTGGCACGCGGACTGGCAGTGGCATGAGGACATGCAGTGGCACCCCAACATGCAGTGGCATGACACAGAATGCACGGAAGACTGCCCCAGACGCTGCGAGGGCGGCCATGGGGAATGGAAAGACGATGGGGAATGGCGGGACGACGGCCGGTGGGTGGACGAGGGCGAATGGAAAGATGACGGGGAATGGGAATACAGCTACACCGGCTATTACGCTACCCTCTCCGGCTCCATGACCCTGCTGCCGGACGACATCGTGCCCACGGCAAACGGTAAGGACATGAAGAGCGGCTACGGCGTAAAGACGGAGGTGCGTGCCTCCCTGTCCACCAATGCGCCGTCCGGGCATTACACCACCCCACAGACCGCCCTCTCCACTTTCCCGGAGTTCCAGTACAAGACCTACCTGCGGCTCCTGCAGCGTATCTCTGGCGGGCACAATGCGAAGTTCACCTTCCGCCCCAATGAATTCTCCACTTACAGGCGGAACGTCCATTTCACCCCTGTGTGGCTGCCGGACAATACCGATTACCGGATATACACGCAGGTATGGGACACCTGGACGCCTGGCGGGATGCTGTCCGTGAACGTGGACGACCACACCACCATCCACCAGTCCGTCTTTGACGACTGGTATACCAACCGTGAGTAGCCA
>CAJUFB010000138.1 GCA_910585805.1 uncultured Acetatifactor sp.
TGTTCTTTTTTCTGATGGAATTTAACATTTTTGTAATTTTATAAGTTTATCCTGGAGGCTTTAAAGGCTTTGGTCTGTGGAAGATCGCGGTAAACGGGGACAAAAAGTATAAGATTTTTTTGGAAATCGAAAAATTCCCTTTCTTTTTTGACGTATCCTTTGACTAGGCATTTGTTATAGTAAATGTAAAGAAAGGGATAGCATATCTCAAACACTTGCATTTCGGATCGATCAGAACCGGTTGACAGGGTGTATGAATCTAAAAATGATTTCCGGCTTACCCCATAATAGCTGTTATGCGGCATTTCATAACTGTTATGAGGTACTTCCGGAAAGGGAGCCGGGGGCGAAAAAGCATAATGACAGAAAAAGAACTGCATAAGCTGCGGCGGCACGACCTTCTTCATCTGCTGCTGGCACAGGGCAGAGAGGCGGCACAGCTCCGGGCACAGGTTGAAGCGACGACAGAGGAGCTGAATCAGCTTCAGGAAACCAACAGCCGCTTCATAGAGCGCATGGACGATAAGGATGCGCAGATCGGGAAACTGAAAGACCGTCTGAATGAGAAAGACGTTCAGGTCGACAGATTCAAGAACCGTCTGAATGAGAAAGATGTCCAGATTAACAGCTTCAAGGAACGTCTGAAGGAAAAAGATCTCCGGATCGACAGGCTGAAAAGCCGCCTGGACCAGAAGGATATCCGGATAGAGGAACTTCGGAAGATCATAGAGGAGTACCGATCCGGCAGGATATTCGAGATGGGAGGACAGGTGTCCATAGCAGAAGTGGGACAGAAGCTGGAAGGTATCTTCACGGCAGCTCAGAAAGCCGTGGATCAGTATCTGGAGCAGATGGGAGTATTAACGGAGAGGGCAGACACTGTTGCCCGCAGCGGGACGAAAGCTGCCGGGGAGACAGATTCCACCGGTGAGATGCAGCTGCCGGATTCCGTATCCGCAAAAATATATGATGCAGAGGAACAAAATGAGGAAGAAACAGACATTCATTCCGGAGGAAGCCCCCACACTGGAGCAGCTGGAGGCAGAACTCAGGAAGGAACAATATAAACGCAATTACGGAAGGGTGCTGCGAAGCACGACCTTTTCCCTCCTGGTAGTGGCTGCTGCTGCGGTCCTGATAGCGGTTCTGGTGCTGCCGGTTCTGCAGATCAACGGTTTCTCCATGACGGATACGCTGCAGGACGGAGATATCGTGGTGGCAGTGAACAGCAAGAAATTCACTACAGGAGACATAATCGCCTTTTACTATAACAACAGCATTCTGGTAAAGCGGGTAATAGCCGCCGCAGGTGACTGGGTTGATATAGATGAAAACGGAAACGTGTATGTCAACGGGGAGCTGTTGAATGAACCGTATATCACAGACAAAGCTCTGGGCGAGTGCAATATAGAGCTGCCTTATCAGGTGCCGGACGGGAAATGCTTCGTCATGGGTGATCACAGGGCGACGAGCATAGACAGCCGCAACACCGCGGTGGGGTGTATCAGCGACGGAATGGTGGTAGGCAGGATTATCGTCAGGGTCTGGCCAATGGAACAGATAGGATTCATCAACTAATGTGTAAATAGAAGGAAGGAGACGGCACAATGGAAACTTTGAAGAAACAGGCTGCAAAGTTGTTGGGTGAGCAGAAAAAATACAGGCGCTGGCTGGCGGTTTTCCTCTGCCTTGCGATTGCGGTTACAGCGGGAACCACTGCCGCACTGAAGATGAACGGGCAGGCTCTGAGTCATGAGAAAAAAGTGCTTGCCTGTGGAGAGAAAGTACATGTTCATACGGCAGAATGCTATGAAAGCGGCGTTATCCCTGCATCGGCAGATGGAGAAAGTGCTGTTGACAGGGAACAGCCAATCTGCGGATATGCGGATTATATAGTCCATACGCATGACGAAAACTGCTATGACGAAGACGGAGAGCTGGTCTGTGAGCTGGAAGAAGTGCTGGCCCATGTACATAAGGAAAGCTGCTTTGAGAAGCAGATGGTCCTGGTGTGCGGGAAAGAAGAGACGGCGGCGCATCAGCATGCGGAGGATTGCAGGGAACTCATCTGCGGACAGGAAGAGAGCCAGGCACAGGCGCATCAGCATACGGAAGATTGCAAGGAGCTGATTTGCGGCATTGAGGAAGCGGAAGGCCATCAGCATACCGATACCTGCCGTACCATGGTCCAGGGCGAGTTGATCTGTGAAAATACCGAAGAAGGTCATGAGCATACAGCGGAATGCCATGAGCAGACAGAAACCATTACCTGCGGCCTGGAAGAGACAGAGGGCCATACCCATACAGAGGAATGCTATGGTTCCTATATCTGTGTCTTTGACGACAGCGAAGAAGGCCATATCCATACGGAAGAATGCTACGGTTCTTATACCTGTGGTTATGAGGAAGAGACGGAAGGCCATATTCATACAGAAGCCTGCTACCAGGTAAAAGAAGTGGCGATCTGCGGCGAATTGGAGCTTCATACCCATATCAGGGAAGCATCGGAAGGCCAGGAGAGCTGCTGCGATGCAGAAGGCAACCTGATCTGCGGGATACCGGAATTAAAGGAGCATCAGCACACTGAGGAATGTTTTGAGATCATCGAAGTGAGAGACGATGAAGAAACGAAGTTCTTCCAGAAGGTATATGAAGATGCTGAGATCAGAGTAACTGCGGAATACAGAAAAGATGCGAATATTCCTGAAGAAGCAGAACTGGTGGCAGAACGCATGGAGGCCGAGGCAGATGCGGCAGACGAAAGCGAAGAAGCAGCAGGAGAGAGCAATGAAGCGGCTGACGCGCAGGAGCCTGCGGAAACCGGGGACGAAGCCGATGCTCAGGAGACGGACGGCGGCATAAGCGAGGAAGAAGTCACCTACAGGCTGAAATTCCTTGTGGACGGAGCAGAGATAGAACCGGAAGATACTGTCAGCTTCGTGGCACATGGACTTGACGGAGAAGGCAACGAGTCAGACGGGCTTGTGACACTTGTATACAAAGCCGGCGACGGCCTGGATGCAATGACCATAACCCTGACCAGGACGATTGCTGAGGATGGCGGTACAGAAGCTGCAAGAGCAGAGTCCGGAATAAAGGTATATGAAGACGCTGAGATCAGAGTGACAGCGGAGTACGCGGAGGATGCCAATATTCCCGAAGAGGCGGAGCTTACCGTAGAGCGTATGGAGATTGAGACGGCGGATGAAAACACTGCGGGAGAGGACGGAGCACAGGAACCTGAGGAGACCGGAAGCGAAGCGGACACAGAGGGAACTCGAGGGGTTGAAAGCGGAGCGGACACAGAAGGAACTCGAGGGGTTGAAAGCGGAGCGGACACAGAAGGAACTCGGGCGGCGGAAAGCGATGCGGCGGCAGAAGAGTCCCGGTCGGTCGGGGACAGCGCGGCAGCAGGAGAATCCCGGTCAGCGGAGGGTAGTGATGCTGCGGAAGAGTCACAGTCAGGCGAAAGGGGGGAAGCATCCGGTCAGGATACCAAAGCGGCCGTAACCCTGGAGAGTGTGGAGAAAGAGGTTTCCTACAGACTGAGATTCCTTGTGGACGGAGAAGAGACGGAGCCGGAAGGCACAGTGAAGTTTACCGCACAGGCACTTGATGAAGAAGGCAATGAAGCAGGGGAGCCTGCAGAGTTGATATATAATGCCGGTGACGGATTGGATACAATGGTCATTACCCTGACCAGAGAGATTACCATTGAGGTGCAGCATGAGTTCCGCCAGACAGCCGAGGTCGGCAACGTGCGCGTGATTGCGGAATATGACAGCGAAGCGAAGATTCCGGAAGAGGCACAGCTGCAGGCGGCGCTGATCACGGAAGACGGCGATCCGGATTCCTATGGGGAATTTAAAGCGATGTACCTGGAGCAGGCCGGTGAAAATGCAGTCATGGATATGCTCCTGGAGATCGGGTTCTGTGTAGGAGATGAGAAGGTTGCAGCACAGGCGCCTGTATCCATCAAGGTGCAGATAGCGGACACCGGTTACGAAGCAGACGAAAAGGTAAATGTATTCCGCATCAGCGAGGCCGGAATGGAAGAAGAAAAAGCCGCTCTTGCAGCAGAAGAAGACGGAAGCAGATCCATGAGCTTTAATGCTGACGGTTTGTCCACATATATGATCGGAAGGGAAGACGTATCCTTGAGAAAGGAATGCAGAAATGAAGCCCTGAATATCATCGTGGTTGCCAAGTATGGTCCGGAGGCGGAGATTCCGGAAGAAGCTGAACTGAAAGCGGAGGAAATCACTCCTGAGACGGATCCTGAGCACTATGCACAGCGTGAGGCAGAATATCTGGAGCAGGCCGGGGAAGGTGCCATAATGGATATGCTCCTGAATATCGGTTTCTATGTGGATGGTGTGGAAGTAGAGCCCAAGGCTTCTGTGTCTATTACCATTCAGATGCTGGATGGCCAGTACGAAGACGGCGAGCAGATGAACGTAGTTCATTTCGGTGATGAGGCTACGGAGAAACTGGATGCATCTGATATCAGGACGGATGAAGAGGGAAATAAGGTTACAAGTTTTGAAACCAGCAGCTTTTCCAATTATGCGCTTGGGCGGAATGGCAGTGTTTTGAGCCTGGAAAACGGTGGTTCATACCAGATTTATTGTGAGAGTGGAAATAAAAACTACGCATTGTATCATAACGAAAACAATGAGGTCAAGGCTGTTGAGGTTTCCGTAAATGAAGAAGGTACCGTAATAGTACCGGATGGATATACACAGGAGGGCTTTATCTGGGGATATGAAAACGGATATGGTACAGCTACGCTGAAATATAGCAGTGGAAACTCAACGTATTATTTGTGGGATGACCCATTTGGCAGTAACACATGGGGTTTGACGACGAGTGAATTTAAAGTTTTACAGTTTTCGGAAGATAGCAATAATGGTGGAATTAGTATTTTTAGTGCAGCAGGTTCAAGTTATTTGAATTGTTCAGGAGGTCAAATTGTTGTTGGCAAAACTAGCGATTCAACCGCTTGGAAATTTGTGAGACCAACATTTGGGACGTATAAGGTAAATTATTATAAAAACGAATACAGTCTCGACAACAATCAGTTTCAGGCGGAGCCAACGAATAACACTGCAAAGGGAACTTGGCTTGGCAGTGTGGAATTAACACCTGAAGAGACACCGGATGGGAAAAAAGTTATTCGTATACCACTTACGGGGAGGGTTGGTAATGATGAAATCGGGGTTTTGCCTGATTATATAAGTGGCGGCAATACTTTTAAATTTTACGGATGGTCTCTGCATAGCAATTCCAATTATCAGCCGGACATTGGCCATTTGATATATTGTGGAACTCCGGTTCAGATTAATGGCTATACTGTTCCAAGCTATGTGGCAGATGGTGCGATTACTTTGGATGTAACCAGCATGGCAGGCGAAATTGATTTATATGCGATATGGGCAGCACCAAGCCATGTTGAGGGCTCTGTGGGTGTTGAGTATTACGGTACTAATTATAATAAGCTATCCGGTTTCACCGATTATGAACGAGCAGGAAGAGGTGTAATGTTCTTCGTAAGGCTTGACGGGCAAATCCCCAATGAGCCAGGAAGCCTGGCGGATACTAGCCCAGGCGGAATACTGAATAGAGCAAATTATACAGAGTATGTGTTTGCGAAAGATGAAAGTGGACAGATAGTGAGACAGCCGCTCAAATATTGGATGCACATATATGGTGTCCAGAACGGAGATGCAGTTGAGGCCAATTTGGCATATAAACCAACAGATGCAGATCTGTTAGAAAGAATTAAAGAAAATAACGGCTCCATAAAGGTCGCGGGAAAGACAGTTGATTTTTCAAGGATGACACTGGAGGAGTTCCAAAGGGACTATTATGTTGCATGGTACGTATGCAAAGATGGTCGAGAGAAGGACTGTTGGCATATTGATGGTGTACTGTTGAAGAAAACTGAACAATGGAATTTGGTTTATGCTGATAATGGTGTAACAGGAGGTACAGTTATCCCGGGCGTTCAGTATGCATATCGCGGTAATGAGGGTGATTCGGCTATGGTGCACAATAGCCTGATAGCCAGTGGAAGTGAGCTTCTGCAAAGTGATATTCCTCTGGAAAAAACCGGATATAAGTTTGTTGGATGGAATGTCAGCCCGAACGGCGGAGGAACCAGTTTTACCGCAGGGACATACAACGAGTCAGGAAATGGTACGGGGGATGCGGATTTCACAGATAACGATATCATTACTGTAGCGATAATTAATCCAGGAACAGATGATGAAAAAGGTCAGGTTTATAAAAATGGTGTACCAGTAGAAGGCCTGTATGCTACAAAAAATGCCAATGGTGTATATGAAGTAATTCTATACCCGCAATGGGCAAAGGGCACGAACCTTTTGACAGTGACAAAGACTGATCTGAATGGAGTCAAATTAAGCGGTGCAAAATTCAAGTTATATAAATGTGATTTGACAGAAGGACGTTTAGTGAAGGGTCAGCAGCTGACGACAGGAGATGGCAGTACAACCAGTGAAGAGGGCACGCTGACAATTCATAATCTGGAAAATGACACCTTTTATTGTCTGGAAGAAAGCTATGCACCTAACGGATATGAGCAGAGAAACGTGATATATTTCATGGTTGAAGTTTCGGAAGATAACAATAAGGTAATGGAAATTCATATCAAGGATGAATCTGGCAACGATGTTGCTGAGGCCGATAAACCGACTTGGCTGACTGCAACATATCAACCTAAAGATACATCCGGCACAGGCGGCCTTGCCAACATTAACTTTACCATAGCAGATGAAGCAATTCTCCAGGAGGTTTCTTTCAAGAAAACAGGTGCTGATGGAATAACAGCATTAGCAGGTGCAGAGTTTAGCTTGTCTAAGGAAGTGACAGATAAAAATGGCGAGTCAAAATATGCAGTTATAGGAACAAGTCATTCATCTGACAAAGATGGTATGCTTAACTTTTATTCCAAAGACGACAAGGAGGTTGAGACGACACTAATCACCACTCTTCCTTATGGCAAGTATAAATTGGAAGAAACAAAAGCTCCTAATGGTTATAGCAAAGTTACTGTTTATTTTGAAATTAATGACCCGGATGCAACGAAACCGGAAGGCTACCAAAAGGGGATGGTAGTAACGGGAGTAGAAGTTGAGGGAAAAGGGGCTGTAGATTTTGACAAGGGAAAATATTCTGTAGGTTTTGAAGAAGTAAATACGTCTGTTGATAATAATGGGGACAATATTCCGGCAACAAGATACAGCTATGAATTGACAGTTGCGAATATGCCTGGTAAGCAGACAGTAGTTATAAAGAAACTGGGGAATGACGGAGAAAAATTGCCATTGCCGGGTGCAAAGTTTAGTCTCTACGAAGCCAAAGATGATAAGGTGCCGTTGCTAAAGGACATTATTTCAGATAAGGACGGCATGGCTGAATTAGGCGAGCTTGCCTGTGGTGAGTATTTCCTGGTTGAGGAGGAAGCACCAGATGGCTATATTCTTCCAACTAAGCCGATAAAAATTACTGTTACTATCGAGGGCGTTGTGACAGACAGTGGGACATTTAAATCAGAAGAAACAACAGACGGTAAAATAAAATGTGTAGTACCGATTTACAATTCAACAGGAATTCTACTTCCCGAAACCGGAGGCTCCGGTATCATGATGTATACATTAGGCGGCTTTGCGGTAATCGCAGCCAGTCTTATGTACGGTCTGAGCATGAGGCGTAAAAAAGAGAAAGGAGGTTGCCATTGATTTTAAAATGAAGCCTCTCCTCGACGCAAGGCTGCGCCGACTGCAAGACCATATAAATCAAATGAAACTAAAAACAAGAGTTCTAAGAAAAGAAAGGAAGGATTTTACTATGAAAGGTAAAATGAAAAAACTATTTGCCCTGGCATTAGCGGCTATTATGGTTCTGGCCATGGGTATCACCGTTTCTGCACAGACGGTAGGAACTGAGGCTCAAGATACAGCGACCATTACAATCAATAATGCTTCAAAAGGTGAGACGTACAATGTTTATAAGCTGTTTGATGCTACTGTTACAGGAGGTGTGGGTGGTTCCATAATTTATACAGGTGATATTCCAGAGGGATTGACGACATTTTTCGAAAAGGATGCTGCTGGTAATATCCAAGCAACAGATTTGGCAGTAACGGATGGTAAGGTATCGGAGGAGCTTGAAACGGCATTATCAAACTGGGCAAAAGACGCAGCGCCTGTTTATGATGAAGCTATAGTCTCTGACGGTTCTGTTCTGAAATTTGTTGGTTTGGATTATGGTTATTATGTAGTGACAACTTCGCAGGGTGACCATGCGTTGACTGTTGACAGTACAAATCCCAATGCGTCTGTTTATGATAAGAATTCCACGGTTCCTACAGTGCCAGATGAAGATGGTAAGAAAGTTGAGAATGATAATGGTAAGCGGCAAATAATCGGCGTCTATAAAAGGAGCGCTGCCTGTGATATCG
>CAJUFB010000139.1 GCA_910585805.1 uncultured Acetatifactor sp.
CGCATTAAGACACCCCAGATATCCTTTGACGGGAGTTTTAATACTTCATATTTCTTTGTGTCCGGCGTCCCGAATATAATTCCAAAATCAATCAGTCCTTTATCCAGCTGCTCTTTGACAAAGACCGCATTGCCGCTGGAAATGTGGTAATGGATTCCGGGATAAAGTTTTTTTAAACTTCCGGCTGCTCTTGCCAGCAGACGCATACCATCTGTCTCCCCGGCACCGATATAGACATCTCCGATAACCACATTATCGGAACAGGCAATCTCATTTTCTGTTTTTTTTACCAGATCCAGAATTTCCTCAGCCCTTTTCCGGAGGATCATTCCCTCTTCCGTCAGTGTAACCTTGCGGGAACCCTTTGTGCCGCGAATCAGGAGCTGTTTTCCTAATTCTTCTTCCATATTTTTAATCTGTGTGGAAAGAGTAGGCTGTGAGAGATGAAGGGACTCTGCAGCCCGTATGATGCTCTGTTCTCTTGCGATGGCAAGAAAGTATTGAAGTACCCGTATTTCCATATTTCCTCCTTTTTGCCCTGTTTTTTGGGCATTTAGGACGGCCCAGGCCGCTTTCTCTTGCCACTTCGTGCCGATTCACCTTGTACCCGCAGGGTGGTTTCGCTCCTTATCGCCTATTTTAGTTAAAAAAATTCTATCATAAATTTCAATAGGTTTCAACTATAAAAACAGATTATATATAAATATTTGCTATTTTCTGCGCGTGGATTTATAGTTAAGTCAGAAAATCTACAGCAAGATGTGTAGTTATCAAATATGTCAGGGGGTGCAGGAATGGTAGCCATGAGAAGCAGGGAATCTGTCATACAGAATCTGGAGGATGCCGGATGTGAAACGGAACTGATCAGGGATTTTATGGGATGGTTTGATAAAGGACAGCAGGCAAAGCAGCTGGAACTGCTGAAACATCAGAGGGAATATCTGCTTGGCAGGGTACACACGGATGAAAGAAGGATTTCCTGTCTGGATTATCTGATCTATCAGATTCAGGGAAAGCCGACAGGAAAGAAATAGGATAAAATCCAAGAGAAAGAGGGAACACCCTTCAGGTGTACCTATATGCCCAAAAGGCCGGGCAAAAAGGAGGAAAAGAAAAAATGAGCAAAAAAATATTAGTGATTTCGACCAGTATGAGAGCAAACAGCAATTCGGATATGCTGGCAGAGGCATTTGTGGGTGGAGCCAGAGAAGCGGGGCATGAAGTGGAAAAAGTGAGCCTGAAAAACAAATCCATCGGGTTCTGTAAAGGCTGCCTGGCCTGCCAGAAAACAGGAAGCTGTGTGATTCAGGATGATGCCGGAGAAATCGTGGAGAAGATGCTACATGCGGATGTGCTGGTATTTGCCACGCCTATTTACTACTATGAGATGAGCGGCCAAATGAAAACCATGTTTGATCGGGCAAATCCTTTATATACGGCAGATTATGCGTATCGGGATGTGTATCTTCTGGCGACAGCGGCAGACGAGGACGAACATGCCATAGATGGGGCGAAGAAAGGTCTGGAGGGATTCATAGCCTGTTTTGAGAGGGCGCGTTTTGCAGGCTGCGTCTTTGCAGGCGGTGTGGACGCTCCGGGAACAGTAAAGGAACATGGCAGTCTGGAAAAAGCCCATGAGATGGGGAGGCAGGTATGAAGATTTTAGTCTTAAACGGAAGTCCCCGCCCAAACGGGAATACGGCAGCATTGGTGTCTGCTTTTGTGGAAGGCGCAAAAGAAAACGGGCATGAGATTACGGTAGTGCCGGTATGCCAAAAGAAGATTGCGGGCTGTCTGGCCTGCGAATACTGCCATACCAAAGGAGAGGGCAGGTGTATCCAGCAGGACGATATGCAGGAGATTTACCCGGTTCTCGCAGAGACAGAAATGATTGTGCTGGCATCCCCGGTGTATTACCACAGCTTTACCGGACAACTGCAATGTGCCATCAATCGTATTTATGCTCTGGATAAACCGGCAAATTTGAAAAAAGCGGCGCTGATTTTAAGTTCTGGAAGCGACAAGGTTTATGATGGGGCGATTTATGAATACCAGAACTCATTTCTGGATTATCTGAAACTGGAGGATATGGGAATTTTTACAGCATATGACAAACAGAACAAATCGGAAGAAAAGCTGGAAGAATTGAAGCGATTTGGAAAAAGCCTGAAAAATATAGAAGAAAATCATAAGGAAGAATGAGGAGGAATTTAAAATGTTAGGAAATTTCAGTTATTGTAATCCTACAAAATTATATTTCGGAGAGGATGCACTTTCCCATCTGCGTGAGGAACTTCCCAAGTATGGGAAAAATATCATGCTGGCTTACGGAGGCGGTTCCATCAAGAAAAACGGAATTTACGATCAGGTGACAGCTATTTTGCATGAGCATGGAAAGCAGATTTTTGAGGATGGGGGAGTGATGCCCAATCCTACTGTTGAAAAGCTGTATGAGGGATGTAAGATTGCCAGGGAGAATCATGTGGCTCTGATACTGGCTGTAGGCGGCGGTTCTGTGGCTGATTATGCCAAAGCCGTATCGGTATCCGCATATTGTGAGGAAGATCCCTGGGAGAAATACTATGTACGCATGGAGGATGTGGAAAATGAGATTATCCCTGTGGGAGTTGTCCTGACTATGGTTGGAACAGGCTCTGAAATGAACGGCGGAGCGGTGATTACCAATCCGAAAGCAAAAATGAAAATTGGTCATGTATTCGGGGAGAATGTATTCCCGAAGTTTGCAGTCCTGAATCCGAAGTTTACTTATTCCTTACCGGGATACCAGATGCGGGCGGGCTTTTTCGACATTATGAGCCATATTCTGGAACAATATTTTTCAGGGGAAGATGACAACACCTCCGACTACATTATGGAAGGGCTTCTGCGCTCGCTGGTTCACAGCACGAGGATCGCTGTGGATGATCCGGAGAACTATGAGGCACGCAGCAATATTATGTGGACGGCTACCTGGGCGTTGAATACTCTGACAGCCCAGGGAAAATCCACGGACTGGATGGTACATATGATCGGCCAGGCTGTGGGGGCTTATACCAACGCCACGCATGGCATGACATTATCTGCTGTATCCATACCGTATTACAGGTATATTATGCCGGACGGTCTTGGGAAATTTACAAGATATGCAGTGAATGTATGGGGAGTAAGCACGGATGGAAAGACGCAGGAACAGGTTGCGGAAGAAGGGCTCCTGGCAATGGAAAAGTATATGAGAGAGATTGGCGTAGTCATGAATCTGGCGGAGCTTGGGGTGACAGAGGAAATGATTCCGGGAATCGTAGCGGCAACCCTGCCCATGACGGGCGGTTATAAAGTGATGGCTCCTGAGGATATCGAAGCAGTGCTGAAAACGAGCCTGTAAAGTTTAGAAATTGTTTAGATATCTTTGTGAAATCTTTTATCTCACCATGTTACACTTTCGTTTATCATGAGGAGCAAGCTACAGGTGAGATAAAAGATTTTCAGGGAGAACGGGCAAGTGACGATTAAGAAAAAAATCAGATTATCCAATATCATGATGGTTCTGATACCGATTTTGTTTACCACAATCGTGCTGATTGTGTCTCTGAATACCTCTCTGGGCAGTTACTGGCATACTTTTATTGATATGTACAGCGATGAAAACGGCGTCCAGTTTGCCCAGAGCATGATCTACAACTATCAGCAGGAGCTTTGGGAAAACAACTGGGGGTATTGTCCGGAGATGGATGCCTGCCAGACAGAAATCCGGCACAGCGATGAGATGACCCATCTGGAAAATAAACTGTCTGGACTGGGATACCGCTTTATGATTACAAAGAACGGAGAAAGCATCTATTCCAACCTGTCCGAGACGGATTTGGAAACAGCGCGGTCTGTGGCGGGGGATGCCATTGACTATGCGAAAATGCTGACAGCCAGCCGCTATGAGGTATCCGTCATCAAAAGTACCTTCTGGCATGGAGAAAGCATCTTCTGCATTACGGCTGTCCATCCCCAGGAAACCGATGGAACCATGGTGAATTACCTAAAAAGCATTATCCTGCGTTATCTGGCCGGAATTTTGCTTCTTTTTGTGGCACTGACCGTGTGTATCAATGGCATCCTCTCCTGGTGGATCTCCGGCAGTATTTTAAAGCCTCTTGGAAAATTGAGTCTTGGTACAAAGGAGATTCGGGAAGGGAATCTGGATACGCCCATGCAGTATGAGAAAAAGGATGAGTTTGGCCAGGTATGCCGGGATTTTGATGAGATGCGCGCCTATCTGCAGGAATCCGTGCAGCAGCGGTTGAAGGATGAAAAACGCAGGCGGGATCTGATCACCGGAATTTCCCATGACCTTCGGACGCCTCTGACTACTATTATGGGATATCTGGACGGACTTCTGGAGGGCATTGCGGATACCCCGGAAAAGAGGCTCCGGTATCTGCAGGCCATAAAGACAAGGACCGGGAACCTGGTCAGCCTTGTAGACAGCCTTTCCGAATACAGCAGGCTGGATACCGGTTTCCGGTATCATATGGAAGAAACGGATTTCAGAGATTATGTGGAAAAGTATCTGGAACTTGTGCGCCCGGATATGGAAAACCAGCAGGTGCAGACTGAATATTTCTGCGGAAAAGGCAGCTTTATGGTCCGGCTGGACAGGGAAGAATTTAAACGCATTTTTAATAATCTGTTTGCCAATACGGTGAGATACCGGAGAAAAGAAAATTCGAGAGTGATGATTTCCCTGAAACGGACACTGGAGGGAAACAATCTGGAACTGGTATTTCAGGATGATGGTCCTGGGGTTCCGGAAGAATGCCTGGAACAGATATTTGACAGTTTTTACCGGGTAGATGATTCCAGAAACAGCGTGGAAAAGGGAAGCGGCATCGGGCTGGCGGTAGTGAGGGAAATCGTCCTCGGCCATGGGGGAACCATAAAGGCCGAAAACAGGGGAGGGCTGGCAGTGATTGTCGGCATCCCGGTTATAGATTGAGAGAAGAAACACCACAAGGGTGTACCTTTATGCCTTGGAATACGGGCAAGGATAAGGAAAGGAATCAGCTGTAATGGAAAGGGTACTGATTATAGAAGATGACGAGTTAATTGCGGAATTGGAACGTGATTATCTGGAGGCAAACGGATACGAAACCGATCTGGCCTTTGATGGGATTACCGGAGAACAAAAAGCAAAAACAGAAAAGTATGATGCCATTCTGCTGGATGTGATGCTCCCCGGCAAGACAGGATTTGACGTCTGCCGGGAGCTGCGAAAGAGCCTGCGGCTGCCAATTATCATGGTGACAGCCAAAAAGGAAGATATCGACAAAATCCGGGGACTGGGATTAGGTGCAGACGATTATCTGGTAAAACCTTTCAGCCCTACGGAACTGGTGGCAAGGGTAAAATCCCACATCTATATCCATAACCTGCTTTCTTCTGCAGAAAAAGAGGAGGAACAGCAGGAGACAGAGATCACCTATCGGAATCTGACCATCCTGCCGAAGTCCAGGAGGGTTTATCTGGATAAAAAGGAAGTTATACTGGTCAATAAAGAATTTGAATTACTGCTGTTTCTGGCGGAAAATCCCAATCTGGTGTTTTCAAAGGATACCCTGTTTGACCGGGTGTGGGGGATGGATTCCCTGGGAGATGCGGCAACCGTGACTGTCCACATCAACAGACTGCGGGATAAGCTGGGAAAAAATGAATCAAAGAATCAGTTCATCGAGACGGTATGGGGAGCAGGATACCGGTTTCGGATTGATTGAGGCCAAACGAAAAGGAGAGGTTGTTCTGATGAAAAAGAAATGTTTGTTTTCCTTTCTGCTAATACTGTCACTAATGCTTTCCGGGTGCGGGCAAAAGGCACAGGATTTCTCTTCGGAAAGGTTGGAAAACGATGGAAGCGGGAGAGAAACAACACAGAAGATCCGGGAGGAATTGGTTTCTGAAGCGGAAGGCGGTGATGTAGAAATATCTGGAACAGAAGAAATCTCTGCGTCTGGAAGTACACCAGAAGATATTGAGGGAAACGCCGCGGCATCATCCGCTGCAGATGGACAGAGTGGAGAAACGGATACCCCTGTCGTATACATGACAACGGATATCAGTTCAGATGGGCTGATGACGATTTACCAGGCGCTGGCGGCATCTCCTTCCGGTAAAATTGCGGTAAAACTCTCTACCGGTGAGCCGGGCAGCAACTACATCCGGACAGATCTGATCGGTGAGCTGGTGCAGACTCTGGAGGGAACCATTGTGGAATGCAATACTGCCTATGGAGGTTCCAGAGCCAATACAGCCATGCACTATCAGGTGGCGGAGGATCATGGTTATACAGCCATTGCGGACGTGGATATTATGGACGAGGACGGTTCCATGACGCTGCCAGTAACAGGCGGGGACAATCTGACAGAAAATTATGTGGGCGCACATTTTGCGGACTACGATTATTATGTGGTTCTGTCCCATTTCAAAGGACACGCTATGGCAGGATTCGGCGGAGCTATCAAGAACATTTCCATCGGAATCGCATCTTCGGAGGGGAAATCCCATATCCACAGCGGCGGCACGGGTGGAAGCATGTGGGGCGGCGATCAGGATGCTTTTCTGGAATCCATGGCCGAGGCCGGGAAATCTGTTGTGGACTATCTGGATGGGAAGATCCTATATATCAATGTGATGAACCGCCTGTCGGTGGACTGTGACTGTGACGGAAGCCCGGCAGAGCCGGATATGCACGATATCGGGATTCTGGCATCCTACGACCCGGTGGCCCTTGACCAGGCTTGTGTGGATTTGGTCTATGGGGCGGAGGATGGACAGTCTCTGATTGACAGGATTGAATCCCGTAATGGCCTGCACACGCTGGAGCAGGCGGAAAAGATCGGCCTGGGAAGCCGGGAATATGAGCTGGTGAATATAGATGATTGAATTATTACGCCGTGAAGCAGTCTATCTCTGGTACTATTTCAGTGTTCAGCTGGAGCAGATTTTTAAATACTGGGTGTCGGGAATGGTGCTGGGGAGTCTGGTTTCCGTGTTTTTGAAGGAGCCTGTTCACAGAGCATTCCGTTCTATGGGAGAAAAGCGGCTGGGGATTGTGGGAATTGTCATTGCCAGCGCATTAGGGATTGCATCGCCATTGTGTATGTACGGAACCATACCGATTGCCGCATCTTTTTCCCAAAGTGGCATAACGGCGGATGGTTCCTGCACGGCAGATAGAGCGTGCCGGGATGACTGGCTGGCAGCTTTTATGATGAGTTCCATCCTGCTGAACCCACAGCTGATTATTTACAGTGCGGCTCTGGGCGTGCCGGCCTTAACAGTGCGTATCCTGTCCTGTTTTTTATGCGGTATTTTTGCAGGAGGATTGATCCGGATTTTTTACAACCATCAGCCATTTTTTAATTTTCACGGTTTTGAAGAACCGGTGAGCAGGGATACAGATCCGAATCTGCTGTTTCGATTTCTTAAAAACCTGGGGAGGAATGTAAAAGCTACCGGGTGGTACTTTCTGGCTGGTATCGCATTATCCGCATTGTTTCAGCGGTATGTGCCGACAGATGTAATGACAGGGGTGTTTGGTGGAAATGAGGCATTCGGTATTCTGATGGCGGCAACGATTGGAGTTCCCCTCTATGCCTGTGGCGGAGGAACCATACCGCTTTTGCAGGCGTGGCTTATGGACGGTATGAGCCTGGGCAGCGCGGCGGCTTTTATGATTACCGGTCCTGCTACGAAAATCACAAATCTGGGGGCAGTAAAGATTGTATTAGGAATGAAACGGTTTGCCCTATATCTGGCGTATGTAATGGTATTTTCTTTCCTGAGCGGATTAGTGGTGAATTTTATCTATTTTTGATTGGAGGAAAACATGGAGTACAGGATAAACAAAAGGACAGGCGACCGTATCAGCGTGATTGGCCTGGGAACAAGCTATATTGCGGAGACGGAGGAAAAAGAAGCAGTCCGGGCGCTGGAATATGCCTATGAGAATGGCATCAACTACGCAGACCTTGCCACAGCCGATGCAAAGACATTTATCTATTATGGGAAAGCCTTTTCATCTGTCCGAAAAAATCTGTTCTATCAGGTTCATTTCGGGGCAAATTATGAAAGCGGCGCATATGGGTGGACTATGAATGTGGAGACAATCCGACGTTCCGTGGACGCCCAGCTTACAGCACTGCAAACGGATTACATAGACTATGGATTTATCCACTGTCTGGATGAAGAGAAGGATTGGCAGACATATCAGGAAGGCGGTGCTCTTGCATATCTTCTGGAATTAAAAAAACAGGGAGTGGTGCGGCACATCGGGCTGTCCTCCCATACGCCCGGCCTTGTGACAAAGGTACTGGATGCCGGAATTGTGGATCAGCTGATGTTCTCCATCAATCC
>CAJUFB010000140.1 GCA_910585805.1 uncultured Acetatifactor sp.
GTTCTTTTTTCTGATGGAATTTAACATTTTTGTAATTTTATAAGTTTATCCTGAGGAATTTGTGGAACTTGTTTATAAGGCCTCATTTTCGTCCAGGAAGTGTGATATTGCGGTCATGATAAGCCCGGATACTTATCAAATCAACAAATAACCTGAAAGGTAAATCAGAAATGGACAGTTAAAAGTATGATGCATTTCAGCATTGAATTTCAAGGAAATTTTGTCTATAATATGTCTTATCGGAAGCAATCCCTTTGCTTCCGATAAAAGGCGCATCCCTTTGCGCCGCGTTCAACTACAGGAAGCCGCACCTGCTTCCTGTAGTATGTCTTATCGGAAGCCGCACCTGCTTCCGGTAATAATTCCTTCGCATTGATTGTGCCTGAAAAGGGCAGGAAAGGAGATACAAATGAAAATATATACATGTTTCCCGGAGGGGAAAGCAAAAGCGCTCACCATGAGCTATGATGACGGGAGGCTCCAGGATGAGCGGTTGGTGGAAATTTTTAATAAATACGGAATCAGAGGAACTTTTAATCTCAATTACGGTTTGATGGACGGGGATGAGAATCGCATTCAGAAAGAGCATGTAAGGGAACTGTATCAGAATCATGAGGTGGCAACGCACTGCCTGACCCATCCTACCATTGCCCGCTGTCCCCTGGTGGAGGTGGCGGGAGAAATCCTGGAGGACAGGAAGGGCCTGGAGAGCCTGACCGGCGGACTGGTCCGGGGACATGCTTATCCCAACGGCTCCTACAGCGAGGAAATCAAGCAGCTGTTCCGCCAGCTGGGGATTGCCTATGCCAGGGTGGTGGAGACGAAGGCTGATTACGAACTGCCCGCCGACCCGTTGGAGTGGCATCCCACCTGCCATCACAATGACCCGGAGCTGATGAAGAAAGCGGAATTTTTCGCAGGATTTGCAAAGCGGCAGTATCTGAAGCTTATGTATGTGTGGGGGCACAGTTATGAGTTTGACGACAGGAACAATTGGGAGGTAATAGAAGAATTCTGTAAATACATGGGCGGCAGAGAGGATATCTGGTACGCCACGAACATCGAAGTCATCGATTATATGGATGCGGCAAAGCGTCTTAAATTTTCCGGTGACAACGAGACTGTATACAATCCCAGCGCCGCCAGTGTGTGGCTGCAGGTGGATGACCGCAGGATTGTGGAAGTGAAGGGCGGCGCGGTGGTTTCACTGAGAGCCTGATTGCCGGACAGAGCGCAGTTTTTTGAAGGAGGTCTGCGGTACTGGAATAGGAGGCGAAACATATGCAGAAATATATTATGGCACTGGATCAGGGGACAACCAGCTCCCGCTGTATTTTATTCGATAAAACAGGAAATATTCATTCCATGTCACAGAAGGAGTTCACCCAGATTTACCCTCAGCCCGGCTGGGTGGAGCATAATCCCAAGGAAATCTGGTCATCCCAGCTGGCAGTTGTCACGGAGTGCATGGCTCTGACCGGGGTAAGCGCGGAACAGATTGCCGCCATCGGTATCACCAATCAGAGGGAGACTACAATCCTGTGGGATAAAAATACAGGGGAGCCTGTGTACAATGCCATTGTGTGGCAGTGCCGCCGTACATCGGACATGATAGAGGAATTGAAAAAAGACGGTTTTGACCTGAGAATACGGGAGAAAACAGGATTGGTGCCGGATGCATATTTCAGCGCGTCCAAGATTGCATGGATACTGCAAAATGTTCCCGGCGCGCAAGAAAAAGCGGAAAAAGGTGAACTTTTATTCGGTACGGTGGATACCTGGCTGATCTGGAACCTGACAAAGGGAGCTGTGCATGTGACGGATTACACCAATGCCTCCAGAACCATGCTGTATGATATCCACAGGCTGTGCTGGGATGAGGAGATCATGGAGCGGTTCGGGATACCCGCAGGCATTCTTCCCAAGGTGTGTCCTTCCAGCCATGTGTTCGGGCATACGGCCCATTCCGTTCTCGGCGGGAAGATTCCCATTGCCGGTGCCGCCGGAGACCAGCAGGCGGCGTTGTTCGGCCAGTGCTGCTTTGAAAAGGGCGAGGTGAAAAATACTTACGGGACAGGCTGTTTTCTGCTGATGAATACGGGAGCAGACGCTATTGCGTCCAAATCCGGACTCTTAACCACGATTGCCGCCGGGACTTCCGAAAAGCCGGAATATGCGCTGGAAGGCAGTGTGTTTGTGGCGGGAGCGAGCATACAGTGGCTGAGGGACAGTATGCGGATGATCAAGGATGCGCCGCGGTCCCAGAGATACTGCGAGGCTGTGGAGGACACGGCCGGGGTATACATTGTGCCCGCGTTTGCGGGTATGGGAGCGCCTTACTGGAATCAGTACGCCAGGGGTACTGTGGTCGGACTGACCAGGGGCTGCACCAAGGAGCATTTTATCCGTGCCACGCTGGAGTCCATAGCCTATCAGACCGCAGATGTGCTGCATGCCATGGAACAGGACAGCGGTATCCGGTTAAAAAGCCTGAAAGTGGACGGAGGCGCCAGCGCCAATGATTTCCTGATGCAGTTCCAGGCGGATATTGTGGACACGCAGGTTCACAGACCGGAATGCATTGAGACTACGGCGTTAGGCGCGGCTTACCTGGCGGGGCTTGCCGTGGGTTACTGGAAGGACAGGGAGGAAATCCGGGCGAACTGGCAGATTGGCAGAGTGTTTGAAACCGTAATGGAAGACGGGAAGCGGCAGGCGCTTTTGAAGGGGTGGAAGCGGGCTGTGAAATGTGCTCTTGCGTGGGCGGAAGAGGAATAAGGACAATGACTGAAAAGGAAATTTATCTGGCAGGCGGATGTTACTGGGGCGTGGAGAAGTATGTCTCGCAGATTAAGGGTGTGATATCCACAAAAGCAGGATTTGCAAATGGAAATACGGAGTCGCCCTCTTATGAGCAGGTGCGGTATGAGAATACAGGGCATGCGGAGACGGTGAAAGTGATTTATGATGCCGAACAGCTTCCGCTGGCGGTTTTATTGAAATTATTTTACAGGATCATCGACCCGGTTCTGCTGAATCGGCAGGGAGGGGATGTAGGGCATCAGTATCGCACTGGGGTGTACTATAAAGACGATGAAGATGCTTCCATAGTAAAAGAATCCCTTCAGGAGCTGCAGCGGCAGACCGTGGGGAAAGTGGTGGTGGAAGCATGTCCGCTGCGGAATTTTTATGAAGCCGAGGAGTACCATCAGAAATATCTGGACAAGAATCCCGGGGGATATTGTCATGTGCCTTTGGAGGAAATTCTGTGGGTTGCGGGGATTGACCCTATGAAGATGTGACAGTATAATGATTAATAATATCCCTTTTCGGAATTGTGTGCCCATGTAAAACGAACTTATAAATATGCATTGTAAGTAGCAAGTAAATATTTTATAATCAAGTATATAAATCGGACTTTATTAAGGGGTTGAAATTGGATATTGGTATGAAAACACTACATTGGGAACACTTTTCCGGAAAGGGAGTTAATAATACAGGGAGGATAGTTACTTATGTTGGTTCAAAAGTATAAAGATATGCTGTCAGGGAAGTCTGTCATCAGAGAGTTGTCGGAATTTGCCACGGCTCGGGGACAGGAGATCGGATATGAGAATGTGTTTGACTACAGCCTGGGAAATCCGTCGGTGCCGGTTCCCAAAGAGTTTACGGATGCCATGGTTCAGATGCTGTCTGAGATGGGCACGAATGCGCTTCATGGATACAGCCCCAGCCTTGGCATTACCAGTGTCCGGGAGGCGGTGGCGGCTTCTCTGGAGCGGCGGTTCGGACTGCCTTACCGGAAAGAGCATATCTTCATGGCGGTGGGCGCAGCGGGAGCGCTTGCCCATGCGTTCCGGCTGGTGACGGAGCCGGGGGATGAGATTCTGACGTTTGCCCCTTACTTTCCGGAATACGGCCCTTATGTGAACCTGACAGGCGCAGTGCTGAAGGTGGTGCCGCCGGATACGGAAACCTTCCAGATTCATTTTGAAAAATTCGAGGAAATGCTTACGGAGAAGGTGATGGCGGTGCTGATCAATACGCCCAACAATCCTTCCGGCGTGGTGTATTCCGCGGAGACGCTACAGAGGCTGGCAGATATATTGCGCAGGAAGTCTCAGGAATACGGGCATACCATCTATCTGATCTCCGACGAGCCTTACCGTGAGATTGTGTTTGAGGGAGTGGATGCGCCATGTGTGTCGGCTTTTTATGACAATAGTATCATGTGTTATTCTTTTTCAAAGTCCCTGTCTATTCCGGGAGAGCGCATCGGCTATGTGGCGGTGAATCCGAACTGTAAGGATGCGGAAACCATGGTGAATATGTGCGGTCAGATTTCCAGGGGTATCGGTCATAACTGTCCGCCCTCCATAATACAGCTGGCGGTGGCGAAGGTACTGGATAAGACTGCGGATCTGGGCGTATATGAGACAAATATGCAGCTGCTTTATCAGGAACTGACAGAGCTTGGCTTTACCTGCGTGAAGCCCGGGGGGACTTTCTATATCTTCCCTAAAGCATTGGAGGAGGATGCAAAGGAATTCTGCCGGAAGGCGCTGAAGTATGATCTGGTACTGGTGCCGGGGGATACTTTCGGAGCGCCGGGATATTTCCGCATGGCATACTGCATTGACACGGAGAAGGTGAAGCGTTCCCTGGCGGCGTTGCGCAGATTTGTGAAGGAGAACTATGCATAATCTGGATTTATTCACATTGAAACGCAGAAGTTTGATTTTTTTCCGTTTACCTGTGGGTACATGGAAAAGGGGCTGTGAGGGTTATGGCAGGAATCAGCATTCTGCATGTCGCTGTGGGATAGTGATATAAGCCGCGGAAGCGGCGTTCTGGTATAGGAAAGGTGGGATTGTTATGTATCAGGCAGGACTCATACTGGAAGGCGGCGGAATGAAGGGCGTCTACACCGCCGGAGTGATAGATTTTTTTCTGGATAAAGGGATTGAATTTTCCAGTGTGTACGGGGTGTCCGCAGGGGCATGCAGCATGTGCAGTTATCTCTCAAAGCAGCGAAGGCGGGCTTTTGATGTCTGTGTCGATTATCTGGGTGACAAAAATTACTGCAGTATCTGGAGTCTCCTGACCACCGGGGATTTGTTTAATGCGGAGATGAATTACCACCTGGTTCCGGAATACCTGAATCCCTATGATTATGAGGCATTCAGGCAGTATAAAGGAAAAGCATACAGCGTGGCCACAGATATTGTCAGCGGTAAGCCGGTATATTTCCGGATACGGGATGTGAAGAAGGATATCATCAAAATCCGGGCGTCGGCTTCTCTGCCGTTGGTGTCAAGAAATGTAAAGATTGACGGAGGGCTGTACCTGGACGGAGGTTTAAGCGACTCCATTCCCATACGGAAATCCGTAATGGACGGGAACAGCAAGAATGTAATTGTCATGACAAAGGAGACCGGTTTTGTGCGGAAGCAGGCGGGAAGGCTTATGTGTCTGCTGACGCGCTTGTGGTACTGGCGTTATCCCAAGGTGGCGGAACTGACGGCAAAGCGTTATCTGAGTTATAACGAAGAGCTTGCGTACATTGAGAGGCTGCGCAAAAGCGGGAAAGTGTTTGTGATCCGCCCCAGGAAGCCCAGCGGTGTAAGTCGGGTGGAGAAGGATGCGGAGAAGCTGAAGAAGCTGTATCGTCAGGGATACAGAGACGCGAAGGTTTCCTACAGGGAACTGAAAGCGTTTCTGGAGAAGCAGGAGAAGTAGAGACAGCAGCGGGGATCCAAAAGAACCATAGATTATGTTAGGAGAGGGCAATACCTCATGAGATATCAGATCAGACATGCGCTGGTACAGTACGGCGCAGATACCATATTGGAAGATGTAAATTTTGAAATCCGCGACAATGAGAAAATCGCGGTAATAGGGCGGAACGGCTGCGGCAAGACCACTTTGCTGAAACTGATTAACGGAGATATTCATATGAACAATCTGGACAGCGACGAGGAATGCGGCATTACCATGGCCGGAAAGCAGAGCATCGGCTTTCTGCACCAGATCAGCTTTCCCGACGGCGAAATCTCCGTGGAGGAGGAGATCAGGAAAGTGTTTGCCCCCATTTTTGCCTGTGAATCCAGGATGAAGGAGATTGAGGGACAGCTGCAGTCCGGCCAGGATGCCGGGCTGTTCCATGAATATGACAATCTCCAGAAACAGATGGAAGCGCTCAGGGGCTATACCTGGCGGCAGGATATGGAGATCATGTTCCAGCGCTTCGGCTTTGCCCTGGCGGATCTGGAGCGCCCCATCGGGAGTTTTTCCGGAGGGCAGCAGACCAAGGTGGCGTTTATCAAGCTGCTTTTAAGCCGCCCGGACATCATGCTCCTGGACGAGCCTACCAACCACCTGGATCTGCCTACCATTGAGTGGCTGGAAGGATACCTGAAAAATTACGACAAATCCGTAGTCATCGTTTCCCACGACAGGATGTTCCTGGACAAGGTCATCGATGTGACTTACGAGATAGAATATCACGGCATCAAACGATATCCGGGCAATTACACCGCCTTCCTGGTGCAGAAGGAAGCGGCTCTGGCCAAGCAGGAAAAGGATTACGAGGCCCAGCAGAAGGAGATACAGCGCCTTACGGAATGGATTGAAAAGTGGAAGAATACGCCTTCAAAAGTGGCGGCAACCAGGTCCAAGCGCATGGTAATCGAACATATGGTGAAGATAGAGAAGCCCCGGCGTTTTGATACAAGGGCGTTTCATGCGCTGTTTGAGCCCAGGCTGGAAAGCTATACGGATGTGGTGACGGCAAAAAATTTGAGTATCGGCTATGATACAGAGCTTTCAAAGGTTTCTTTCACCCTGCGCAAGAAGGAGAGGCTGGCTATCATCGGGGAGAACGGGATCGGTAAGTCCACTTTGCTGAAGACGTTGACCGGACTGGTTAAGCCCCTGGGCGGAAGCTTTTCTTTCGGGCCGAATGTGGAGTGGGGCTATTTCGACCAGCAGGCGGCGGTGTCGGGCTATGTGGAGCCGGAACAGACGGTTCTGGAGAATTTCTGGGAAGAATATCCCCGCCTGCAGAGAGAGCAGGTGCGCAGCGCATTGGGCAGTTTCCTCTTCTCTCAGGAAGATGTGGAGAAGAAGATGGGACAGCTGTCCGGCGGCGAGCGGGTGCGGCTTGCCCTGTGCAAGATGTTCCAGACCAGGCCAAACCTGCTGATTCTGGACGAGCCTACCAACCATATGGACATCATCGGCAAGGAAACGCTGGAACAGATGCTGGCGGCATTTTCCGGGACGGTGCTGTTCGTGTCCCATGACAGATATTTTATCCGGCAGATTGCCACGGGGATACTGGAGTTTGAAGGCAATGATGTCGTACAGTATCCCTGCGCTTATGAGGATTATCTGCATGAGAAAGAGAAGCGGCTGGCGCGGCTGGGCGGTGCAGCGGCTGGAGGAAGCAGGAGCGCCGGAGGAAAAGGCAGTGCAGGGGGGAACGGCGGTATTGGCGCAGGAAAAGGGACAGGCGGAAAAGGCAGTATCGGAGGAAGCAGTGCCGGCGGAGAGAGCGGCACAGGCGGGATTGACGGTTCCGGAGGAGAAAACAGAACCGGTATGGGAATACCCACAATATCCGATGTCTTCGACAAGAAAACCTATTACAGCCCCGGAAAGATAAAATCCCGCCTGACCAGGCAGCGGGAAAAATATGAGGGGCAGATTGCCCAAAGCGAAGAACGCACGGCAGAACTGAAGCTGCAGATGATGGATCCGGCGCTTGCTTCAGACTATGAGAAGCTGATGGAGCTGCAGGCGCGGCTGGACGAGGAAGAGCAGAACCAGGAGTCGCTGCTGGAGCGCCTGCTGGAGACGGAGACGGCGCTGGAGGAGCTGGAGGGGAATTGATGAATTTGCGTATTCCGTTTTGCCCGAAATCTGTAGGAATAACGGAATGAATCTTGACCCTGTGTCTGCCGGAACTGCATAAATCGTAAGGCTGATGGATGGCGATTTATGCAAAACGAACGTCATTGTAAAAATGCAGTTTGACCCCATTCCTCAGAAAATAGTAAACCGCTGTAACTTCCATTCTGCATGGGATGGAAAGTAAGCGATGAATAACCTACCGTTATCCATCGCTGTAAAATTGCATTGCTATA
>CAJUFB010000141.1 GCA_910585805.1 uncultured Acetatifactor sp.
TCCTGGAGGCTGTTTTCTTGAAACACTTGCATTATCATCCGCTGTGTGCTATATTAGAGAAAAGGGAAAAGCCATAGAAGCGGCTCTACCCTCTGAATGACTTTAACTCCCCGCCAGAAGCGGGCAGCCGTCACTATTTGCGGTAGTGGCGGCTATTTCTTTTTTCCCTTGAAAATCGTGTAACACAATCCCACAAGGGCAACAATGAATATTCCAATCTGAATCAAGTCAGAGTATGTAACATACATTGAATCACCCTCCTTTCTTTCGTCCGGAGGGCTACTTGAACCCTCCAAAATACAAGAGGGTAAGAGCCGCCTTTGGCTCTATGACTTTTCCGTATTGACAATATTGCACAATTTCCGACTTCTGGCAAGAGATTCACCATGAAAAGCATTTACTCAATTCCTATGGTAATCTTCCATATTGATGCTTAAGTCTACGTAAGAATCGGGCTTAGATTTTCGGTTGCTCAGGAGGACGACAGTCTCTATATTCGCAGTACCCGGAAACATATCCACACAGCAGGCCCGCCGCACATGGTATCCGCCCTTCCGAAATTCTGCAAGATCCCGCACCAGGCTGGTAGGCTTACAGGAAATATACACAATCTGCTCCACTCCATAGGAAATAATCTTCGGCAGCGCCTTCGGATGAATGCCGTCCCGGGGCGGATCCAGGATAATAAAATCCGGTTTCTCCTCAATCGTATCCAGCACCTTCAGCACATCCCCGGCAATAAAGGCACAGTTGTCCAGCCCGTTTTCCTCCGCATTCCGCACCGCCGCCTGTACTGCTTCCTCCACAATCTCCACGCCTATCACCTGACGGGCCGCAGAGGCTATCATCTGCGCAATGGTGCCTGTGCCGCTGTATAAGTCGAACACCACCTTATCCGGCACTCCGTCCCCATCACTTCCCAACTCACCCACATACTCTCTGGCTGTCTCGTACAGCACCTCCGCACCATAGGAATTTGTCTGAAAAAAGGAAAAGATGGATACCTTAAATCGAAGCCCCAGCAGTTCCTCATAAAAATAGTCCTTTCCGTACAGTACTTTCGTGCAGTCGCTCTGCACCACGTCTGCTTTGGAGTCATTTACAATATGCGCAATCCCGGCAAACCGCCCACACAGGCTTCCTTCCTGCTCCAATTTCAACAGACACTCCAGAAATCCTTCTATCAGCGCATTTTCCTGTTCAGAGTATTCTCCCAAACCATACTTTCCATACCCGTCCGCCTCTCCCCACGGATCCTGCGAACTCGTTACCAGGGCTGCCAGGATCTCCCCGGTATGGGATGCTTTCCGCACCACCAGATGACGCAGATATCCCTCATGACGCATCCTGTGGTAATAACGGACAGGACTTCCGCCGGGACAGGAGCCGAAATAAGACAGCACTGTGTTCAAAATCCGGCTGTAATCTTCATCCACGATCCGGCATCCGTCTACAGTCACTACATCATAAAAACTGCCCCGCTTATGCATCCCCAGCGTAAGAGGGCCATCCTTCACCTCGTCTCCGAAAGTAAATTCCATCTTATTCCGGTAGCCATACACCTTAGGGCTTCCCTTTATACCTTCCCAGCTCCAGCTTACCTCCTGTCCCTCCAGGCAGGCGTCCAGCAGGCGTTTCACCTGTTCCTCCTTCACCCTGAGCTGCTCCTCATATGGCAGAGAGAGGTAAGTGCATCCTCCGCATACTCCAAAATGGGAACACGGTGCCTCCGTCTCCAGAGGTGATCTTTCAAGCACCTCCAGGAGACGGCCTTCCGCCTTCCCATTTCTCACTTTGCTGATTCCAAGCCTGATCTTCTGGCCGGGCAGGCTGTTCTTCACGGTGACGGCGCCTTCCCCTGTATGCGCAATGCCTTTGTTCGGGAAATCCACCCGCTCTACCGTGGCTTCATACACCTGTCCTTTTTTCATCTGTTCAGTTTTCTCCCTCGTCTACGAAGAAATCATCTTCCTCGTCCTCTGTCTCTTCTTCGTCCTCAAAATCATCTTCGAATTCCTCGTCGAAGTCCTCCAGATAGCGGGGATTCAGGTAGCGGTAAACAGCATATGCTATGGCAGCCACCGCCGTGACGGCACCGATGATCGCCAGCACCCACAGCACTTTCCTGCATTCCTTCTCCTCTTCCTTTTTACCGAGAAGTTCATTCAGCCTTGCAATGTCAATCAGATTCTCAATCTTACTCATGTGACTACCTCCATACCGGCAGTTTCTCTGCCTTTCATTTTCTTTGAAGCAAATTGCTCTGTTCACGTATTATACCATATTCCATCCAAAATTACTACAATCTTTTCAATTTCGCAAAAGATGCATACATGATTTTTTGTCCGGCTTTGTCAAATTCTACCGTCACTTTGTAATCACGTGGTTCCTTGTCGATACGTGTGACCTTTCCTTCTCCGTATTTGACATGGGAGACTCTGTCGCCAACACCGTAATCAACAGCCTCCGGAGCTTTGTAGGGAGCGCCTTTTGAAATTCCTGCCAGTTGGTTGAGACTGCTTATGCCCTTCGCAATAAAGGGCTTGTCAGCCTTGACCGCGGCTTTCGGACGTATGATCGCCTTCGGCCGGGTCTCCGCAACGCTTCCGCCCATGCCGCCTGTTCCTCTGATACTGCCCGTTCCGCCGATACCGCTTTCTTCCCTGCCCCCTGCCGGGCTGTCTCCATAGTCCATCCCTTCAGGGCCGGACACTATCACAAAATTGTCATCATCGTCTGTCCCGCTGAAAGCTGCAGCTTTCCCGGCTTTTCCTCCGCCTGAGGCGCCGCTTCCGTATAAGGCGCCGTCGGAAGACCATGCGCCTCTTCTGCGGTTCTGCGGTCCGAATTCCCGATCCAGCAGTTCCACCGGAATCTCAGCCACAAACCGGCTCACCGGATTGTACTGTGTCTCTCCTCTTATCATCCGCATTCTGGCACAGGTCAGAGTCAGCTCGTCCTTTGCCCTGGTAATGCCCACATAAGCCAGCCGCCGCTCCTCTTCCAGGTCAGAGATATCATCCGAATTGGCCGCCATATAACCCGGAAACAGTCCGTCCTCCATACCTGCCAGGTATACGTTGGAAAACTCCAGTCCCTTAGCAGAATGCAGCGTCATCAGCAGAACCCGGTTGTCATCTCCGTCCACATTGTCAATGTCAGCCACCAGCGCCACTTCCTCCAGAAATTCCGTCAGGGAAGGCTCCTCATGGGACTCTTCGTAGCTGACGGCCTTGGTAATCAGTTCATCTACATTTCCGATCCTGTCTTCTCCGCCTTCCTCGTCGTAATCCTCCAGATATGCCTCATAGTCAGTCTGCTCTATCACTTTCCGGATCAAATCCGACAGTTTTCCCTGGTGCCTCTCTTCCCGCAGCTTTCGGATCAGTTCCACGAAAGGACGTATCTTTGACGCTGCCCTGCCCAGTCCCATGATCTCATCCGCCCGCTCCAGCGCCTCATAAAATCCAATGCCATAAGTCAGCGCAAAATCCCCCACCTTTTCCAGCGTCGCATTGCCGATGCCGCGCCTGGGCACATTGATGATTCGCCTCACCGCCACATCGTCGCGGCCGCTGTCTATGGTTTTCAGATAGGCCAGGATGTCTTTGATCTCCATCCTGGAATAGAAATTGGTGCCTCCCACTACATTATATGGTATACCTTCCAGAATCATTCTCTCTTCCAGGAGACGCGCCTGGGCATTGGTGCGGAAAAGCACTGCGCACTCCTTATAATCAGAACCTTCCTTCTGCACTTTCTGCAGGATATCATCCGCAATGTACTCCGCTTCCTCATATGCGCTGTCAAACTGGCGCAGACGAACCTTCACGCCGCCGTTCCTGCCTGTCCACAGCGACTTTTCCTTCCTTCCCTTATTGTTTCGGATCACTGCGTTGGCAGTATCCAGGATGGTCTGAGTAGAACGGTAGTTCTGTTCCAGCTTGATTGCCACCGCCTCCGGAAAGTGTTTTTCAAAATCCAGAATATTCCGGATATTGGCTCCCCTGAATTTATAGATGGACTGGTCATCGTCACCCACCACACAGAGATTTCTGTATTTCTGCGCCAGCAGCCGCACCAGTTCAAACTGCGCCGTATTGGTATCCTGATACTCGTCCACCATGATATACTGGAAACGTTCCTGGTAAGAATCCAGCACCTCAGGACAACTGCGAAACAGTTCTACCGTCTTTACAATGATGTCATCAAAATCCAGAGCATTATTTTTCTGCAGGGTATCCTGATATTCCCTGTATACCTTCGCCTGGATCGTTTTATTGTAATCCCCGGCGACAGCGGCATCCTGCTCGAACTGCTCCACGGTAACCAGTTCATCCTTGGCAGAGGAGATGGCTCCCATCAGCGCGCGCTCCTTGAATTTCCTGGAATCCAGGTTCAGATATTTGATGATCCCCTTCATCACGGTCTTCTGGTCATCCGTATCATAGATCGTAAAATCATTGCCATAACCGATCCTGTCGATATAGCGCCGCAGGATACGCACGCAGGTGGAATGGAAGGTGGCGACCCACACCTGCCCCGCGCCGAAATCCACCAGCTTTTCCACCCTGTCCCGCATCTCGCCTGCCGCTTTATTGGTAAAGGTAATTGCCAGGATGTTCCAGGGCTTTACTCCCATCTCGTCGATCAGATAGGCAATCCGATGGGTGAGTACTCTGGTTTTGCCACTTCCGGCTCCCGCCAGCAACAACAGCGGACCTTCCGTATGAAGCACCGCCTCCTTCTGTTCCTTATTTAAAGTATCGTATATACTCATGTATCCCCCTTCATCTGTCCTCCTGAAAGCTGCCGCAGTTCAAACTGTCAGTCCGGGGCAGTGTCTCCCTCTTCCGGAATTGCCCGATACTCTGCTTCTGCTGCGCGCCGCTGCCGCCCCGCAGTTTCTGCTGCCATCGCTTCCGGCTCAGCCCGGCCGCCAGCCCGCAGCCCCTGCTACACTCTGTCATTTTCATCAAAAGCATCCCCGCATTCCGGACAGAACTTAGGCGGATGTGAAGGATTCTCCGGTTCCCACCCACATTTATCACATCTGTACACCGGCGCACCTTCCGGCCTCCTGGCGCCGCAGTCAGTGCAGAATTTTCCCTGGTTCACAGCGCCGCAGCTGCAGGTCCACCCTGCTTCCACAGGTTTGGGGCTTCCGCATTCCATACAGAATCTGCCGCGATTATCGGTATGCCCGCATTTGCAGATCCATCCGGGTACACCGCCGTTTCCCGCTGCTCCCGCATTTCCGTTTCGGTTTCCCGCTGCCTGTCCTGCCCCTGCGGGATTCCCCGCCTGCCCCTGGACGGTTCCCGTCGGATTCCCGGCCGCCTGGTTCTGAGCCGCTCCCATTGCAAACAGCGACGCGGTGTTCATGCCTCCGGCCGCATTTGCCATATTCATATTGGCGAAGGCCATCATTGGGCCGGCGGCTGTATTGGATGCCGCCGCCTTCATGGCTTCCGCCTGCGCTCCTGCCAGAGTGGCCGCCGCCATATTTGCATTGCGCAGCGTAGCCGTTGTCTGAAGCTCGCTGATCTTCTTTGAGATATCCTCAGGCATGGAAGGCGGATTCATGGTCATGCTGACCACCACGATGCCGCGCAGCTTCTGCCACTTGCCGGACAGCTCCGCATTGACCGCGTCCACCAGTTCTGTCACATGATACGGAATATCGGATACACGTACACGGAGTCTGCTGATCTTCCCCAAAGCCGGCTGCATTGCAGTCATCAGTTCCGCTTTCATCTGATTCTGGATCTCGCCCCGGCTGTAGGTATCCGCCACATTGCCGCATACATTCTGATAGAACAGCAGCGGGTCCGCCAGACGGAAAGAATAAGAGCCGTTGCAGCGGATGCTCACGTCCATGTCCAGGCCGATATTATCATCTATGTAGCGAAAAGGAATGGGCGTGGCCGTACCATAGAGATTATTCATGATCTCCTTCGTATTAAAGTAATACACCCTCTGGTCCTTACCGGTATTGCCCCCGAAGGAAAAACGCTTTCCGATCGCCTTGAAGGTACTTTTGATATTTTCCCCCAGATCCCCGTAAAACAGGCTGGGTTCCGTAGAATTCTCATATACGAATTCCCCGGCCTCCGCACAGAACTCCACAATGCCGCCCTGTTCCACAATGATCATACACTGTCCCTCATTGACAGCCACGATGGAACCGTTGGAAATAATGTTATCCGTCCCCTTGTTGTTACGGTTGTTGCCCGCTTTCTTCCTGCCTTTCGCCACCAGGATATCGTTTGAGAGGGCATCACAGTAAAAATACTCCCTCCACTGCTCCGCCATCATCGAGCCGATGGCATCCTTTGCCGCCTTGATCAGTCCCATCTCTTTCTCCTCCGATCGATCTTGATTTTGTACTTTCTCTATTCTAACAAATTTTGCCCGTTCTCTCAACTGCTTTTGCAAATAATCTTTACAAATAAGCGCTTTTCGCATAAACTATAGGGTATAAGTTTTGCGACAGGAAGCAAAAGCAGCTTCCGGCAGATACATTATACAGCAAAGGAATGAGGAAAAAATGGGTAAGAAAGCTACGAAAGCCGCCGACAATATGTACTATCTCGCACGTTCAGAGGCGGCTGAAAAAAATCCTGACTTTTCCAGCCGTGAGAAAGCGGCTGAGATCATAGGCATCGACCGCACCAGGCTGGCGCGCATTGAACTGGACACCATCGCCCCCTATCCGGAAGAGGTCAAGGCAATGGCAAATGCCTACAACATGCCGGAGTTGTGCAATGCCTATTGCGCAAGAGAATGTCCCATCGGTAAAAATTCGGTCCGGGAAGTCTCCATTGACGATTTTGACCGGCTGGCTCTGAAGGTTCTGGGTTCCCTCAAGGATATCGACTCCCTTCGGGCTTCTCTCATCGCCATCTCAGAGGACGGCGTCATCGAGGAAAATGAACGTCCTGCTTTCCAGAAGATACTGGATTCCCTGGAAAAGATCAGCACCAATGCCAAAGCCCTGCAGTTATGGGCTATCAAAAATATAAGGATGCGCTAGAAGCTGCCATCCGTTCCGCCGGAATGACTGATCCGGCTGACAATAACCCCGGAATCCGCAGGACAGCACACAATCATTCGATATTTCGTCATTCTCTGCATGCTTTTCTGCGGATTCTGGGAATTTCTGTCCGTTATGGCTGCCCGGCCTGATTCCGTTTCCTTTTACCTGCGGACATGTTCTTCTGCCTTTTCTGTACTATAAACCCACACCGTTAGAAATTATCGGAAAATAACCGATACGGCTTCTTTAGGAAAAAGCCTGGAGCTTCCTTACCTGGCCGCTTTCTGCGCAAACTCCTTCGTCACCAGATCCGCATAGGGCACGCGCTTCTCCAGCACTCCGGAATCCTCAAGAATATTTTGCAGCAGATCAAATGAACTTTCTTCAAAGATCAGATCTTCTTTCCAGGTATTCTGGTTATAATAACGCTCTACAATGGTGGTCAAAGTTCCCATATCTGTCTCGGCGAACTGCGGCGCAATCACTTCGGCTATCTCTGCCGGTGTATGGCTCTGCACATAATCCATCCCCTTCTGCAGCGCATCCGTAAATGCCTGAACGGTATCTCCGTTTTTCTCCAGATAGCTCTTCCTGGCGGAGAAGGATGTGTAGGGCACATAGCCGGAGTCTTCTCCCAGGGAGGCTACCACATAACCTTCGCCCTTCTGCTCCAGGGCTGTGGCATGGGGTTCGAATTCTACAGTAAACTGTATGTTACTACACCCATATTTAAAATCTATTCTATAGTGTATATATCGTCAAATAACCGCTATAATTTACAGCAAATAGCAGTAGAATAACCCCATCACTTATTTCATGCATTCACGATAATCGCATCGAATCCCGCTGCCTTAAGCTTTGCCTGCATGGCAGTGGCATTGCCCTTGACAGTAT
>CAJUFB010000142.1 GCA_910585805.1 uncultured Acetatifactor sp.
GCACGTCCGGTTCCGTAGAGGGGTGTGGGGAGTAATCCCCACATCTACTCGACACTGCATTCCCGACAGCCCCGGCATATTCCGCGTCAATTCTGTCGTCTCACATCTCTAACCCATAGGAAAGCACTTTCCATCCATCCCTGCTCATGACTGACGTTACTGTCAGATATTCCAGGTAATCCGCTTCGGCAGCCGGGCGGAATTCCAACGAAATGACGCAGGTTTCTCCCACAGACATATCAGTGATATCCAACCCTTTCACAGCCTGGAGCCTGGCTTCCGAGGCCACATGTCCGTCTATGCCGTCCGGAAATACATCGTTATCCGAATCATAATCCGCAGACAAGTACTGTCTGATGCTTTCCGTATTTCCGGCAAGGTATGCTTCCCAGAAGGCCATTGCCAGCCGCTGCAGCTGTTTTCCCGATTCTGACAGTTCGTTGTCCGCTTCGGCGGGCACCATGGAGAAGCTGTCGGTGATAGCCTGCATCTGTGTATGGAATCCTTCTGTATATTCCGAATCCGAAGGATATGTATAATTTATGCACATTATGGAAATGTCGCTTTTGCGCATTTCAGCGAAAAAGATTCGGCCGTTGTCTTCTTTCATATAAACGTCGCTTTCCTCTGTCCGGGAATAGCCGTCCGCCTCAAGGCGGTCCTGTACCTGCGCCCAGGTGCTTCCGCCGCAGTCATTTACCCAGAGCTGCACCAGTTCATTCGTTGTCCGCATCCACGCGTCCGGCGCATAGAGCTGCCATCCTTCCGAGGGGAACAGAATGCGATAACCATCGCCGCTGTACAGAGTTGCAGGCATTTCCGTCGGGATTCCCTCCTGCATATAAGAAAGCGTATATGCGGAGCCGACGGCAGCCCTGTTTTCCGACTCTTCGTCAGCCGGTTCCGGGGCGACTGTGCCTGACTGTTCCGGGGAACTGCCGCCGTAGGACATACTGTCCGGGGGAGGGTCCATCGGTACGTTAACCATGTCCGTTTCCGGCCTGTCAGCCGTGTTTGCTTCCGGCATATTCATCATGTCTGTGTCATGTATATCAGCCGGGTCTGTCCCTGACAGATAGGGGGTGCCTGTTCCCTGCTCATTTGCGGGAACGCTCCCGTCGTCTGTTTTGCCTGTAGCTTCCGATGTCCGGGCGGATGTGGAAAATACCAGAGCCACGGACAGAACCAGCAGCAATGCGGCGACACAGGTCACACGTTTCATTTTTTTGTATTTCATGATCAATACAATCCGTTCTTCCGTTGCATTTTTGCTGAATCCGTTGTAGAGGGGCAGCAGGCTGCGCTTTTTTTCTTCCATCCCGATCAGCGCCATGGCATATCCGGTTCTGGACTGTTCGCCGAACCGGCGCAGGACGCCTTCGTCACAGGCCAGCTCGATATCCCGGTTCAGAAGCGCGCACATCACCCACACCAGCGGGTTGAACCAGTGAATGCACAGCGCAGCCACCATTGCCAGCTTCAATGCGGCATCCCCATGGCGGATATGGACATATTCGTGTTGCAGCACATATTCCAGTTCCGGAGGATTCTCCTGTATGAGCCGCCTGGGCAGCAGGATGACCGGGTGCAGGATTCCGTAAGTCAGCGGGGCGGTAATTCTGTCCGACTGCCTGGCGGAAATCGGATATCCCTGCCGTTGTCTGTTCAGCCACTGCCGAATCCGGTTATCTTCTACGGGAACGGCATCTCGAAAATCCCGCAGGCTGCGGAAATATGTCCGGACAAAGAATACCATGCAGAGAGCGGCACCGATTCCCCAGACTGCCGGCAGCACCGGGAAGCGGTTTTCGGCTGCTGCAGAGAGGAAGGGGTCCTCCAAAACCGCATTCTGCGCTGTCGTCCAGGCAGCGGGAGCAGCGGCAGATATCGCTCCTTCGCCTGTTCCGTATGTGGTATACGCCGGAATTTCCGGAACTGCCTCCGTCCGGAAAAGGGAATATACGCTGAATACGGAGGAAAAGGAAAACGGAAGCAGCAGCCGCGCCAGAGCCACGCCCCATAATATCGGAAAGGTCCGTTTGGGCATCCTGTAGAGCAGCGCACCCCGCACCGCCAGGATGACCAGAATCAGCACCCCGCCGTATAAACTTCTCTGAATCAGTCCCACAGCAGTCATTTATCATCCCTCCTCAACTATTTTTTTCAGCCGTTCAATCTGTTCGGCAGACAGCGTCTTGCGGGTGAGAAGGGATGCAAACAGCATGTCGGCGGAGCCGTCATATATTTTGTCAATCAGCTCGTCTGTCTCGGAAGCCTGTACCGCTTCCCTGGAAATCAGCGCATGACAGAGAAAATTCGGCTCGCGCCGTTCAATGGCTCCCTTTTTGATGCATTTTTTGATTACGGTGTAAGTGGTATTGATATTCCAGCCGGTCTGTTCCTGTAAAATATCGGAAATGTGCTTTGCAGTGCAATCTCCCTCACGCCAGAGTACCGCCATTACCTTCAGTTCCGAATCGAAAAGTTTGATACTCATATTTATCCCTCCTGCCTGTTGCTGCCGAAATGTTCTTTCAGCGGTTGATGAATATACTATTGCAATAGTTTGATGGCTCCATACTATCACGATAGTAGATGATTGTCAATACGATTGGAGTAGTTTTTGTAAAGTAGTTTTGAAAAGAGCGTGAAATGTATCATATTTACAGGCCGCTTAAACACAAAAAGAATTGCCGTTTCCTGTAATTGGCGTGGATCAGAACAGATACCGGGTATACAAAGAGTATGCAGATACAGTTGGGACTTGTAAAAACAGAATAACAGAATGAATAACAGAAGCAGCGCAGAATTTCGTTGACAAATAGCTATCTTGTGAAGTATACTGAATTATAGGTTAGCGGCTACTAATAATAGATAGCCGCCTTTCTTAAGGACAGAAGTTAGCGAAAGCTAATATATATTAGCCTGAACAATCCGGATAGATGGCAGCCGAATTTTTCATTTCGTCCGGGAAATCGTTGTTAAGCGCCTGAAGACAGAGGATCAATGAACTCCCTTGCCGGCATATTTCATGAAGCGGGAAAGCAGATATACCGGAAGCCGGATGAGCATCCGCAGAAAAAGGATCAGGAGGAAATGTGTCATGATGATCAATAAAAGGCTGATCGGCACGGTCAGCGAGAGCAAAAAGTACATAGCCGGAAATGTGGCGCTGCAGTGGTGTTCCCTTGTCGCCAACATCGTTATGATGACCGCCGTTGCCAGGCTGCTGGCCGGGTTGTTCCGGGGCACGGTGGAAAGCGGGGATATTTCTGTGACTGCTGTGCTGGCAGTCCTTGCCGTGGCCGTCCGGTTTGCCTGCATCACAGGCTCCAGCGCCATGAGCTACCTGTCCTCAAAAGCAGTGAAGAAGACCCTGCGCGAAAAAATCTACAGAAAGCTGCTGGCGCTGGGGACTTCCTGCAGAGAACAGGTGAAGACTTCGGAAATCGTGCAGGTGGCGGTGGAGGGCGTGGACCAGCTGGAAACCTATTTCGGCGCATATCTTCCCCAGTTTTTCCATGCCATGCTGGCGCCGCTTACCCTGTTCGTCTGTCTCTGTTTTGTAAACGTGCCCTCCGCCGCAGTGCTGTTGGTCTGCGTGCCGCTGATTCCCGTTGCCATAGCGGCGGTGCAGACCTGGGCGAAGAAGTTGCTGGCGAGATACTGGGGGCAGTATACGGCGCTGGGAGACACCTTCCTGGAAAATCTTCAGGGGCTGACCACGCTGAAGATCTATCAGGCGGACGGCTTCAAGAATGAGGAAATGAACGGGGAATCGGAGAAATTCCGCAAAATTACCATGAAAGTGCTGACCATGCAGCTGAATTCCATTACCATTATGGACCTGATTGCCTACGGCGGCGCTGCATTGGGCGTCATTATGGCGGTGACGCAGTTTCGGGCGGATAAGGTGTCCCTGGCAGGGTGCCTTTTGATCATCCTGCTGGCGGCGGATTTCTTTATTCCCATGCGGCAGCTGGGAAGCTTTTTCCATATCGCCATGAACGGTATGGCTGCCAGCGATAAGATTTTCAGGCTGCTGGACTTGCCGGAGCCTGAAGCGAAGCGGATTCCGGTTCCGGAGAACTGTTCCATTGTCTGTGACGGGCTGCGGTTTTCCTACGAGGAGAACGGCGGGCTGCTTTCGGGGACAGACCCCGGGCAGGGAGAGGGCAGTTCCCGCCAGAGCAGAGGAGCTGTTTTACAGGGCGAAAATGAGGCAATAGATGGCGGAATGCAGGTCGATGACACTTTGCCGGATGGAAGCGCATCCATAGGCAGGCCCCGGGAAATTCTCCGCGGGCTCCATATGGAATTCCCGAAAGGAAGCTTTACCTCCATTGTCGGGGAGAGCGGCTGCGGTAAGTCCACGGTGGCGGCAATCCTGATGGGACGGAATAAGGGGTATCATGGAACCGTGAAAATCGGCGGCGTGGAACTGTCGGAGCTTTCCGAGGAGAGCCTGATGAAAAACCTTACCTACGTCAGTCATCAAAGCTACCTGTTCAAAGGCACGGTGCGGGAAAATCTCCTTGCGGCCAGGACGGAGGCAGCCGATTCGGAACTGTGGGCCGTTTTGGAACAGGTGAATCTTGCGGATTTCCTGAAGAGCGAGAAGGGGCTGGATACGGTTCTTGCGGAGCGGGCATCCAATTTTTCCGGCGGGCAGTGCCAGAGGCTGGCGTTGGCGAGAGCGCTGCTCCATGACAGCCCGGTCTATATTTTTGACGAAGCCACTTCCAATATCGATGTGGAGAGCGAGAACGATATCATGCGGGAAATTCATGGTCTGGCAGGCAGGAAGACCGTCATCCTGATTTCCCACCGCCTTGCCAACGTGACGGTTTCCGACAACATCTATGTGATGGAGTATGGATGCGTGACGGAAAGCGGCCGCCATGAGGAATTGCTGGCTGGGAAGGGCGCATATGCGAAGCTGTGGAACGCCCAGCAGAGTCTGGAGAATTACGGAAAAGCCTGTCAGGAGCCATTGAAAGGAAAATTGTGGGATACGGAGGATAGGCGAAATATTGAAGGAAATCTGCCGGAGACACTGTCTGGCAAAAATGTGTTAAAGAGGCAGTCTCACGACAGACAGAACCGGAGAAAGGACGGTATTCAGGAGGATTTTCCGGAGGGTGAATTGCCTGGTGAAGAGAGCTTTGATAAGGGAAAGGGGGTGCCGGAAAGATGAAAAGACGGAGCGGATTTACGGTAATGGCGAGACTGGTCGGTCTTGTGAAGCCGCTGACAGGTTATATGATACTGGCAGTGCTTATGGGCTTCATCGGACATCTCTGCGCGGCCTTCATAACGATTCTGGGCGGATATGCGGTGCTGAATGCGCTTGGATTCAGCACGGCGGTTTCGGTGAAAACGGTATTCATCTGTGTTCTGCTGTTTGCTCTGCTACGGGCGGTACTTCGTTATGCGGAACAGGGGTGCAACCACTTTATCGCGTTTAAGCTGCTTGCGATGATTCGGGATAAGGTTTTTCAGGCTTTGCGGAAACTCTGCCCGGCAAAGCTGGAGGGCAGGGATAAGGGGGATCTGATTTCGCTTATCACTTCGGATATCGAGCTGCTGGAGGTATTCTATGCCCATACTATTTCACCTGTGGCGATAGCCTTTCTCTTTACGGTTGTAATGAGCCTGTTTATCGGTGCATTCCATCCGGCGCTGGGACTGCTGGCGCTTCTGGCATATCTTTCGGTGGGGATTATAATTCCTCTGGTTACATCAAGGCTGAGCGGCACAGGGGCGGCGCGGGGAGAATCATCGACAGGCACGGTTGAAACCGAAGGCGTCAGGAAAAGTCAGCCGGCTGCCACGGTTGAAACCGAAGGCGTCAGGAAAGGTCAGGCAGCAGGTTCGGCAGCAGGAAACGCAGCCATGGAATTCCGCGTCAGATCAGGCGAACTGAGCAGTTTCGTCCTGGACAGTCTGCGGGGACTTTCCGAGACAATTCAGTACGGGCAGGGAGAAGCGCGGCTTGCGGAGATGAATGTAAGGACGGACGCTCTTTCCGGGGATGAGAAACGAATGAAACGTATTTCCGGAAGAAATATGGCGGCGACCAATACAGTCATTCTTTTCTTTGACCTGTGCATGCTGTTTGCAGGCGCCATGCTTTATCAGCGGGGAAGGGTGGACTTTTCCGGCGTGCTGATTCCGTCCATCGCCATGTTTGCCTCCTTCGGACCGGTGATTGCGCTGGCAAATCTGGGCAGCACGCTTCAGAGCACCTTTGCGGCAGGAAACAGAGTGCTGGACATTCTGGACGAGAAGCCTGTGACGGAAGAGATAACGGACGGAATTGCCATTGACGGCAAAAACGCTGCTTTTGGCGGTGCCAGGGCGGAGAAGGTCCGTTTTTCCTACGGGAATGAAGTCATTCTGGAGGATTTAAGCCTTGTGTTCAGGCCCGGCAGGATTACGGGGGTCATGGGCAGGAGCGGTTCCGGAAAGTCCACGCTGCTGAAGCTGCTGATGCGTTTCTGGAAGACGGACAGCGGAAAGATCAGCATATCGTGCAGGGAGATTGACAGCATAAATACCGCATCCCTGCGCAACTGCGAAAGCTTCGTCACCCAGGAGACCCATCTGTTTCATGACAGCATCAGGAACAATCTGAGAATCGCGAAGCTGGATGCAACGGAGGAAGAGATCGAAGCCGCCTGCAGAAAAGCTTCCGTGCACGATTTTATCATGACTCTGCCTCAGGGCTACGATACGCCTGTAGGAGAGCTTGGGGATACTCTGTCAGGCGGGGAAAGACAGCGGCTGGGTTTGGCCAGGGCCTTTCTCCACGATGCGCCGTTTTTGCTTCTGGATGAGCCCACCAGTAACCTGGACAGCCTGAACGAAGGGGTTATTTTGAAGTCCCTCTGTGAGGAAGGAGAAGACAGAACAGTAGTGCTGGTGTCTCACCGGCAGTCAACTATGCGGATTGCCGATACTGTTTATACGGTTGAAAGCAAAACGGGAAGGAAGAGCTGACCGGAAAACCTGGCTGGAGAAGCTGAGCGGAGAAACTGGTGGGAAAAACTGACTGGAGAAACTGGCCGGAAAACCTGCGCTGCCGGAATGCGGAGCAGAATATGGCTGCAGAATACGACTGCAGTTGAAAAATGATTTTGATTACGAGGTCAGTGTCATGAAAAGAGATATCCGGACAAAACGGGAACGGGAAAAGGCAATGGTATCGGAGATGATTGCCCTGTACTGCAGAAAACAGCACGGCGGAAAAGGAAGCCTTTGCCCGGAGTGCGCTGCCCTGGAAGCTTACGCAAGGCAGCGAAGCGACAAATGTCCCTTTATGGAGACGAAGACATTCTGTTCCAACTGTAAGGTGCATTGTTACAAGCCGGAAATGAGGGAGAAAATCCGGGCAGTTATGGGTTTTTCCGGCCCAAGGATGATTTTCAGCCATCCGATTGCGGCCATGCGCCATGTGACGGAAACGAAAAAAGAGAAAAGAAGATTGGAGAAGAGTTATGAAGCTTAAAAAGATATTGTATGTCATAGCAGGCTGTATGGCGGTAGGGCTTGGGGCTGTGGGCGCAGTACTCCCTTTGCTTCCGTCTTTTCCCTTTCTGCTGCTGGCGGCATTCTGCTTTGCCAAAAGCTCGGAGCGGCTGCATAAGTGGTTCACCAATACAAAGCTGTACAAGAATAATCTGGAAAGCTATGTGAAGGGACGGGGCATGACCCGGAAGACCAAAATCCGCATCATGGTCACCGTGACATTGCTGATGTCTGTTGGGTTTATCATGATGGACCAGGTTCCTGTGGGGCGCATTGTGCTGGCCTGCGTGTGGGTGTTCCATATTCTGTATTTTTGTTTCAGGGTGAAGACCATTAAGCACATAATGTATGGTCATCCACCAGAAAGTATGGTAAACTCATACAGTGAATAGCAC
>CAJUFB010000143.1 GCA_910585805.1 uncultured Acetatifactor sp.
CTACAATTTGTTTAGGAAAAAGCCCGGAAATACAATAAAAATTGCTGCAAACTTGCAGCGGTTATTTGCAGACACTTCCTTATTCATAAATAGAATAATAAACCATAGATTTATTTAAAAGAAGGAGGTACACATCATGAAAGTATTAATGATCAACGGAAGCCCCCGCGCAGGCGGCAACACTTCCATCGCCCTTGGAGAAATGGCGAAAACCTTTGCAGAAGAACAGATTGAAACGGAAATCATCCAGATAGGAAGCAGGGACATCCGAGGCTGTATCGCCTGCGGCAGATGCGGCCAGCTGGGCAGATGCGTCTTCGATGATCTGGTAAATGAAACAGCCCCGAAATTCCAGGAGTGCGACGGCCTTGTAGTCGGCAGCCCCGTATATTACGCTTCCGCCAATGCCACTTTAGTCGCCTTTCTCACACGGCTTTTCTACAGCACCCATTTCGACAAGACGATGAAAGTCGGTGCCAGCGTTGTAGCCGCAAGAAGAGGCGGGCTTTCCTCCACCTTTGACGAACTGAACAAATTCTTCACCATCAGCGGCATGCCCGTCGCTTCCAGTCAGTACTGGAACAGCGTCCACGGCAGGGAACCCGGACAGGCGGAGCAGGATGCGGAGGGACTCCAGACCATGCGGACACTTGCAAGGAATATGTCCTTCCTCATGAAGAGCATCGCCCTGGGAAAAGAGGCCTATGGACTGCCTGAGAAGGAAGAACACTGCTGGACTCACTTCATTCGATAGTCTGGTCTGTCATATCGGAAGCAGTCCCTTCGCTTCCGATATGAGGCGTGTCTATTTCGCTGCATTCAACTGCGGGAAGCCGTACCTGTTTCCCATAATAGCCACATCCCTTCACGCCTTATTCAACTATAGGAAGCTGCACCTGCTTCCTGCAGTCTTTCCTAAGGAAGTGTCATGAAATCACTTTTGGGTTTTCAGCTGATTTTCTGTGTGGGATTCAGCTTTTGACTTATTGCAGTTACAAGTTATTTCTGTACATGTTCTAAGCTTCAAACAGAATGGTAAACCTGCATCCAGACGCATGGCCGATAACTGCCAGCCTTCGCGCCCAGTGCACAAAATATAACATTATGCCGACACTTCGTGCCTCCCATATCATTAATTCCGATTTTTTCCCGATATATACTGCAGACCGCCAGGATTTGCAGTGATGCCTATGGGAAGATACCTGGCTGGCGGTCTGCAGTCGGGTAGTGCTGCAAATTTAATCGGTGTGCAGTATAATATTATAGAAGTATTCGCAGCATACCACCGAAGCAGAGCAGTATGTAATCCCGTCTGATCATTCCAGGGCAGGGGGCATTTCATGATGCATGCCTCCTTCGGGATGAAATACAGATTATTTCTGCACGGATTATTGAATTTCAGAAGGAGGGAGATACTATGGACAGCAACATGATCAATACCGGATATACTGCCGGAACCAAATATGAAAATATACCCAATACTTCTGCCGGCGTCAGCGGAAAGACTGACGGCTGCTTTGCGGATATGATGTCCGAAAAGTATCATATTTTCCCGAAGGATATGACACTTACTGAATACAAACTGTACTTTCAGGATAAAATAAACTCTCTTTATACCCATCCTTCCCAGAAACGGCTGAACTGGTTCATCGATATCACGGATGCCGCCTATCGGAGGATGCAGAATGACCCTGCCTATGAACAGAGGGTCCTGAATTTCCTGGCCAAAGCAAAATCCACCAATTACGGCAGCCATGTCCCCAGGTTCGCCCTGATTCATATCGATGATACCTGGGAGAAATGCTACGGATACACCTTTGGCACGCAGGATGACGAACGCGCAAGGCGCGCCGCCCAGAAAAGGCGCATGGAAGCGGAGCGCGCTAAAAAAGCAAGACGAAAAAAACTCCTGAAGGAATACCTGCAAAAGAAAGCCCAGGCAAAGCGTCTTCAGGATAAACTTCTGAACCAGCGTATCACAAACCAGAAGCTGGAACATGTCCGCCTTCTGAAATCCTGGAATGAAGACCGCCAGCGGATACAGGCATCCCGGGCTTATGAAGCAAATTTATTCATGCTCTACCGCCGGGAGCTGCAGATTGCGTCCCGTCCCCAGGATTATCTCTGAGTCCGAAACCTCCCTGCCGTTTCCGAGGTCAGGATTTCGCTGCTTTGAAATCCTGACTTTCCTGGAATCCTGCCGGATTTTCACTCTTCACACTACGGGAGGATCAGCTGCCGCTTACGGCTCCGCCCGATCTCGATGCCTGTCCCCTGCTGCTTACGGCTCCATGAACTATCTGCCGGGATCAGCCCTCCCCCAGGCTCCACAGATTCCTGATCTGATATTGCAGTTCCTCGTAACTCCACGTTTTCCCGCTGGTGCTTCTGCGGTTCGGGTCATTTACCAGGAAGCCGTCTTCATTGTAGCCTCTGATCAGAATAAAATGTCCTGTAGTGGTAAAATCCCCCGGACGCATGCTGCATACGATCAGATTGCCGGCATCCAGCATGTTTTTCATCACATTTTCATCCAGAGAGAGTTCCGCGCCTTTCAAGCCCAGCCTGGCTGCACCTTCCGTCCAGAGGCTCCAGCTGGTTCCCTGTTTCGTATAATATCCGTTGTCATATGCAAAATCCGCCATATCCCTGGGTGTCATGTCCGTATCCTCCGTAAAATACAGATATGCCATCTCCAGACACAGCGGGCCGCAGCCGGCAAGGCCGATCATTTCTTCCCCGTAAGTATCATACCCCCAGCGCTTGTCCCACTGCATCAGCAGAGGCACCTCCCCGCTGGCAAAATCTTCTGTCAGATCGACAGACTGACCTTTATAAATCTCCCTGTTGGGATAATCCTGCACATAGTCCGCTGTCTCCCCGTTCTTTTCCAGAAGCTCATTCAATATTTCAGGCAGTTCTCCGGAATCAGGATCATCCAGTCCCCCAACCCTGAAAATATCACCTGCATCTCCTGCGCTTCCCTGTGTCTGTGCTGCGCTGTTCCCGGACATGGACCGCGTCACATTCCGGAGCAGCCCCAATACCCACATACACAGCGCAAGCCCGGCCGCACACAGGAAGAAACGCATTGCCGCCTGTCTTCTGCGCCCCCTGGCCTGTCCTCGCTTCTGCTTCTGACTGCGACTCCGTTCCTGTCGCGCACTGACTGCCTGGCTGCACCCCCGATATCCGTCATCGCGCCTCACCTGCCGAACGCATTGTCTTCCCGTACTTTCTCCGTATCGGGCTTCGCTCCCTGCTTTCCGTTCTCTCTGCTCCTGCCTGCTTCCGCTGTACCGGACTCCGCCCTGTACCCGGTTACCTCTCTGCTCCTCACTCCTGCGCCGCGTCTGCGTGCTTTGCTGCTCCCAACCGCACAGCCCGCTGCTCTTAATCCCGCTCATAGCTGCCCCTCCTGTCTTTTTCATTATAAAGACAGAAGAAGCGCTACATTTTATCATTTTATTGAAAAAATCCTAAGATTTCTTAAATAATACTGCACCTCAAAGAAATGCATGCAGTCAACTCCTCCACATCCATTTTTTCCCTGTCACGAAACAGCAGATATCCGGTTCCGTTATAATATTCATACCCTACAATTTCCCGCTGCCTTTCCCCTGCGCCGTCTTCCTCAGGCACACTGATCTTCGCACCAATGGGGTATTGCTGCGCCATCTCCAGAAATGATATCATCCTTTTGGCCTGCCTCTCCCTGTTGTTTTACTGCTACACATACAGGATTCCCATTTTCAGACAGTTCATACAATCACTTTATTTTGACTTTAGGGCCCAAAGATGCTATAGTATATATTGTAATGGCAATTTCATTTCAAAGGTGAATGTTATTATGGCAAAAAGACAAAGACAAAATAAATCCGGCCGCGGAAATATACTGATTGTCACCATTGTGCTGACATTTATCATATTAGGGACCGTGGTCTATTCTCTCGCAGGGCAGATTTCGTCCCAAATGTCCCAATCTGCAATCGACAATTTAAGCGAAAGTCTGGGGCTGCTTAGAGGAACCATCCAGGCTGTTCTGCAGAAGGAAGCAGAATTCCAGAAACTCATCGCTCAGGAACTGGCCACGTTGGAAGATCCGGAGTCTTTCGTGCGCTCTTACAATACCAATAAGACAATGAGCAAATTGTCCATTATCCCTGCCGGAGAAAGCACGGGTGTCTCCAATACAGGAGAAGCCTTTTCCCCAGACGGGCTGGACTTTTCTTCCGGCAAGGAAGTGGATGGCCTGCCCCTGTCCGCTTCTTACTTAAACAATATGGGGACCTGGGCCTATACCATTTCCTGTCCTGTGGAAAAAAATGAAACTCTGGCCGGCACGCTCTATGTGGAATATATTTATGATTCTCTGGACGAGGCGCTGCCCCCAAAATTTTACAATAATAATGCCACACTGTATGTAATGGATGCAGGAAGCGAACGCTTTGTGCTGAAACCGAAGGGAATCGGGGAACGAGCTGCCGGGCACCTGAACCTCCAGGATTTCTACAATGCCAACCGGATACTGGAACCGGATGTCCAGGCCATGGTGTCGGACAGCATCCGGAAGGGAGAGCATGTGATGTTCTACCACGATGTCCGTGACAGGGAATCCCTGATCTATATGTGGGCGGTGAACGACGGCGCTCTCTACCTCATCGGCTATGTCCCCATTGACTCCATTCAGCAGGAGGGCAAGGCCGTAAACCAGAACCTCATCATCGTAGTGATCGTGATGCTGACCGCTTTCCTGATCTGCTGTGCACTGTATTTCCTGAACGAGCGTCAGAAAAGCCACATCAGAAAGGAACAGGAGCAGGAAAGGGAGCAGCACAATCAACAGCTGATGGAGGCCCTCCAGGCTGCCCGGATCGCCAGCAGCTCCAAAACCACATTTCTGTCCAATATGTCCCACGACATCCGCACTCCCATGAACGCCATCCTGGGCTTTACCACTCTGCTTGCAAAGGAGGCGGATGATCCAGCCAGAGTTCGGGAATACACAAAGAAGATCACCGCTTCGGGACAGCATCTTTTAGGCCTGATCAATGATGTGCTGGATGTATCCAAGATCGAGAGCGGAAAAACCGTGCTTACCATGGGAGAATTTACCCTGGAAAACATGATTTCTTCCATAGATGCCATTATCCGCCCCATGGCTGCAGGAAAGCACCAGCGGTTCGACATCATGGCCAGCGGCATCCGGCACGAATGCCTCATCGGCGACGAAACCAGAATGAACCAGATACTGATCAATCTTCTCTCTAATTCCGTCAAGTATACGCAGGAAGGGGGACAGATACAGCTGCGGATCATCGGTCTGGAACAGCGTTCCAGCCAGTTTGAGCATCTGAAGATCGAAGTGGAGGACAATGGCTACGGAATGACTCCGGAATACCTGAAAATCCTTTTCGACCCTTTCACCAGAGCCGAAAACAGCACCACCAATAAGGTGCAGGGAACCGGTCTTGGCATGGCCATTACAAAAAATATCGTAGAGCTTATGGGCGGAACCATAAATGTGTCCAGCGAAGTAGGCAAGGGAACGCTTTTTACTGTGGAACTGGAACTTCGCATCCCTGACCTGGCCAGCGACGGACAGTTCTGGACAGAACAGGGCATCCGGCGGATACTGGCAGTGGACGACGAACCCTATATCCTGGAAAATATCAAAACCCTGATGAAAGATACCGGCGTCATCACAGATACCTGCGCCGGCGGCAGGGATGCCCTCCTTTCTATCAGGCAGGCTCAGCAAAATGGCTGTCGCTACGACCTGGTTCTGATGGACTGGAGTATTCCCGGCATGGATGGGATCGAGACAGTCCGGCAGATCCGTGCAGAAGCAGGTGACGGCATTTCCATCCTGTTCCTCACCGCCTGTGACTGGGATGACATCAAAGTAAAAGCGAAAGATGTGGGCGTGAACGGTTTCCTGGCAAAGCCCTTCTTCGTATCTGCTTTGAAAGAGAAGCTGCTGGAGCTGAGCTCCGGTGGAGAAGAAGAGAAAGCTTCTGCCGAAACAGCCGGGGACAATTGCCTGGAAGGGCGTTACTTCCTGGTTGCGGAAGACAACGAAATCAATTCCGAAATCCTTCTGGCTCTTTTGGAGGGAGAAGGCGCTTCCTGTACCGTGGCCGAAAACGGACGCCTGGCCGTGGATGCCTTTTCCGCCGCGGCGCCGGGAAGCTTCGATGCCATACTGATGGATGTGCAGATGCCTGTGATGAACGGCTATGACGCCACCAGGGAAATCCGCTCTTTAGACCGGGAAGATGCCGCATCCATCCCCATCATTGCCATGACGGCAAACGCTTTTGCGGAGGATGTAAAAGATGCCCTGGGCGCCGGGATGAATGACCATATCGCAAAGCCCATCGATCTTGATATCATCAAGAAGGTATTGACCAGATACACGCGGAATCTACCTGCCGGACCGGAAAGTAATGAAATGAATTCCTGACAATCGCTGAAAGAAAGGGATCTGATATGAAAAAGAAAACTTCACAGATAGCAGGGATTTTGTTGACAGGGCTCCTGCTGATGAGCGCGTCGGCCTGCGGGAAGCAGGCTGACACAGACAAAAACCTGGTCAAAGACTCCAACAATGTCAAACGCACCGTCAACATGTTCACACCTATGGAGAAATCCAATCCCAACGCGGACAATTCCGCGAGAACGGCTCAGGAGCTGACCGTCATCGCCGCGGAAGAAGCCCTGGGCATACAAGTGGAATACAGGACCTACACCGCCGAAAATTATCAGGAGAAAACCTATGACGAAGTACTTGTGGACCGGGCCCGCAGCAATATGGACGATATCTACCTGCTCAATCCGGATACGCTCCTGCTGTTGGGTTCCGAAGGATATCTGGCGGATCTTTCCGGCCTGGAAAGCGCAAAAAACCTGCGTGAGGTGGTGAAGGTTGCCAATACGGTCAACGGAAAGCTGGTGGGCATTCCACAGGAAGTGGTGGCCTATGGTCTGTTTGTAAACAAGGATACTTTTGACCAATATAACATAAAGCTGCCGGACACTCCGGAAGAATTCCTGGAGTGCTGCAGGGTATTAAAGGAGAACGGTATCGAGACGCCGCTGGGCGCCAACCGCTGGTGGCTGGAAACCTTCGTTCTGGCCCAGGGCTATGCGGAGCTGTATAACGGGGATAATACCGATGCGGAAATCGCCGCCCTCAACAGCGGAGAATCTAAGATGAGTGACTATATGCGCCCCGGTTTCGAGTTTTTGAAGGAACTGATTGACAATGGTTATATCAATGTCGAAAAAGCCTATGTTTCTGAAGCGATCGAAGCCGAAGGACCGGATTTTCTGGCCGGTAAAACCCCCATTGTCATGGCTTACTGGGGAGCCGCGATCTCGGAGACGGCTTACGGAAAAACGGATTTCAACATGCAGGTGATCGGCTTCCCCAGCAGCATGGGACAGATGCCGGTCGTTACGCTGACCGGTTTCGGTATAAGCGCAAATGCGGAGAATCTGGAGAATGCGATGTCCACTCTGGATTTCATTGTCTCAGATGAGATGCTGCAGCTGTATACTGACAATAACCATGTCATCTCTCCCTCCAGAAACGTGAATGTGGAGTGTACCGATGCCTTAAAGCCTCTGAATGACAGGATTAACGAGGGTTTTTATGTACTGGGTTCAAATGCCAATATGAAGGTGGAACAATGGGGCAATATCTGCCTGGTGGTACGTCAGCTGCTGAACGGCGCTTCCGTGGAGGAATGCATGGCAGAATTTGACCGAATCCAGGCGGAAGCCCTGGCACAGTAGCACGCGAAAAGCCAATGGACACATTTCATGTGAACATTGGCTTTATTTTTACCACATCATTATAATGTAAGCGGCAAATAATCGGCGTCTATAAAAGGAGCGCTGCCTGTGATATCGT
>CAJUFB010000144.1 GCA_910585805.1 uncultured Acetatifactor sp.
AATTTGACGGAAGTACAGTGAATTTGGAAGTAAATAAAATGCGGAATAACACCAGACAGCCCGCCCAGGCAGCAATGCCGCAGGGCCAGAAAGCGCAGCCTGCGACAGTACCGCAAGGGAAAGTGTCATCCGCTGCCGGAACTGGCCAGCCTGTTTTGTCTGTAGAATCGCAGGGGCAGAGCGTGCAGCAGGTTGGAGCCAGACAAGGCATTCCTCCTGTTATGGCGAAGAAACATGAGACGCTGCCTGCTGGAGGTGGACAGCCTGTAATGCCGCAAGGCCAGGGAGTGCCGTCTGCTGGAAATCAGCTGCCAGTATCTCCTGCAATGCCGCAGAAACATGAGACGCTGCCTGCTGGAAGCGGCCAGCCTGACCAGTCTGTAGTGCCGCAAAGCCAGGGAGTGTCGTCTGCTGGAAATCCGTTGCCGGTATCTCCTACAATGCCGCAGAAACAGGACGCACTGCCTGCTGGAAACGGCCAGCCTGCCCAGAGTATAATGCCGCAAGGCCAGGGAGTGCTGTCTGCCGAAAACCATCTGCCAGTATCTCCCGCAATGCCGCAGAAGCATGAGACAGAGCCTGCAGAAAGCAGACTGCCTGTTCAGACGGTAATGCCGCAAGATAAGGGAGCACAGTCGGCAGCGACAGCGGCTCCGGTATCCGTAGCATCCAGGAAAGCGGACGCTGGCGGCTCCCGCTCGGGAGAAGCCGTCAAAGGCAGTACAGTATCAGGAAGACAGGCTGCAGCACTGAATCCTGCTACAGAACAGGGAAAGGCTGCTTCATCTGTAGGAGCCGGGGACACTGCCCGTCCTGCTAAGGGGCAGCGGTATTTTGGAAATACGAAAGCCGTTACCAACGGACAACAGAGCCAGCCGCCGCATCAGCCTGTAGCAGCAAGGCCGGCTGCACCCCAGGAACAGCCCGGACAGCTCCCGGTGCCTCCGGCATCTCCGGAGAGTAAGAAGACAGTACAGTCCGCCGTAGATATGGCTTCCGGTTCCACGGACAGCCTGCCTGTCCCGCCCATGGGAAAAGGAGGACAGACAAATGCGGAGCCAGCCGCTGCGACAGATGCCCTGCCCGTTCCTGCTGGCAGCTCCGGGAAAGACAAATCCCGGTCAAGTGTATTGGAAGCCATAGCGCTGCTGAACGGCCAGGCGCCTCCCGCAGGCACAGCTGAAAGTCCGGCAGGAGAAAGCAAGGGCAGTAGCGCTGGAACAGTCATCGGAAATGAGGCGGCAGCTTCCATGGAAGCCGCATCCCCGGAGGGAGGCCTGCCCATAAATGGGGAAACAGCACAGGGAGAACCTGTCCCGCGCTATACGCCTGACATGCCCGTGGAGGAGATCGTAAGCCTGATGACGCTGGAAGAGGCCGGAAAAGTGGTGGTGGACACCGGCGTGAGCAAAGGGCAGACCATTGCGGAAGTGGCGGAGAGGCGCCCTCCCAGCCTGAAGTTCTACCGCTATGGCGGATACAAGGGTCCCAACAACATCCTCCGTGCGGCGGCCCAGATCATGCTGGACTCCATTGAGGGGCAGAAAGCCAGCTGAAGCCGGCACCGCTGTGCTTACAGGCATCGCCCGGCTGTATGGGCTGAAAGGTAAGGCGTCTTGAATGAAGACATGGGTGCCTGTAAAAGGCCAGAAGTGTAAGAGAAAATTACAGATGGTATTTCCTGCAGCTGTCCGGAACCACAGCCATATAGGTGAAGCCTGTGTGGTTCCGGCTGCAGCAGGAATGGAGCCCATGGAGCGTTATGGGCAAAGATGACAAGGAGGGCAAATAGAGATGAATATGGAAGTTTTTACTGACATGATCAGCAGGGAAGTGAGAAAGCGGCTCGGAGAAGGCGTCTGTGTGGAAGTCCGGAAGGTAATGAAGAACAATGGGACTATCCGGCATGGGCTGATGGCCAGAAGAGCAGGCTGTAATGTGGCTCCTACAATATATCTGGACACATATCTGGAGGCTTATAAGCAGGGGATACCCTTTGGGGCAATCGTCCGGAGAGTGTTGGACGCCTATCAGGAGGATTGGGGCGGAGAATCTGTAGACATGGGATTCTTCCGTTCCTTTGAGCAGGTACGGGACAGGATATGCTGCAGGCTGATCGGCAGGGAAAGGAACGGAGCGTTGCTAGAGGAGATACCGCATATCGAGTTCCTGGATCTGGCAGTCTGCTTCTATTATGCCTACCGTGGAGGGCTGGGTGACGGGATGATCCAGATAAACAACTCCCATATGGAGATGTGGGGCAGCAACATGATGGAGCTGCTTGCCCTGTCGAAGCGCAATACCCCCAGGCTCTTTCCATGGGCATGCTGCGGGATAGAGGAGGTTCTGACAGAAACGGCAGACGGCAGTGATGATGCGGATTTCAGATGCATCCTGGAGGCATTATGCGAAGAGGTTCCCATGAAGATTCTGAGCAATGAAAGGAGGATCCAAGGGGCTGTCTGCATGCTTTATCCGGGTGTCCTGAAAGAGATGGCAGATAGGATAGGAGGAGACTTCTTCATCATCCCCAGTTCTGTCCATGAAGTGATCCTCCTGCCGGACACTGACAAAGGGCTCAATGAAGCATTAAAACAGCTGATTTGGGAAGTGAACAGAACAAAGGTTGCTCCGGAAGAGGTATTGTCTGATGCCCTTTACCGCTATGATAGGGCCAACGGCAGGGTCATGACGGTCTGAGGCGTTTTGGATGCTGTTATCCTGCTGTCGGTTCTGGCTTGTCTGAGATAGGAAAATAAGGGAAGTGCTGTCTGCTGTATGGGGGAAGTCCATACAGCAGAGACAAGAAATCTGCATTACGCTGCAGGGGACGGGAGGAAAGATGGAACTGCTGATATATGTGCTCCATGGGGCATGGCACACGGAGGATACGGATGGGACCGGAGTCCTCGGGGTGGCAGAAGAGACAGGGCCGCTGCTCGGGAAACTGCATGGAATCGCAGACAGGAAGGCAGAGGGCTATGTTGAGCTGTGCGGCCATGTCTGGGAGGAGCATGGGGAAAGATATTACGAAGCCATGGACGGGGATGGGAGGTATGCAAGATTCTATGTCGTGGAAGAGCATCTCCATATTTCCGGCAGGACATTAGGAAGGGCCATCCTGAAAAAGGCAGCCGGCAGGAGGATGGCATGCAGGAGGTGCGGCTCAAAGGTGCGCCGGGAAAGGGAGGCAGGACTCCGGGAGGAGTACCCGTACTACTGCCCGCGGTGCGATGAAAATATGTATTCTTTTGAGTGCATGGAAATGAGCTTGAGGGAGAGACGGCGGATACAGTGCCGGAAATGGGCTGCAAAAATAAAGAAAAGGGGGAAGCGCCATGAAAGACGGGCGGATGAAAGCGGCTGGATATGGAAATGGAAGGCTGCGGGGAACGGACAGATGGACGGAGGCTGAGGCATAAGCCTTTTTACAAGCGGAGGGAAAGGAGGCGAGCCCATGGGAGACCCGTACCCACAGGGATTCCCGTTCGGGATCCGGGACGTGGCGGAGCTGCTCCGCCTGAGGGTGCGCCGCCGCCAGCCGGACAGCATGTATACGGACTGCCCGTTCTGCGGGGACCGCAGGGGCAAGATGAACATCAACTTCACCAAGAACGTCTGGCGGTGCAACTATTGTGGCGAGGGCGGCGGCATGCTGGCCCTCTATGCAAGGCTCAACAATACCACCAGCTCGGATGCCTACCGGGAGATCTACGATGCCCTCCTGGCGGGGGACACCACCTGGGGGGACGGGGAACCGGAAAGGAAAGAGGCGGCTCATGCAGGCAATGGCGGCGGAACCCTGACAGACACACTGCCCAAAAGGGTAGGAACTTCCCCGGCAGACGCAGGCGGGTGGGAGAAAATGAAACCCATGCCGCCATATGCAGAGGCCAGGAAAGAACCTGGAATCCAGCTTCCCTATACTGCGCTGCAAAACGAAGTGGAGATACCTCAGGCGGAGCGGGCCAGTGACCAGCAGGTGCACCAGGCTTATTCGCTGTTATTGGGAATGCTGAGCCTGACACCTGCGCACCGGGCGCACCTGAAGTCTGAAAAACGCGGCCTGACGGACAGCCAGATTGATGCATTCGGCTTCAGGAGCACGCCGCCCGCCTTCCTGTGCCGCTCCCTGGCGGAGAGGCTGTTGAGGCAGGGCTGTACCCTGGAGGGAGTGCCGGGGTTCTACCTGCACGAAAAGGGCTACTGGACTGCGCGGTTCAGCAGCCGTGCCTCCGGCATCCTGATCCCGGCTATCGGCATGGACGGGCTCATCAAGGGGATGCAGATATTGCTGGACACCCCGTTCCGGGATAAGGATGACCCTCCGGGGAAAGCCGGGACGAAATATATCTGGCTGTCCTCGGCATCCAAGGACAGGGGCGTCACATCCGGGAGCCCGGTGCATTTCGCAGGGGATCCGTTTTCCAGGACAGTCTATGTCACCGAAGGGCTGCTGAAGGCGGACATTGCCCACTGCCTGACGGGCAGGACATTTGTGGCGGTAGCGGGGGCGAACAATGTGAAGCCCCTGGAGCCGCTGCTCGCCCTGCTGGCGCAGAACGGCACGGAGCTGGTGGTGGAGGCCTATGACATGGACAAGTGCAGCAATGCGATGACGGCAAAGGGCAGCTCCCAGATATGCCGGATGGCGGTAAGGTATGGGATGGAATGCCGCCGTCTGACCTGGAACCCGAATTATAAAGGGATTGACGACTGGCAGCTTGCCCTGCGGAGGGAGAAACGGAAAGCGCAGGAAAACCGGCAGGACAACGAGGTGATGAATTTCAAGGAAAAGTATCTGTTGGGACAGTGCGGAATGGATGCCATGAAGCAGGAGATGGAGGACTTGCGCAGGGAGAAGCATGCGCATGATCCGGACAGAGAGTCCGGCCAGGATGGTGAAAGCATAGTCGCAAAGAGCCTGGACAAGACGCAAGTATCAGGGCTGGATGGCAGCAGAGTGATTGGGAAGCTCGGATTGACAGCAGAGGAATATGCCGTTTTCTGCCGTGATGGGGAGAGGGCGCTGGAAAAGATGCTGGATGCCCAGAAGCGTGACTGCAGGTTCCGCATTTACCAGCTTGCTTTTGATGTAGGGGAGACAGTCCCATTTGCGTTCAAGGGAATCCTTGATCTGTACAAAGCGGGATATGAACAGCCTCCGGCGGCGAAGTACAGGCTGGCGGCAGATTCCATGCTTACCTGTCCGGCGGAATGGAAAGATGTGGAGATTCTGAAACGCCTTTCGGCGTGCTTTGGAAGCCGTGTGCCGGAGAAAGAGAAAGGATACATGGAGCACCCGCTTGCACCATCGGATGTGGTGGAGTTAAAGGATGGGGAAGGCCGCCGTTATTTTTATGTAGACGGAGCAGATTTTGAACCTGTCCGGTTCTCGCCGTTTCTTGCAAAGACTATGGAAAAGCCAGTGCAGGGCCAGAGGGCGGCGGATGTATGATGCCGCTTCTCATTTGATGGTGGTCGTAATTACAGTTTTTCAACAAGGTTGGAGTAGGAATGCCACTTTCTATAAGAAACAATCATGTTGGCATGGAGGGGAGCAATCTGCTTCCATGCCGTTTTTGGGAAAGGAGATTATCATGGATAGCTTATCAGGAATGGATGTACGCCTTAATGAAACAGAAGGGTTCGGAGAGGTACAGCAGGAGGGGTATACCAACGTGGGAGAATCATTTGGAGGGGATTTCTTTTCCGATATGCAGGCGATAGGGTATAACCCTTTTGAAGAGGAAGACGAAAGCCGGGAAACGTATCCGGATGATGCGGGGGTGACAGAGACGGAGGAATATCTGCCAGCGGCTCCTGCATGGATTCCAGATGTGCTTCCGGGAGAAGAAGCCCAATCGGTAGAAGAAGCCGGAGGGCAGTATGCAGACGGACAGGATACCAGAGAACTGGAAGAGACAGAAGGAGAAGATGGGTTGGAAGAATCAGGAGATTCGGAAGTGTCCGAAGATTCAGGAGATGATTTGGAAGCGCCTGATGATTTAGGGGAAGAATCTGAAGAATCTGAGGAAAAAGCGCATACAGATGGCAAGCCTGATGAGACCCGCAGGGCTGACGAGGCTGCCGCAGAGGAGCGGAGACGGGCGGAGCATGAGGCGTCCGAAGCGAAAAGGAAGGCAGAGTGGGAAGCCAGACAGCAGGAGAAGAGGGAAGCGCTGAAAGCACAGATGGAGCGGATCAGGGCCATGAGCGATGAGGAGCTGGCGGCACAGTCCATGAAAAGGGTGGAGGCCGACACGGAGAAGCTTACGCGCCGCAACATGAAGGAATGCGTCTCCGAGTATATCCAGACCGCATGCCTGGAGGATGCCGGGTTTGCACGGCAGGCCATGCTCCCCCAGAAGAACATGGTCCGCTGCTTCCAGTACATCAACCGGAAGGCCTATGAATACGTGCAGGATGAGATGAAGGCCAACGGGGTACAGCCGGGGCGGGACAATCCCTGCTATGCTAGCGATGTCCCGGACGATCTCTGCTACCACTGGGCAGAGGAATATTTCCGAACCATGGACGTAAAAGAAGATAAAGAAGAGGAAGAGGAGTTCGTCCCGAAGCCCTATGTGGGAAGGACGGTATCCGGCTCAAAGGGAAAGAAAACCGGCGCTAAGAAATCCGCCGCAAAGAAACCGGCAGAAAAGAAGCCCCAGGGTGGAAAATCACCGGAAAGGAAAGCAGAAAAGAAGGCGGAAACCGGAAAACCTGCAGACGACAGCCAGCTGTCCTTTATGGGGCAGATGTCTTTTGAGGACATGCTGGGAACCGTGGCGAAAGCAAGCTGAACACAAATTTCAAGGAGGTGGGAAAAGAATGATTGCATACAAAGCGTTTGAGCATGGGCTTATCTGCCGGGGGTACCAGTTCTCTATGGGGCTTAACCGGACGGAGAAGGCAAACTGCCGCCAGAACGGCTTCCACTGTGCGGAGGACCCCCTGGACTGCCTGACCTACTACTCCGACATGGACAGGGCGGAATACTATGTGGTGGATGCCGGAGGGGATATTGACGAAGACGGATATGACACTAAAATCTCCTGCACGGAGCTGACAGTGCTGAAGAGACTGACAAAATGGGATTTCTTCCTCCACAGCCTGGCGTTCATGGCCGACCATCCTTTACGGGAGTGGAACTGCCATGTGTCAAGGGACAGGGCGGAAGCATCCCATGGGTATGCAGTGGTAAGGGGAAGCAATCCTGCCGCCCACGGGAAATGCGGCGATATCCTTGCCTTTGCAGAGGAAGACCCGGTGAGCGGGCGTATCATCAGGGTCAGCCTTGCGCAGGTAGACGGCGGCAGGATCCTGGAAGACAAATGGTATGGCGCTGATCTGGAGGAAAGGCAGGTGGCACTGATATGAAGAAAAAGGAACTGCTGGGATTGAAAGTCCTGAAAGCAACGTCAAAGATGATGCGGATGGCAGAAAGGGACCAGCCTGTGAGGAAGGCGGAAGACTATTGGGGTGGAAAGCATTTTTATGTAACCTACCAGCATGGGCTGTATATGCGCTGCGCAGTGGTGGGCGGGCTCCTGAAGGTGGCTTTTTTCCTCACGGAACACATGCGGGCCGGAGGGAGGATGCTGTTATTCCGCATTTTATTTACTTCCAAATTCACTGTACTTCCGTCAAATT
>CAJUFB010000145.1 GCA_910585805.1 uncultured Acetatifactor sp.
GTAAAATCAAGGGATAGCGCCATTTTGCATTTCTTTAAGTGTTAAAGATGGGATTGTACAACAATCCCAATGAAATTACCATCAAATTTAAGGTTATTTTCCGCCTATTTCTGCCGCCTTCCGTTTCCGTATAAATGAAAATCCACCTGCAGATCCTTACGTCTGCCGATGGATTCTTCACTTTCCTTATTCGATTTCCTCCCTGTCCCCTTTGCGCTCTTTTCCGGTAACTGCCACCGGAGCTTCAGCATGCATTTACTGCCATATTCTTTCTCCGGCTAATGATGTTCCTGGCCGTACACCTAAACCAGGTTCCCCTGCTGATGCAGATATTTCTCTTTCGTAGCAAGCCCCCCGCGAATATGACGCTCGGACTTGTTTAAATCCAGAACTTTCCTGGCTTCCGATGCCAGGGCAGGGTTGACCTGCATGAGGCGTTCGGTTACGTCCTTATGTACCGTGCTCTTGCTTACCCCGTAGGCCTTCGCCGTCTGCCGCACCGTGGCATTGTTTTCGATGATATAGTTGGCAATGCCGATGGCGCGTTCTTCGATATAATCCTTCAAAGGAATACCCCTTTAAGATACCTTTTTTCCATTGTATGAAGGATTTTCTATGGGTATGACTAAATCAGAAAGTCTGGTGCGGATTTTTAACTATGTACTTGTGACAGGATGCTGAGAACAGCACATTGTACCTGTTGAGGTATTTTGTGGCTACACCCCCGGTAAAAACGATCATGGCAGTCCTTTACGGTACAGCCTGTAGCAGCACAAAGGCTCTGGTAGCTTTTGAGTCCATCGCCGCTGTCAATTCCGCTGCTGCAGGGGTGACGCCGCAAACGATGCCCGCATCGAATCGCTGATTCCCGACTTGCTTAAACGCCGGCGCGCTCTTCGGTATAATCCTTCAAAGGAATACCTCACGATCTCTTCACGTAAAGCCCTTTCACGCACTTCAGGCGGGAGTCCCGGCATAACCGTTTCAACCAGGCATCCATCTGCCCTTTTGCCACATGAAACGCTTCCGCCGCCTCTTCCTTCGTCATCCCCTCCCCAATATGCTCCATCACATACGGCGCAATGATATAGTATAGATCCGTCCCCGTATCCGGGAAGCTTTCTGGCATTGTCCGGCCGGTTTCCGGTTTTGTCTGCCCCCTTTCTTGTCTGATTTCCGGTTTTGTCTGACCTCTTTCTTCTCCGGTTTCCGGTTTTGTCTGACCGCTATCTTCCTTTCCGGTTTCCGACGCCGCCTGTCCGGCCTCTTCTGCTTTTGTTTCCGCCATCTCTTTTGCAAAAGAAAACAGATCCACCTGCTGAAATTTCTCTTCCTTCCTGGTCAATAATTCAAAAACAGGCGCTTCCGACAATTCATAGGGAACAGCCCCCTTTTCAATCAGCCTCCTATTCCCTTCATACCCCCCGTGGTTCCACACCAGGACTTTGGTCCATTCATTTTTCATCGCCTCTGCGGCGCCGGCCCATGTGCCGCCTTTATTATAGTCGGACGCAACTACAAAAGTCCCATATGAGGAAGCATAAATATACTTATTCCGGTTCATGGCCCTGGCCGCCGAAAAACCCACATCCGGCCTTACATCAGACAGCAGAAGACATTTTCTGTTGACGACAGCGTCCAATATCTCTTTTTTCCTGATCTTGGAAATCAGAGAATCTGCCACAAAGGAAATCGCCGCGCTGCCGGATTCCACCGCAGCCTTCTCCGCAATGGAATCTACACCCTTCGCTCCTCCCGAATATACCACCAGCCGCTCTGCCGCTGCTTTTTCCACCAGCTTCCGGGCAAAATCAACCCCTTCCGCGTCCACGTTCCTGGAGCCGGCCACACCGATGCCTATCTTTTTCGCCAGTCCGATGTCGCCGGAATAAAAGAGGACAGGGGGCGTTTTCTTCTTCAGCCTGCGCTTCATCAATACCGGATAATCCGCATCAAACTGGGTGACAATGTCAATCCCTTTTCCCTCCAGCTCGTCCAATTGAAAGGCCACCGTTCCGGCCCGGGACATCAGACGTTTTATCCGCTCTATATACGCCTGACTGCAGTCTGTCTCCCGCAGAAAACTCTGGCTGGGATCCATGACCACACTGGGCTGCTGTCCATGCTCTATCACGCTGTCCAGCAGCTCGTTCCATTCTTTCAATGTCAAAGGCTTATAGGCGTCATCATTGTTGATTCCAATATATGAACACAACAAAACAGCGCTCATGGAATTGTCCGAAAATTTCATCTACTCATCTCCTGTTCTGCCCGCACTGTTCGCCAATGCAAAAGGAAATACCTTCCCGCTTCCATGCCTCCTAAGCTTATATCCGCACACTGTAAATGTCCATCCGGAATCCACCATGTCGTCTACCAATAAGACATTTTCTTCGAGAACCTGATTCACTTTAAAAGAAGCTTCCGCATTCTGATGCTGACGGAAACTGGTGTTCAGTTCCTTCTGGCATACCGAATCCTGTACCTTCTCAATGGCTTCCGCATACCGCAGATGCATGCGCTCCGCCAACCTCCGCGCAAATCCCGGCACCAGATCCGGCCGCCGCAGGGAAGGAACCGCCGTAACCCATTTTATGTCGTTCTCTTCCGCAAAGTCTCCCAGCAGTTCTGCCGCCGCTTCCACCAGCCGATCGTCAAAATGACCGTCCTTGTACTTCCCCCTGATGATCCATTCTCCCCATCCTGAACTTCCATAGCTGCTCAATACCCTTCCCGGCTCGCACAGGAATTCCGGTTGAATTTTGTTGCGTTCATCGATAAAGACACTTGTGGGCCATTGTTTGCGGGGCTGAATCACGCCAAAGTCCTGCCGGACGAATCTCTGTGCCGTTTCCAGGGTTCCCTGTCGGATATCTGCCGAAACCAGCGGTCTGCCCAGACAGTTCGAACATCTGCCGCAGCTGCAGGCCTGGGGATCGTCCAGAATGTCCGCGATATATTTCATGTAGCACTTTGCAGTGTCAGTGAACTCATTCATCTGGCGCAGTTCGTTTCTTCTAATCTCCGTAATTTTTCCACTTTTCTCCATATCCGGTTTCCAGAGCCGGGCTGTGGGACGATAGTAAGTCCCTTCTTTATAAATCGCTTTCTCAACTGTCAGATATTTAAGGCAGGCTTTTATTTTGGAAGATTTCATATTGATCAGTCTCTCCAAATCGGCCTGCTTCAAACCGGGATCCGGGTTCTTCCGGATTTCCTCCATAATCTCTGTCATAAGGTTTTCTGTCGGAAAAGCAGACTCAATGAAATAGTTGTTGATCCTGTCATCCTCATCTCCCTGCATCAGGACAGCCAATGCCCTGTCAATTCCACGTCCGGCTCTTCCGATCTGCTGGTAATAAGCCACCAGATTCCCCGGCTTCTGAAAATGGATCACGAAGCCGATGTCCGGCTTGTCAAACCCCATGCCAAAAGCCACCGTAGCCACCAATACCTTGATCTGATTGTCCAGAAACGCACTGACTATCTCCGCCTTTTTCTCCGTTCCGTCCTTTTCGATATCCGCGTAATAACATTTGCTGGCAATATGGTTTTCCTGAAGCCACTTATATACCAACTGGCAGTCATTGACCGTCAGGCAGTAAATGATGCCTGTTCCCTTCAATTCCTCTATATGGTCCGCAATCCAGGCCAGACGCTCTTCCCTTGTCCGCAGTTTGATTACCTGAATTTCCAATGATTCCCGCATCAGGCTTCCCCGGCTGACTGCCACATCCTCTCCCAGCTGGCTCCTGATATCCTGCACTACCCTGTCATTTGCCGTCGCCGTTGTGGCCAAAACCGGGATATAGGGCGGAAGAATCCGAATGACGTCAACAATGCGCCTGTAATCCGGCCTGAAATCATGTCCCCAATCCGAAATGCAGTGAGCCTCGTCAACCACGAACAGCCGAATCTGCAGAATGCCTTCATTGAGCAGCTCTTTGAATTCATCATTCGCCAGCCTTTCCGGCGAAATGATCAGCGCATCTACGCGGTTGTTTTTCAGCTCCTCCACCACGGCATCCCAATCATCCGTATTTTCAGAATTGATAGTCGCCACATGAAGTCCCAGCTTATCCGCCGCGGCGATCTGGTTATTCATTAACGCCAGCAGCGGGCTGATGATCAGGGTAATTCCCTCTTCGCGCGCTCGAATCATTTTGGTCGCAAGAAAATAGACCAGGCTCTTCCCCCATCCCGTTTTCTGAACTACCAGCATACGTTTTCCATCCAGCACTCCCTGGATTGCTTCCTCCTGGCCCTCTCTGAACTCTGCATCTTCGCCATAGGCAGCCTTTAATTCTCTTAACAATTCTCCCATATCTCCTTACCTCCCTAGTTTATCGCTTTCCAGCACATACCGGTGCCGCATAAACTCTTCTGAAATTTCCCTTTTCAGTTTCCTGTGCGCGGATGCAAAGGTGGGCTGTTCTGCCGATTTCAGCGTCAGATTAATCACCGGATACCTTCCCATTTGCTCCGTATACCCGCCGTCGGTCTCCATGATTTTCAGTCCCTGAAATAATGCCCTGTTCTGCCCATTCCGCTCCTCGTCCCCTGTGTCCTCAAAGAAGTACCTGAGCATGCTCAGGTTCAGCGTCTTGCCGAACCGCCGGGGGCGGGTGATGAGGTTCACCTCCCCCTTTAAATCCAGCAATTCTTTGATCAGCATGGTTTTATCGATATAGTAATAGCCGTCCCTTATTATTTTTGCAAAATTATCTACGCCTATGGGCAATGCTTTCTTCATCGGCACACCTCTCTCATATATGGCAGATCCCTCTGTTGCTTCCGATAAGCTCCATTATACCTTATCCTCCTCTAATTCACAATTCTTTCTGACTTATTCTTTTGTTTTCCGCGCTCGTTACCGTTCACGGCTTCGATGTTCACAGCAACAGATGCGCAGCACGGCTGTCTCGCCACGATATTCTGAACCCACCAGCCTCACTGCCCGATCTGGCATTCATGCTTTTTGAAAAAATCCACCCTTGGTTCCAGAACTTTCAGTTCATGCCGGGACAAATCGTCCACGTAAAAGGAAATGGGTTCCAGAATGTGCTCCCAGTTCCATAATTCCTCTCCTATGTTCAGATACTCCCTGAATTTTTCACATCCCTCAGGCGCAATCGGATGCACCAGTACTGCCATAACTTTGCAGGCATAGAAGCAGTCTGTTACAATCTGCCTTCTCAGCGCGGCATCTCCCCGGGAATCGGCAATCTTCACATTGTTCACCCAATGCTTGTTGACTTCCCTGATAAAGTCATCCAGGAGATAGGAAATCCTGTGAAAGTCATGGTTATACATATGGCGTTCATATTCCAGTACGGCTTCTTCGGCCATGTCCCTGAGTTTTTCGTCTGCTTCGCCCCCGGGTATCCTGCCTGCCTCATTATTCTGAACCGCATAAAAACAGGAGCGGATCAGCCGGTTGAAAACATTTGTGATCAAATTTCCCTCTTTCAGCACCGTGTCCGCCCCTACCCGCTCCTCTTCTTTCAGGAACACCTGGGGCTTGAAACCTGTGCTTTTTGAAGAAAGCCCCAGGCTCATAAAGTGCATGCGCAGTTGGTCCTTCGTATAATATTCCAACAATTCGGAAGCCATGGGCGGCTTTTTTTCCGAGCTGCTGCTGGCTTTCATGTCCATAAACAGCAAATGGCGGTTGGCTATGATTGTAGACAGGTACACCTTCTCCATATCCGGTTTGATCCCCCTGGGAACCTGAAGTCCGGTAAACAGCCCCGTCTGCGCAATGGCATAAAAATAAATATTATCCTCCCCGATAAACTGATATACCATCGCCTCATCATCCCCCCACCATTTCCGCCATTCCTCTTCCCTGCCTTTCTGTCTGAGATACGCCCTGGTAAAGGAAACCGGCGCCCATAAGGATTCCGGCCACACCCAAAAAGTCAGCCCCTTCAGGTCCTCACAGTCAGGAAAAGGCACGCCCCATTCCACATTTCCGGAAAGCCGGAAAGGAACCAGCGTTTTACCCGATGTGTAGTGAATCCCCATCTCCTCCAATACGGTTTTGGCCTTATCCCGGTCTTCCAGCGTCTCAAACGCAAACACTGCGGAATTCTTCTTTTGTTCGTCAAAACATTTATGCTCCGGCAGACATTTTGACAACTCCTCCAGGTTCTCCACATATTTTTTCGGCACATACAGCATGGGCTTCTTCAAAAACTCTTCCACTGTCTCCAACTGGTACTTTCTGGTATTGGTGCACCTTTTCAAAAAATCATGGTATTCTTTCATACTTTCAATACAATTTTCCAGGTCAAAATACCAGTTTTCCACTTCTTTCAGAACGGGTTTTCTGCCTGATAGACAACTGACCGGATGGAGCAGTTCCGACGGCAGAAACTGATGCCCCAGAGAACACTCATCCGCGTAAGCTTTGTCCGAAGTACATCCGGGTATGGGACATCTTCCCGTCACCTGACGTCCGTTCAGAAAGATTCCCAACTCCTCGTCATAGAACTGAGGAACAGACAGTTTTTCGATATATCCGTTTCGATACAGCGTATAGAATATCTCTTCAGACATATGCCTGTGAATTTCACCTGCCTCCCCCAGCGCCGATGCCCCGAAAAAGTCCAGGCTGATCCCGTAATCCGCCAGTGTCTTTTTCTGGCTCTCATGATTGGAAGTGACATAATCTTCCATCGAACCCTTATAGCCCTCCTCTTTCTGCTTTCGATAACTCTCCTGAATCGGGGAACCATAGCAATCTGTCCCGGATAGAAATATTACATTCTCCTTTCCGATTCTGTCCCGCAGAAATCTGGCAAAGATGTCCGCATGCACAAACATCCCTCCCACATGTCCAAAATGCAGGTTTTTATTGCCGTATGGCATGCCTGCGGTGATGACCGCCCGTTTGGGAAATACGGGCCTTTCGTTTTTCATAAGACGCTTTCCGAACATAACTACACCTGCATGATGCTTTCGGGAGCAGCCGCATCATATTCCTTTCATTGTTCTATTTTGTTATGATTCCATGGTGCTGTCAGGAAATGGCATTCGTTCACAATATATAGCTGTGATTTCCGGTATATCACAATACATATTGCGGGAATACAGTTATTCCCCGACAGCCCCTTTCCTATCGGGGAAAAAATCCCGCTTGCGGAGTTCTGCGCCGCAAATGCATCGCGTCAGCCGCATCCCCTCTGCTTTTGTGTGCGATAACGCTTTATCGCACAGCGCATCCCTGGGAAGGTTTTTATTTCATAGGACGAGTTTTCTTATGAAATAAAAAAACGACCGAAAACCCATAATGAGCTTTCAGCCGTTTTGTTCATTGTATAAGATAATCACAATACGTCATGAACACAGTTCAAAAAGCCCATTATCCTGATAGACAATAAGCTGTTGCTGCTGGTTCCTGTTCATTTTGCCAACGAAAATGTAAATCATTAATATGCTCCCCTACGCTTCCTTTATATTTTTGGTATTCTAGCATGTCTCGGAAAAATTGTCAATAAAAAATTGAAAATTTATTCTAAACAGACCCCTCCGCTCCGCTTTCCTCATCACCCAGGTATTCCAAAACGGACTTCGCAGTCCTTCCGATAGAAGGAAATCCCGCAGCAGTCGATCT
>CAJUFB010000146.1 GCA_910585805.1 uncultured Acetatifactor sp.
GAGCGCCGCCCTGTCACGGCGGAGGTCGTCGGTTCGAGTCCGATCTGGGTCGTTTTATGCGGCATACATGGAGAAAAGTATGTTTAGCCTCAGGGAGGTGTAAAGTTTGTTGAAAGATGAAAGCTTTACACTTTTTTTATTGCAATTTGCAGACGGGATCCATGAGACAGCCATTTCGCAGGAGAGGAGAGAGTCATGATCAAAGTGATTACAGATTCCGCTTCGGATATTGTGGAGAATAAGAGGGAGAATCTGGTCATTCTGCCGATTACCATCACATTCGGGGAGAAGCAGTTTCAGGACGGTGTAAACCTGAGTCATCAGATGTTTTACGAGAAACTGGTTGAAAGCGATGAACTTCCTGTCACGAGCCAGGTGCCGCCTTATGCTTTTGAGGAGGCATACCGGGAGGTGAAAGAGCAGGGAGCGCAGGCCATTGTCATCACATTGTCTTCGAAACTGTCGGGAACCTGGCAGAGCGCCAATATTGCGGCAGAAGAATACAATAATGTAGTACGTGTGGTGGACAGCGAAAATGCCAGTCTGGGCCAGCGCGCGCTGGTGGAATATGCTCTCAGGCTGATAGACAGCGGTATGTCATTTGAAGAAGTTGTGGAGAGGCTGGAGGCAGACAAGGGCCGTATCCGGCTGGTTGCGCTTCTGGATACGCTGGAATATCTGAAGAAAGGCGGAAGGATTTCAAAGGCGGCCGCCCTGGCGGGGAGTCTTCTGACGATCAAGCCCGTTATCGCCATTCTGCAGGGCGAGGTTGCCATTCTGGGTAAAGCCAGAGGGTCCAGGCAGGGGAATAATCTGTTGGCGGAGCAGATCCGGCTGACGGGGGGAATCGACTTCGGGAAGCCTTTTTTCCTGGGGTACACGGGACTCAGCGATGCCATGCTGCAGAAATATATTGCGGATCATGAAGCTTTATGGAAGAACGAGGTGGACTCACTGGAGACTTCCAGCGTAGGCGGAACCATCGGTACCCATATAGGGCCCGGCGCCATTGGAGTGGCATTTTTCTCGGCAGGAGAGTAGACATGATTTGTTTCATTAGATTTCCTGAGGGAGCAGGGAGAATGGGAAAGCATCGACAGTTTTTTTACAGGAGCCATGCTTGGAGCGGGCAGTAATCCGGAGGAGAACGGCAGAGCAAAACAGCTTGTCTGTGGACAGAAAGTGAGGAGCATATCATGAAAGAGATCGAACAGCAGTTTTTAACGGGAGAGAGGGCGTTGTTTCAGGCCAGGGACTGCCATATCAGCTATTGTACTTTTGCTGACGGGGAATCTCCGCTGAAGGAGAGCAGCAATCTGGAGATAGACAACACCTTGTTCAAATGGAAATATCCGTTGTGGTACAGCAAAAATGTAGTGGTGAAGGACTGTGCGCTATTCGATATGGCGCGGGCAGGTATCTGGTATACCGAGAATATCTCCGTTTCCGATACCATTATTGAAGCGCCCAAGGCTTTTCGCCGCGCGAAGGGGATCAAACTGTATAATGTAGACATGCCGAACGCGGCGGAGACTCTCTGGAATTGCCAGGACATCGAGATGGACAGGGTTATGGCTAAGGGAGACTATTTTGCCATGAACAGCAGGAACATGGTGATCCGGAATTTCGAACTGGTGGGGAATTACAGCTTTGACGGGGGCGCTGATATTGAAATGTACAATTCCAGGCTGCTGTCGAAGGATGCTTTCTGGAATGCGGAAAATATCACAGTGTATGATTCCTTTATTTCGGGGGAGTACCTTGGCTGGAATTCCAGGAATATCACCCTGATCAACTGTACCATCGAAAGTCTGCAGGGCATGTGCTATATTGATAATCTGGTCATGAAAAACTGCCGTCTGCTGAATACAAATCTGGCTTTCGAATATTCCCAGGCCGATGTGGAGATAGTAGGTGCCGTGGACAGTGTATTCAATCCGAAGGGAGGCATCATCCGCGCGGACAGGATCGGAGAACTGATCATGGACGGGAGAAAGGTGCGGATCGACCAGACAGAGATCCAGGCAGGAGAAATCCTGAAGAGATCCGACAGGGCGGCATGGGAGGAATAAGAAAGGCCTGCAGGCAGCGGCAGGTTCCTGGAATTTCAGAAAACAGGATCAGACATGAGAGCTGAAGGGCTCCTGGAAAAGCGGGGGCGGAAAGGCAGCGTGACAGGAGGTCTGGAGATTTCGGGAGGATATGGGAGTAAAACGGAGGGCGGATATATGGGATATGATTTTGACAGGCTGACGGACAGAAGAGGGACAGGCTCCCTGAAATGGGATGTGCCGGAGCGGGAGCTTCCCATGTGGGTGGCGGATATGGATTTTGAGACGGCGCCGGAAATCATGGAGTTCCTGCGGAAGCGGACGGAGCATGGGATTTTCGGTTATTCCGTGGTGACGCAGGAGTGGTATGAGGCGTACAGAAGCTGGTGGGGACGCCGCCATCATCTGGAGATGGAACAGGAATGGCTGGTTTTCTGTACGGGGATCGTGCCTGCCATTTCCAGTACGGTGCGGAAACTGACCACGGTGGGGGAAAATGTGCTGGTACAGACCCCGGTATACAATATTTTCTTTCATTCTATACGTAATAACGGACGGAATGTTCTGGAAAGCCCGCTGGTATATGGCGGGGAGCATTATTCCGTGGACTTTGCGGATCTGGAGGAGAAGCTTGCCGATCCCCAGACCACGCTGATGCTGCTGTGCAATCCGCACAATCCGGTGGGGAAGATTTGGGAGCGGGAGACCCTTGCCCGGATCGGAGAACTCTGCGCAAAGCATCATGTGCTGGTGCTTTCCGATGAGATTCACTGCGATTTGACTGATCCCGGATATGAGTATGTGCCTTTTGCGTCTGTGTCAGAGGTATGCAGGGATAACAGCATCACCTGTTTTGCGCCTACGAAGACATTTAATATTGCCGGACTGCAGACCGCGGCGGTGATGGTGCCCAATCCGGTGATCCGCCATAAACTGGAGAGAGGGCTGAATACGGATGAAGTGGCGGAACCCAATGCCTTTGCCGTGGGCGGGGCAGTGGCTGCCTTTCGGAAAGGGGAGAGGTGGCTGGAAGAGCTGCGGGCATATCTCTATGAAAACAAGCAGTGCGTGCGGCGTTTTATGGAGGAAAAGCTGCCCTGCATCAAGGTGGTGCCTTCCCGGGCTACTTATCTGCTGTGGCTGGACTGCAGCGCTGTGGCGGAGGATGCGGGGGAGCTGGCGGCGTTTATCCGCAGGGACAGCGGACTCTATCTTACGGAAGGCCAGGAGTACGGGGCCTGCGGAAGACAGTTTATCCGCCTGAACGCGGCATGCCCCAGAGCGCGGCTGCTGGAAGGGCTGGAGCGTCTGGAGAAGAGCATAGATCACTTTTCCGGGGGACAGGCTGCCGGAAAAGGAGCGTGAATACAGGTGAAGATATTGATCATTATACTGGTCTGTCTGGCAGCGCTGGTTGTACTCTATTTTCTGATGATCATGCCGCGGATCGTATACAAACCGGATACATCCCCCTTTATGGAGTGGCTCTATGCCCACAGAGGCCTGCATGACAATGCGGAAAAAGTGCCGGAGAATTCCCTGATCGCTTTTCGGAAAGCGGTGGAGGGAGGCTTCGGCATTGAGCTGGATGTGCAGATGTCCAGGGACGGTGTGCCGGTGGTATTTCATGATTTTACACTGAAGAGAATGTGCGGTGTGGAAGGAAGGGTATGCGATTACAGCTATGATGAGCTGCGGCGGTTTTCGCTGATCGGGTCAGGAGAGCGGATACCGAAGTTCGCGGAAGTGCTGAAGCTGGTAAACGGGCGGGCGCCGCTGATTGTGGAACTGAAGACGGAGCGGACGGACATGTCTGTGTGCAGAGCGGTGGACAGGCTGTGCTCACAGTACAGAGGGCTTTATTGCATAGAATCTTTTAATCCGCTGGCTGTATTCTGGTACCGCAGGCACAGGAAAAACATTGTGCGGGGACAGCTCTCCGATGCCTTTATCAAGGAAGGGGAATATGTGGGGACAATGTCTTTTCTGCTGCAGAATCTGATGTTCAACTGGGTTGGGAGGCCTGATTTTATCGCTTATAACTGCAAGTATCCCAGGATGCTGTCTGCCAGGCTGTGTCGCAGACTTTACCGCAGCAAGACAGCGGCCTGGACTGTACGCAGCAGGGAACAGCTGGCGGAGGCCAGAAAGAACTTTGATATTTTTATCTTTGACAGCTTTGTACCGAAGGGAAAGGTGAGCTGAGATATTAAGGGTTGTGAAAGAATGTGAAATGATTTACTGACATATAAATGTAACTACTTACATCATAGCTGCAGTTGTCTAATATGTATGCGGACGAGGAAAAAAGTGGACAGATTGCACGAAAATTTCAGATATGACAAAATTTACTGCAATTTCGCTTGATATTCCTTTGGCAAATTGTTACAATAATACCATAGCAGTAAAATGTTCGGCTGTTTCCGGTGTTTCAGGAGGATGTATTCTGAGTGGGAACAGGCCGGACTGTCTTTGATGAATCATATTTTATTGAAAGGGAGAAAAAAGATGAAGAAATGGGTGTACTTGTTTACAGAGGGCAACGCGAATATGCGTGAGCTTCTCGGCGGCAAGGGTGCAAACCTGGCAGAGATGACCGGCCTGGGACTTCCGGTGCCGCAGGGCTTTACGATTACAACGGAGGCCTGTACGCAGTATTACGAGGATGGAAGAGAGATTAACGATGAGATCCAGGCACAGATTAATGAGTACATCGTTAAGATGGAAGAGATTACCGGCAAGAAGTTCGGTGACCATGAAAATCCTCTGCTTGTATCCGTTCGTTCCGGTGCAAGAGCTTCCATGCCGGGTATGATGGACACCATTCTGAACCTGGGTCTGAACGAGAGCGTGGTCAATGTCATTGCCGAGAAGTCAGGCAATCCTCGTTGGGCATGGGACTGCTACAGAAGATTTATCCAGATGTATTCCGATGTGGTTATGGAAGTGGGCAAGAAGTACTTTGAACAGCTCATTGACGCCATGAAGGAGAAGAAAGGCGTTAAGCAGGACGTAGAGCTGACCGCGGACGACCTGAAGGAACTGGCAGGACAGTTCAAGGCCGAGTACAAGGCAAAGATCGGCAAGGACTTCCCGGATGATCCCAAGGAGCAGCTCATGGGCGCTATCAAGGCCGTATTCCGTTCCTGGGACAACCCCCGCGCCAATGTATACCGCCGTGACAACGACATCCCTTATTCCTGGGGTACTGCAGTAAACGTTCAGTCCATGGCATTCGGCAATATGGGTGACGACTGTGGTACAGGTGTTGCATTTACCCGTGACCCCGCTACAGGCGCTAAGGGTCTCTTTGGCGAGTTCCTTACAAACGCACAGGGCGAGGACGTGGTTGCAGGTGTCCGCACACCCATGAAGATCAAAGAGATGGCGGACAAGTTCCCCGAGGCTTTCGAGCAGTTCAAGGACGTATGTGAGAGGCTGGAAAAGCATTACAGAGATATGCAGGATATGGAGTTCACCGTAGAGCACGGCAAACTGTACATGCTGCAGACCAGAAACGGTAAGAGAACCGCCCAGGCTGCCCTGAAGATCGCATGTGATCTGGTAGACGAAGGAATGCGTACAGAGCAGGAAGCAGTAGCCATGATCGATCCCCGTAACCTTGACACCCTGCTGCATCCTCAGTTTGACGCGGCTGCCCTGAAGGCTGCCACACCGGCAGGCAAGGGCCTGGGCGCTTCACCGGGAGCTGCCTGCGGCAAGATCGTGTTCAGCGCGGAAGATGCGGAAAGCTGGGCTGCAAGAGGTGAGAAGGTTGTACTGGTTCGTCTGGAGACATCTCCCGAGGACATCACCGGCATGAAGGTTGCCCAGGGTATCCTGACCGTACGCGGCGGCATGACTTCCCATGCGGCAGTAGTTGCCCGTGGTATGGGAACCTGCTGTGTATCCGGCTGCGGCGACATTGCCATGGATGAAGAGAACAAGAAATTTACACTGGCCGGCAAGGAGTACCATGAGGGAGACTATATCTCCATCGACGGTACCACAGGCAATATCTATGACGGCAGGATCCCTACCGTTGACGCTACCATCGCCGGCGAGTTCGGAAGAGTTATGGCCTGGGCCGACAAATACAGAGTGCTGAAGGTAAGAACCAATGCGGATACCCCTGCTGACGCCAGAAAGGCAAGAGAGCTTGGCGCAGAAGGTATCGGACTGTGCCGTACGGAGCATATGTTCTTTGAAGAGAGCAGGATTGCCGCTTTCCGTGAGATGATCTGCTCTGATACCGTAGAGGAGAGAGAAGCTGCGCTGGATAAGATCCTTCCTTATCAGCAGGGCGACTTCGAGAAGATTTACGAGGCACTGGAGGGATGCCCTGTTACCATCCGTTTCCTTGATCCGCCTCTCCATGAGTTTGTTCCCACTGAGGAAGCCGACATCGAGAAGCTGGCTGAGGCTCAGGGCAGGACGGTTGAGGAGATCAAGACCTTCATAGCAAGCCTCCATGAGTTCAACCCCATGATGGGGCACAGAGGATGCCGTCTGGCAGTGACTTATCCTGAGATCGCAAAAATGCAGACAAAGGCTGTTATTCGCGCGGCGATCAATGTGCAGAAGGCTCATCCCGACTGGAAGATGAAGCCCGAGATCATGATTCCTCTGATCTGCGACGTGAAGGAATTGAAGTATGTGAAGAAGATTGTTGTGGAGACCGCTGACGCTGAGATCGAGGCTTCCGGAATCGAGCTGGAGTATGAAGTCGGTACCATGATCGAGATCCCGAGAGCGGCGCTGACTGCTGACGAGATTGCCAAGGAAGCTGATTTCTTCTGCTTTGGTACCAATGATTTGACTCAGATGACATTTGGCTTCTCCCGTGACGATTCAGGCAAGTTCTTGGCTGCCTACTATGATACCAAGATCCTGGAGAACGATCCTTTTGCCAAGTTGGATCAGAATGGTGTCGGCAAGCTGATGGAGATGACCATTAAGCTGGGCAAGCCAATGAACCCCAAGATGCATGTGGGCATCTGCGGTGAGCATGGCGGCGATCCTTCTTCTGTGGAGTTCTGCCATAAGATTGGGTTGGATTATGTGTCCTGCTCACCGTTCAGGGTGCCTATTGCAAGGTTGGCGGCGGCGCAGGCGGCTATTAACAACTAGAGGAATTAGACAACCCTTTTGTAACAGGGCACTGTAATTTATTCTGGAAAGGGGCAAAAAGCATTAGCCCTGTC
>CAJUFB010000147.1 GCA_910585805.1 uncultured Acetatifactor sp.
ACCAGACGGGATTTCCACCCGCTAAACATTACGCCCTTGCTGGGCGCACTAGGAATTGTCGGAAAATAGCTGCTGCAATTGCTTCCGGCAAAAGCCCGAAAATACCATAAAAATTGCCATAAACTTGCAGCAGTTATTTGTAGACACTTCCTTAGGCACCAGGCAGCGACGAAATGCTGCGACTGCCCTACCGGCTTCTGAAAATCAGGTCTGTATCTTCGTCGTGGTAACCAATTTCCAGCAGCCAGCCATTTGCGGAAGCCCTGTCCTGCCATATGGCCTCAAAGATGCCCATGTATTCGTCATAGTCTATCATTTCCCGAATATGCCCGGCCATTGTATATATCCTTCTCCATAGATGGCGGCCAAACCTCAGACAGCAGCATGTTTCCTCAAACTGTATTATCTCCACCTGTTCTCCATAGATGCGGTGCTCCATCCATGCGGCATAGGCGATGTAGGAAAGCCTGTCATTGTAGAACGGCACCCAGGATCTGGCACAGAGGGATTCACCGGCGCCGTCCTGGAACATTTCAAGGGCCTTTTGCTTTCCTTCCAGCTTTTTGAATTGATTATAGAAGTACACCAGCCTGGAGATTTCTTTTTCGCTGCGGATTTGGGCTTCTTTTTCCGGAAGGTCTTTAAAATCTGCATACGGCAATGAGTCAATGTGGGCCACAGGCAATGTTATGCATTCAATAAAGGATAGTTTCCATACATTGTGGGTCTGTGAGAAGTCGAATCTGTAATCGTCATCGGCACAGTGGATGACGACGCTTTGTTTCGCGCTTCCCGCGAGCACTTCGTATGGGGCGGAAAGGAATTTCTCCCTCCGCTTTTCCGCCTCCGGGCCGCATAGGAACATGGATAAAAGCGGCTGCATCTCTTCTGTAAAGTCCTCTGCCTGCAGTTTATCCTGTCGCATTTTGCTGCGGAATTCTGTCCATATCTGTTCGAATTTACATGAATTCTTTCCATTGTATGCCATCAGAGCATACCTCCGTTCCCAGGGTCAGTCTCTCGGAATCCATGAACCGATTATCCTGCATCCTGATCTGCTTTCTCTCTTTTCCCGGCAGCGGCATCGTCCCCCCTGCCGCAGTCCTTCTGGCTCAGGATGGCATTCTCCCGCAGCCATTTCGCCACACCGTCCCTGTCGTTGCTGTCCAGGATGCCTGTAGCGGCCTTTTTCAGCTCCGGAACGGCGTTCTCTACGGCGTAGCATTCATCGGACAGCCGGAACATGGGGATGTCGTTGACGGCATCTCCGAAAGAGATGACCCTGTAGCAGTCCCACAGGCTTTTCAATGTCTTGATGGCCTCGGCTTTGGTGGCCTTCCGGGGCATGATCTCGCACCAGTACTCCGGCCGGTACAGTTCCTGCTGAATGGTGCAGCGGAACCTCCTGTCCCCGGAAAATATTTCGTACAGCGGCATCAGCTCCTCTTTCTCGCCTATGCAGGTATAATAGAAGACATCTCCGTCGTAGAGTCCGTCCGCGCCCTCCAGGGGCCTCAGCCTCCTGTCGCCTGTCCGTTTTGAGAGATACCGTTTTATCCCCTCATTCTCCCGGGCGGCGTTCCAGGATACCCTCTCCCTGCCCTGCACGAAGGAGTACACCAGCGGGCTGATGCGCGTCTGCTCCAGGATGCGCCTGACAAATCCGGCTTCCTCTTCCGTGAAGTACAGCGAAGATATGACCTCCCCTGTGTCGGGATGCATGATGAAGGCTCCGTTGTATACAATCACGGGCATTGCCAGCTTCAGGCCTTCCGCCACCACGGATGCCGATTCCAGAGACCTGGCGGTGGCATAGGTAAAAAGCATCCCCCGGCCCACCAGCTCGTTGATGATCCGGAGGCTCTCGGGGCTGACTTTGTCTTTCGTGTTCAGCAGTGTTCCGTCCAAATCAGTGACATATAATGTCCTCATCCTCTACCCTTTCCTTTCGCGGACTTATCCGGCGGCTTATCGTTCCTCGCAGTCAGCCAATCCCGCCGCACTGTTTCTGCCACTGATACAGCCATGCCAGCTGGCGGTGGAAAAATTCCTCGTCCACGCAGTCCATTCCGAATATCTCGATTATCGTGGCCTGCAGGGCGAAATGGTACAGCGCTATCAAATCGGGAAAAGCCTCTGTCTCCCTCTTGCTCAGGCTGTTATGTCTCAGGTATTGGGGCAGGAACCGTTCATATACCATTTGGGATTTTCGCCATCCGTCGTTTTCCAGTTGGAAATAATCCGTCATGTTGCAGATCAAGGCCAGGTCGTACATGGGAAACCCCTGGCAGGAGGTATCGAAATCCAGGATATATAGGCGGCCCTCCGCTGTCTTCAGTATATTGCCCCGGTACATGTCGCCATGGCAGTATCCATATGGCAGGTCTTTCACTTTCTTCCACAGCCTCTCTCCGTATGCGGCGAATTCATCCGCCCTGGCATATTGTTTCCTGCGCAAAATGTGGAGATACCTGTCCAGATAGTAATGCCTGCCGTTTGAGGGAATTGTGCCCGGATATCCCTTCATGGTTTTGTGCAGCTTCCCCACAAAAGCCCCTGTGGCCTCTGCGTCCTGCTCCGGCTCCACCTCTGTGCCCTCTATGAATTCATACAGGACGTAGAAGGAGCTGCCCGTTCCGCCTCTTTCTTGTACACAGGGGGAGCCGTCTTTCGTAAAAAGGATACGGGGAACGGAAAAGCCCTGCTCCTGCAGGAACAGATGGATGTCCAGGGATCTCCTGGCCGTGTCGCTGAACATGGGCTTCGTGACGCGCAGGAAGTATCTGCAGCCTTTTGCGTGGACAGCGTAAGCGGTGCAGCCGCTGTCCCGGAGGAATTCCACGGCTTCAAAATCCATGTCGTACTCTTGGTTCAGTCTGTCTAAAATCTGTGTCTGTTCCGTCATTCTTGCCCCTTTCATTTGTCTCTGTCAGCCCTGTCCCCATTGACCCCATTGACCTTCGGCATACCAATGGCCAGCTTGTCCTGGGCGACGGAGAACTGTTTTTCAGCGATGCTCCAGCACCTTGCCCAGGGCGATGCCTGCCAGTTCCTACGCTCCCTGGCTCCCTCTGCCCTGTCTCTGTTATCCATGTCTCCGTCTGCTTCGGCACACCAATGGCCATTTTGTACCGGACGGGGACGGTTTTCAGCGATGCGCCAGCACCTTGGCCAGGACAATCGCAGCCAGTTCTTCCACTCCCCTGTCATCCGTGTCAATGTGGATTCCGGGCAGAATCCCAGAGCCTGCCCGCGCCATTTCAATGTTCTCCATGCACCAGCAGCCCTCTTCCTCTCCCCTGGCCAGGATACGGTCATGGATACTCTGGCGGGATGCCTCCAGGATGACAAGGAATGTTTCGATTCCGTCCCCGGCCAGAGACTGGATGATTTTCTCATAGGATGCCCTCCTTACCAGCGTCATGGGCACAAGGATATCCTTTTGGAAAGTATCATGGATGTCCCTGAGCAGTTTGTGGCAGAACTCGCCCCACAGCGGATAATCTTCGAAGACATATCCGTAAGGGAAGTCCGGGTAATTGCCCCTGACGGCATTGCCCACTTCTTCCGCATCGAAGATCAATGGGTTTTCCATTCTTTCTGCCAGCGCGTCCGCCAATGTGGACTTGCCGACGCCATAGGCTCCGCTGATCCATATAATCATAAATCCCCTCCCGTGTTATGGTGTTCGGTTTAACGTTTCCTCGGAACAGCCGTGAAGCATTTGACAGCCATGAAGCATTTTGCATCCGGCCACCGCTCTTTGTTTCTGCATTTTCGTGATATAATCTCTGGACAGCTCGAAATCTCCTGACCGCCCGCAGTCAGCCATATGGCTCAATCCCTGTGGGTTCACTCCACATAAGCCCGGAGCATTTCGCGGCCTTTCCCGCAGGGCTCGCTCACCTCCCGCAGAAGACTCTCGTAAAAGGCTGCAGCGGCCTGCCGCCTCTGGCCTGCGATTTCCGCGCCCCGGACCGTATGGAATCTATCGTACAGACCTTCCAGCTTATATTTATATTCCTGAAAGAAAGATGGCTCCGCATCGCCTGTCCCATCGGAGACGCGTCCGTCCGGCAGCACCCTGTACAGGGGCTCCGAGACCTGCCCTTTGTAGACCAGCGTCCTGGCAATGCCGATGGCGCCGGACACATCCACCTTATCCGCATCAAAGAGTATCTTCGCCTCTATGGTCTGGGGCTGGCTGTCCTTTCTGTAGCGGTGGGACGAAATGCATTCCCTGACATGCGCCGCGAAGCTCTCCGGGAAGCCGTGCTCCCTCAGGAAGCGATATGCTTTGTCTGCCCCGGCGCGGGCATGGCATACCCGGGGATCCTCGAACTGCTCCCGGCGGCCGATGTCATGCAGCAGGCATGCGCAGATCAGCACGTCCATGTCCACGTCCTTTTCCGTCCCAGCGATGTCCAGGGCAGTGTACAGGACACGGTAGATATGCTCCTTGTCGTGGGCGCTGTCCTCCATGCAGGACAGCATGTAGTCTTCCAGCAGGGTGTAAGTCTCTCTTGTCATCATATCCTCCTTTTCGGCGTCTCCTCCGCCGGTTCCAGCTTTTTTCAATTCTTCGCAAATTGTTTAGATTAAATCCATGCACATTTTCTATAAACCTGGAGAGAAACGCCTGAAAAATGCGGCACTTTGCAAGCTTGGCCATGGAAAGTCCCTTCGCTCCGGCCGACGGGCTTTGGGGCTGAAACTTGCAGGAAGCTTACAATGTCACGGAAATGACTTCCGCATATTCGGCAAATCCTATCTTTTGGGCCAATCTGCGGGATGCCAGGTTATCCGCTGCGGTAGACCACAGGGGAATTTTCTCCATAATCTGTCTGACTTCCTCCGCAGGCATGGCATCGCGGATCTGGGTTTCCTGCCGAAAACATGGTTCTATTGTACCAAACCGTTTACGCGGCGGCAAGTGCTAAAAAAATTCCTCCTGTGCGATTGGGCACCCTAAAATCCCCAGGTTATAGCGTCTGTTATACTGCAGACCTCCAGGATTTACAGTGATGCCTCCGGGAAAATACCTGGCTGGCGGTCTGCAGTCAGGTTGTACTGCAAATTCAACCAGTGCGCAGTATATCTTCTGACAGGCAAAAATGCACTCCGAAAACCTCATTTTGTGCAGCCTTTCATCTCATAAAACAGGCTCAATGAATTTCTTAATCAGTTCTATTCTATCTCCTGCTTTGGGTACAAAGAGGGCTGCAATAGAAATCACCAGCTTCTTCTTTGTGTTTACATAAATGATATTGCCGCCATCCCCCATAGCTGCATAACCATCCTCATTTACCCACCACAGATATCCATAGGGCAGATTCTCTTTTTTCCATCGGCTGTGTTCTATCGTACTGTCTTCTACCCATTTTGAGGAAACGATCCGCTTCCCCTCCCACATACCGCCATTCAGATACAACTGCCCAATCTTTGCCATATCCATTGGCGTAAGCGTAAGTCCCCAGCCTGCCGCATGAATTCCCGTGGGATCTACTGCCCATCCGCTAGTATCCGTAGATTGATTAAATGCCATTTGTTCCTCTTTGCTTTCGAATAGTAAATTGTTTTCCACTTTAATCCCAAGCGGTTCAAATAAATTCTCTGCCGCAAACTCTAATACGGATTGCCCTGTTGCTCTCACCAAAATCCCCGATAAAATGTCCGGTCCGATTAATGGGGCATATCGGAATGTCCCTACCTTCCCACGACCGCCTAATAAATCAAGCGAAAATTCTACCCAGTCACTACTTGTGAAGTATTTTATATAAGGTGCAAACAATCGATATTTATAAGGCGCCGTCATTGTCAGCATATCCCTTAGTGTAATATTCTGTATTTTTTTCTCTCCCCTTTTCACTTTGTATTCCGGGAAGTAATCCAGCACTTTCTCTTCAATATTTTTAATGTATCCTTTATCCAGAGCAATACCAAGCAATATTGAAATAACGCTTTTTGTTACAGAATAAACGTGAACACGGCTTTCCGCTGTACAACCTTTAAAATATTTTTCATAGGATACAATTCCATCTTTTATTATGACTATACCTGTGGTATTTGCATATTGACTGTTTATTTTCTGTTCCAAGTCTTCCATTTTTATCTGATCCATACTTTCTTCCTTCATACATTTCACAATATCTGCCTGCCATTCCGGGCTTTTGAAACCCTCTTTTTAACCGGATAATAGACCTCCGTAACAAGTTCACTTTCCTTTAAAGCCTCTGCCGGATCTGTTACATATACCTCATACAACGCATTGCTGTTTTCATACCCTTCCCTTTTTGCCCACTCTATTTGTTTTGCATAAACCGAAGGAAGCTGTGAGTAAGACCCCCGCACAACTGTTTTCAAACATAGTCCGGGACAGAAATTCCTTGTTCCGGTCGCATACTCTTTTATAGGGATTGCAAATTCTGTATCTAATCCAAATGGTGTATACTCATCGTCATGAAACAGTACCATTGGCGGAGCAGCCGCTGTCAGTTTCTTCTCTTCCATTTTCCGAAACAGTTTCCCAAAGCAAGTGCCATATTCTTCTGAAAACTCGTGTTCTAAAACATTCTTCCGTATCGACAGAAGATACATCATCGGTATCTCAACCAGCTGAACATCAATGCTTTCCATATATGACATAATGGATTTTCCTTTCCTCAAATTTGATATATCGCTGTCTATCTGATGCAGAGTATCTTCAAACTTCTGTACCTTTACCGCAATCTCCTTTTTCTTTTTATTCAGCGCAGTAAAAAGCACCTCATCCATCAGCTCTTCTGATTCAAAAATTAATTTGATTTCTTCCAAAGAAAAGCAATACGCCTTCAAACGATCGATCAGCAGCATTTTCTCTAATTGGTTGATAGAATAATACCGGTAGCCATTTTCCGGATTGATTTCATCCGGCAGGATCAATCCTATTTCAGCATAATATCTAAGCGTTTTTGCAGATACCCTGCATATGTTTGAAAATTCTCCAATTGTAAGCATATGCGAACCCTCCTTCCAAGTTCAGTATAAACTTTACCCTACGGGGAAAGTCAACGGCACTTTTAATCCCCTGTCCAGCAGTTTGGATAAGCCAAAGCGCCTCCCCTTTATTTTGAAGCGTAAAAGCGTGGTAAGCGGCAAATAATCGGCGTCTATAAAAGGAGCGCTGCCTGTGATATCGT
>CAJUFB010000148.1 GCA_910585805.1 uncultured Acetatifactor sp.
AGCACATCCAAATAAACTGACGAAAACGGCTCCAAATAATTTGACGAATGACAGTCAGTACCAAGGACAGAGCCAGAGGTAAAGGCAGTCTCAGGACAGCCGGCAGGGGTGGTGCTTACAGATAAGGATTCTATTATGTTGTAGGCAGCTGAGGTACCGAAGAGGAATGGCAGGCCAGGCAGAGGCTTCATTCAGGTGACATATGGCTTCCGGTCGGCTCAAAACGTAAGGTAAAAACCAAAACAATCAATTTTAAGAAAGAGAGGCAGACATATGGGAAGAAAAAAGGAAATAGTGGAAGTGAATGGACTGGCTGTAGAAGCAGCCGGCGTTGAAGGGGATTTCATGGAGGGCACAATGCAGCAGGGAGAAGTTGACAACGTGGAAGAGGGGCTGGATCCTGAAATGGAATCCGGAAAAGAGGAACCTGGGGATATGGCTGACGATGCGGATAATTCCGGAGAGGATGCTCCGGGGGATTTTATGGAAGAGGAAAATGCCCTGATGGAATCCGCAGAAGATGCAGAGGAGGAAATGTATGAGGGGGAGCAGGTGGATGAATTCCAGGAGAAGCCGGACTCGGACGGAGAGGTTATCTGTGAAAACGGAGAAGCGGGAGAGGCGGCTATGATGGAGGAGGGCAGTGGCTTATCGGAAAACACTATAGGATTGGAAGATGCTCCTGCGGAGGTGGCTGCGGGAAAAGCCGCCACGGCAAAACCTAAGCGCAGTCCCCGTAAAAAGAAATTGGTACCCGATAAGGCAGGGAACGAAGCGGAGGCTACAGAGGAACGAAGCGATGCAGAGACAGAGATACAGTCAGGGGCAGAAGCACGGCATGAGACAGTGCCGGAAGAAGAGCCACTGATGGATCCACCATTGTCTGTAGATGAAAACGATTCCGAGTTGTCGGAAGACTTTTCGGCTGAAGATGCTGATTATGCAGACGCAGATTATGATGACGATACGTTGGCTCTGGATTCAGAGAACCCGGAAGATGCTGGCGATCGGGAGGAGGCATATGGCGGAAAGGAAGAGGGAAGTGCAGAGGGAAATGCGGAGGAGGCTGTTGCAGAAGAAGCAGCAGATGAAGCTTTGGCTGTAGGGAAAGCAGAAGCCGCTGCTGGTGCCATTTTAGAAAAAAGCCTGACAGATTCTGTTTCCCGTCGTACCGCTGGCGGAAAAAGGCGGGAGGCTCCCGTGCTGACACTGGAAGCCAGAGGGGAAGTGGAGACGGAGGAGAGCCGAGAGGATGCCATCTGGCATGAGATCCACAATGCCTACCGCACCAGGAGAATCCTGACCGGGCAGCTGGGCGGCATAGAGCAGACGGACAACGGCAGGACCATCGCCATCGTGGACTACAAGGGGTTCCGGATTGTCATTCCCCTGAAAGAAATGATGATCAACGTGGGCCGCAGCCCCTCCGGGCAGGACTATGCGGAACTGATGTTGCGGCAGAACAAGATTTTGGGGAACATGCTGGGGGCGGAGATTGACTTCCTTGTGAAAGGCATCGACTCCAAAGCAAGGAGCGTGGTGGCCAGTCGCAGGGAGGCCATGCTGAAGAAGCGCCAGATTTTCTACCTGGATACGGATGCTTCCGGAATGTACCGTGTCCATGAGGGGCGTGTCGTCCAGGCCCGTGTCATCGCGGTGGCGGAGAAGGTGCTGCGGGTGGAGGTCTTCGGGGTGGAATGCTCCATCATGGCCCGCGACCTTGCCTGGGACTGGATTGGGGATGCCCATGAGCGGTTCTCCGTGGGAGACCAGGTGCTGGTGAGGGTTTTGAGCGTGCGCAGGGACAGCCTGGAAGAGCTTGCGGTCAAGGCGGACATCAAGAGCGTGTCCCAGAACACGAGCCACGACAACCTGAAAAAATTCCGCATCCAGAGCAAGTATGCGGGTAAAGTGACAGACGTACATAAGGGAGTGGTCTATATCCGGCTGTCAAACGGCGTCAATGCGGTGGCGCACTCCTGCTATGATTACCGGATGCCTGGGAAGAAAGATGACGTGAGTTTTGCGGTGACACGGCTGGATGAAGAGCGCGGCGTGGCTATAGGGATAATAACCCGTGTGATCCGAAGAAATTTGTAGGCGGATATTGTAAAAGGAAAGGGTGTTAAATGACAAAAAAGTTTAGGAATTTACAAAAATGTTTGCAACTTTACAAAAAAGATTGAAATTAAAAATTGGGATGAGATAGGCACTTCATTTGTATTCATAGGCTATTTCTGCACCTACTGAAGATTTAAAGTATACTTTTTGAAGATGCCAGTGACAATAAAGGTTGACAGTTTTGAAGCCATTTATATGACAAATAAAAGATATATTTCTTGGCAGAAAAAATTGTTAAACTTTTTTGTAATAAATTTGGCGAAATAACGGAGGTTGTTGTCAAACTTTTTGTAACTCAACACTTGATCAGGTATGCTATTGCAAAATCCGGTTTTTGTGAAATCGTCGATTTTCCGGCACTTTGCAGCTTATGACATACCTAACTTGGATTCGTTACAGCTTAACTAATGGCTAGAAAGTGCCAACAAGTACATAATAATGTAAGTGCTGGCACTTTTTTGGTGAAAGATTTCAACAGAGTTAATGTCTGCTTAAAATTTGTGTAGGGATTAGTAGCTGGAATCTCAAAGATTGGAGTTACTCCTAAAAAAGAGTAAATTGAAGATTGCAGAATGATTAATTCTGATACGAGAATAATGTTAGAATGTAATCGAGGTGCAGACAAATGAGCAAGAACAGAGTCAAGGAACTGAGGGAGTCCATGCATTTAAGCCAAGAAAAGCTGGGTGAATTCACCAATATCTCCCAACAGGTAATCAGTAAAATAGAACGCAGCGATTCGCGTCTGACAAAGGATAATATGATTATTTTGGCAGATTTTTTCGAGGTCTCTACGGATTATCTGCTTGGAAGGAGCAACTGCAAGAGGAGCATTGAGCAGGAAATGGAGATGCTCAATAAATTCAGGAAATACGATGATATTGTTCAGATGTATGTCATGCTTGGGGAGAAAGGCCGGCAGTTGCTCCGCCATATTGCGGATATGCTGATAGAACTGGGAATAGACTAAGGGGGATGCAGTGCTTGATATAGCAATATGTGAGGACGACCGGTACCAGCAGGGCGAACTGGAAGAGAAGCTGTACGCTATGGGAAAGAGGCTTGGGATATGTTTGGAGGTATACGTCTATGAGCGCGGAGAGTCGCTCCTCGCCGAAATTCAAAGGGGAACGCAATATGATATGGTTTATCTGGATATCGAACTGGGCGGCATGAGCGGGATAAGCTTGGCGGAAGAACTGCGTAAAAAGGATCGGACATTGCAGATTGTATATGTAACCCAATACGAGGGCTATATAAAGAAGAGCATCAATACGATGCCCAGTGGCTATATTGTAAAGCCCATAAGGGAAGATGAGCTTGAAGCGGTTTTTCGGAGAGTCAGCAGTTGGATTCTGGAGAAGGATGACTACTAGAGATTTATCAGCGACAAGATACCATGCAAAGTCCTGCTGAAGGACATTCTATATTTTAAGAGCAACCTAAGGCAGACGGAGATTGTCTGTGAAGCGCAGAACTATGTGATTTACAAGAAATTGGATCAGATTGAGCTGGAACTGGCCGAAACGTATAAGAGACAGTTTTTAAGGATTCATCAGTCGTATATCGTGAATTACAACTTCGTAAGCCGTTTTGGACATAACTGGGTGGAACTGAATACCGGGCAGTGCCTGCCAATGAGCCGTAAAAGGCGGGATGATATAGCGGATAAACTTGGGAGAACGTGAAGATGGAGGCAGGATGGTTTTTGGAGTATTCCTGGTAGTGTACAATGTCGTATTGGTGAAGAAATATATGGGTATCTTCCTGGAACCCAGAGAAAGCGCGTTGGGATGGGCAGGATGGATTCCGTTTGTCGTGTGGGAAGTAGTAAAAATCAGCCATACCATGGAATTGCGGGATGTCGAGATTCTGACAGGCCAGAATCCAGGAGTGAACCTTGTCTTGAATGTTGTGGCAATGGGGGCAGTCGGAGTGTTTTCATACGCTGCTGAAATATGGAAATGCCTGCTTTTTCCTGCTGTTTATGTTACGTTGCTGACTGCTTCGGAGGCATTAGTGGTGTTCGGGTTTGGATACCTGTCGGGCGGGGGCATTTCCATTGAAGTGTATTTCTTGGCATCGAACATGGTCATTTCTTTACTGGTAATCGGTATATGGAGGCATGCGGCCAGGCTTGAGATTCAAAGGGGAACCGTAAAGAGGGGAAACCATTTGCTTGTCATGCCATTTATCTGCATCAGTCTTTACTATATATTGTTCGAGGCGGCTGCATCAGCCGGTATCCATGACAGGAAGATGTTGAAGGGGCTTATTGCTGCAGCGATACTAGTTATCGCTGCGCTGCTGTCGGTCTATTCCTTATATGCAAGGCTTGCAAAGGAATATCAGATATTGAAGAGCAACCAGGTGTACCTGAAACAGATGAGAGCCTACAGAATGTATTTTAGTGCAAGAGAAAAGGCCGATGATGAATTAATAAAGATGCGCCATGATTTAAAGCAGCAGCTTATTCTGATGCGAAACCAGCTCATACATAAAGAATATGAAGAGATGGAAAAATTGATCGACAGCACGATAGGCAGGGCTTTTTCCTTGGCCCGGACAAAATATGATACTGGCAATCTGGCGTTGGAGGCACAGTTAAATGAACTGGAGGCTGTTGCTAAAGAAAAGGGGATTGTTGTATACGTGGACATTGATGTCCCGGGAAAGATGAAATTTAATGACGAAGATATGTCCATTCTGCTCGGAAATGCAATCGACAACGCAGTTGAGGCATTGGAGAGGGCTGAGGGAGGCAATAAAAGAATATGGGTAAGCGTCCGCTATTGCAAGGGGATGCTGCAGATTCGCTTCAAGAATGACTGTGCTGATTCGGGAGAAGGCCGGAAGCGCATTAGCAGCAAGCCTGGAAAGTATCATGGGATTGGCCTGCTGTCGATATCGAGGATTGTAAGAAAATATAAGGGGAGCATGAAGGCGGGAGTAAAAGATGGGCTGTTCTGTCTGGAGATTACCTTGTATGAGGACTTGACATAAGAGGGAGTTAAAATGGATGTATAAAAAAGAGTGAAAAACTTGACTTTCAATATTTCTTAACATTAATATTTGGTGTTACTGTGAAAGGTCTGTAACTTGGCTGCACGGATTTCCACAGGCAAATTACTGGACTTTTACAGTAAAGATGATTTCCCACAACCTGAAAGCCACGAAAGAACAGATCATCGATGATCTCAACGGCATCATGTCGGATTTGCAGCGCAAGATGATGCGAGTCCTCCTGAACTACCTGGACGAACTCAACAGGCACATCCGGGAGCTGGATGATGACATTGACCGCTTTATGAAGCCGGAAGAGAAACAGGCAGTGGAAGCGGTCCAGGATATACCCTGGATAGGGAAAACCAGCGCACAGGCCATCATCTCCGTTATCGGGACGGATATGGAGCGTTTCCCGACAGACGGAAATATCGCCTCATGGGCGGGGCTGTGTCCGGGCAACAACGAAAGCGCGAACAAACGCCGGCCAGGGAAGACCAGGAAAGGCAACGTCCTCCTGCGTGACACGCTGGTTGTCTGTGCCCATAGTGCAGTGAAGAACAAAAACTGCTATTTTTCAGCCCAATTTGCGCGGATTAGTGTGCACCGTGGAAAGAAGCGGGCTTATGTCGCGATGGCCCACTCCATGCTCATAGCTATTTATCACATCATCAGGGACGGCGTGGTTTTCAAGGATTTGGGGGCTGATTATTACAACCAGTTCAACAGGGGGCGTGAAATTAACGTTTACCTCAAAAAATTAAAAGCGCTTGGCTGGGAAGCTCCTGTAGGTGCCGCATAAACCTTTCAGTTAGGTTCAAAATGTACTGAAAAAAGGCTTTAAAAAGCTTGCTGGGGGAAGTCTGAGCTTTTTTGACTGCCCGACAGGGAATGTTTCACAGTAAACCCTCATGCATCCCGGCTGCACCATCTCGCATGAAAGTCCGGGGCTTTACTGCGAAGATGCACACAAAGCGCAAAAGCGTGCGGTTTGGCTCACGGCTGTCTTGCCGAATAAGCAAGAAAGCTTATTCGGGCTACGCATTTTCCGCAGGCAAGTTACAGGCCTTTCACAGTAAAATCTTTTTTCCATCATCCACCATACGGTTTTGTACAATCCGAACCAGGAAATCGGCTTCCGAATCGGCTGCTTCTGAGAAAAACTCATAAAAGTCTCTTTCCCGGTCGTATACGGTTAATATGGGGATATCTTCCGGTACCCGCATCTTCGCCTCACGCATGGCATCCAGCCAACGGATGCTTTCCCTTTCTTCTACCGGTCTGGAACGTTTTTACTCTTTCGTCCCAGAATTGTCCCTGCGTTTTTCCCTCGTGTTTGTTTCCTGGCAGAGAACCCCGAGAGGAATTCCCCGGTCTGTCACCGCGATACACATATGTACAAGCATCCCCCTCTGCTCTGTACTGCAATAATATCCCATACCTTGAATTGCTTCACAGTCTCCAAATCCAATAAATGTGGTATCCTGGACAGCTAAAATCCACATCCGCATACGCGTGTTTCATTTTTTCCACAGTACCACTGGATATACTGTCAAGCAATTCCGCCCGGGATATATTCGGATACGGAAGAAACGGTATGCAGCTTTTGCGGAACTTCTGTTTCCGGTCGCGGCCCATGTGGATTTTTCGGGTGATGCCGCAAAAGCGTCCATAAGTACGAAAACATTTTGGGGTCGTGGCGATAAAAAAGCGTATAATTCTAAAA
>CAJUFB010000149.1 GCA_910585805.1 uncultured Acetatifactor sp.
TCATGTCCGCGTAGCGGGCTTCTATCACGCCTAATTGTATCTCCTGCATTTTTCTCCCTCCTTGCAGACCATTCTTTGTGGTCTCACATGCAGACTACACTATATGGTCTGTGTTGTCAAGGGGTTTTATGGTTCTGTATGCGCTTTCTGAAAATAATCGGAGAATAGAAAGGTTCCGGCCTGTTCCGAGTACATGCTCCCAGGGAGAACGCGGAAGACGGATATGGAAAATGCGGAAACTTACCTGAAGAAGAACGGAAAAACTGCTGGCAGGCGGAAAGAGCGGAGCCCGGGTGTATGACATCGCAGGGGCATATGTTGGCGGGGAATAAAATCCTCACTCCACATCCAGCCTTTCCGTATGCAGATCCAGGAAAACGGTGGTTCCCGCGCCGGGCTCGGATTCCACGCCGATCTTATGGGACAGCCTGTCCGCGGTCCTTCTGCAGAGATACAGCCCCAGGCCGGTGGATTTCCTGTCCGACCTGCCGTTGTAGCCCGTAAAGCCTTTCTCGAATATTCTGGGCAGATCCTCCGGCGCGATTCCGATTCCTGTATCGGTAATCCGAATTATTTTATCCGGTGTGACGGTTATTGTGACGGAGCCTGCCTGCGTATATTTCACGGCATTGGAAAGCAGCTGCTCGATGATAAAGAGAAGCCACTTTTCATCGGTCAGCACCCTGACATCGGCGGGCTCGTAAAACAGGCGCACCCTTTTCCGGATAAACTGCGAAGCGTATTTGTGAATCGCCTGCCGTATGATTTTGTCCAGTTCATACTCCTGAAATACGAAATCCGTTGAATCACTCCCCAGCCGCAGCCAGTTCAGCACCATCTCCACATACTGCTCAATGCGGAACAGTTCGGCCAGAAGCTCTCTGTTCTCCTCCGTGTCCTCCCCCTGCAGATTCATACGCATGACGGATATGGGCGTCTTAATCTGATGCACCCAGGTGGTGTAATAATCCATGCTCTCCCTCCGCTCGTTCTGCCAGGCTGTGAGATTCCGGTCAAGCACGGACTTCAGCTCCCGGAGCATATCCTGATAGTCTTCCTCCTCCAAATTCTCCGGCTCCGGCAGCTGTTCCAGCAGGATTTCCACATTCTTAAGGATTCTCCGGCGCTCCCGATGCCTGTTTCTGTATGCCCGGAAACGAAACGCCAACAGGACAGCCGTGAGCAGAAGACAGAGCGCAAAGGCATACAGCACCGCCTCTGTCTCCAGATTATACAGCGAAAAGATACCCGTAAAAATTCCCATATACAGTATAAATGTGATGCCTGTCAGTCTGTTCTGCCAGATAAAGCAGCCCAGAATGTGATACCATCTTTTTTCTTTCATTGCAACAATACCCTCTTATTCTGGTCTCATTTTCCACAATAATAATGCCGTCTTATTTCAATCATTTCCCCAAAACGCCATCTGTTCCGTGTCCGGGAATCCTCATGTGCCTCTCTGATGCATCTGTATTCCAGTGCTGTATTCCCCGAAGAATCCTCCAAATACCGATTTTTCAGCAGGTACACTAATTCGAATTTTTCCCTCACAGAACAATATATCCGCTGCCCACTTTGGTGGTAATAAAATTCGCAAGCCCCGCATTCTCCAGCTTTTTCCTGAGTCTGGTGACATTGACAGTCAGCGTATTCTCCTCCACGTAGGAATCCATCTGCCACAGCTTCGTCATCAGAGTATCCCGGCTCACCACCTTTCCCTTGTTCTCCAGCAGAGTCTGAAGGATGCGGAATTCATTCTTAGTCAGTTCCACCTGCTCTCCGTTGTAGGCAAGGGAAGTACTGTTGAGATTCAGGACTGCCCCTCTGTGCTCCAGCACCGGAACCTTTCCCGCCATATCGTAGGCTCTGCGCAGCACAGCCTGTATCTTGGCCATCATCACTTCCAGGTCCACCGGCTTGGGAATAAAGTCATCCCCGCCCATGCTCATGGCCATGACGATGTTCATATTGTCAGCCGCAGAGGATATGAATACCACCGGCACATTGGAAATCCTGCGTATCTCGCTGCACCAGTGGTATCCGTTGTAAAAGGGCAGCATGATGTCCATCAGCACCAGATGAGGGTCGTATGACGTAAATGCGGATATGATATTCTGAAAATCCCGGACGCACATCACCTCATTCCCCCAGCTTTTTATCTGTTTCTCCATTGTCTTTGCCATGGCAAAGTCGTCTTCTATTATCATGATACGGTACATATTTTCTCCTCATCTCCTGCCGCCGGAAGCCGGCGCACATTCCATTCGCCGTATCACACAGCCCTTTGCGCAGGCCCGCGGTCTGCTCCTGAAATATGCTGTCCCGGCGGAAAGCTTTGCGGGATTCATTCTTTTTTTGAGAATGTATTCCAACATAAATATAGCAGAACTACATAGAAAAAGGAACAGAAAGTTAAAATTTCTGTTCCTTAACGGAATACTATTTCTCAGCCGCTTTCTCTTTTTCTTTCTCCTTGTCTGCCTCTTTCTCCTTATCCCTGTGGAAATACTTATCCAGTTCCTTCTTCGTCTCCTCCGGCATGCCTTTCTTCACGGGGATTACCGCCGCATTTGCTATATCTCCGATAATACGGTTCGCAAATTCCACATTTTTATGTATTGCCTTCTCGCTGAGGGTGGAGATCAGGTCATGGATGGTATGAATGGATGCCGTAACCGTCTCTCTGCTCAGACCCAGCGCCGGGATCCCATTGTCGCAGAAAGGCGCGGAATCGCTGGAATGTACGCCTACCCCTTTTTCCGCGGAATAGCCCGTGATCTTACAGTATTGATCCACAAATGTCTCCAGTTCCTTCTCTCCTGTTATGATAATCTTGTTCGCCCCCAGAACCGTTCCGCACATGTCAAAGTTGAAGCAGAACACCGTCTTTTCCAGCAGGTCTTTGTGCTGCTCCACATAGGCTTTCGAACCCAGCAGCCCCAACTCCTCGCTGCCGCACCAGACAAAACGCAGGGTCCTCCTGGCGGGATGTGCCGCAAAATGCCTGAAGATCGCCAGCAGCGCCACAGTTCCGGTGGCATTGTCCCAGGAACCCGTCCCCACAGGCACGGAATCATAGTGGGCAGTCAGTACGATGCTTTCCTCTTTCAGATCCGCCCCTTCTATTACAGCCGTAATATTCCGGCTCTCCGGCTCCGTCTCTGCCTGTTCCAGGGTAAGGTGCACTTTCTCCACCTCATCACGAACCAGCCAGAGGGCATCTGCTGCGGGGATAGCAAATCCGGGGATCACCCCGTTTCTGGAGAAATGCTCCCTCAGCCTTCTGGAATACAGGGAAGCCTCCTCTGCCGAAAAATAATATTTCCCCTGCATGACCAAAAATGCCGCAGCCCTGCGCTCCACCAGGCGTTTATACACATCCTCATCGGCAAGGCCGTTCAGCAGCACTGCCTTGCCCTCCAGGTCTCCCACCCCCGCAAAATCGATCTCGGAAGCCCCGTCCAGGTAAACCAGACCGCATTCCCTGTCAATACTGCCTGAACGCAGGAAAGCCGCGCAGGGAATCTCCTTCCCGGCCGCCCGTACGGAACATTTCTTCAGTTCCGCGTCCGGAATTCGGAATGTCTCGTATTCTCCCCGGATGTCCTCCCGTCCTGCTTCCGCCGCAGCCCGGTTCACCTCTTCCAGAATCAGTTCTCCGGCTTTCCTTTCTTCGGCGCTTCCGCCTGTCCGTACAAAGCTTAATTCCTTAACAAGCTCCAACAGTTCCTTCATTTTCTTTTCCTCCTAATTCCAGTTCCGCCGCCATCTTTTCAGCTCCCACCCAGCGGAGAATTTCCGGCCTCACAGCAACGCGGCCGTAAATCCTCCAGGGCGCTGAAAAGATGGCGGCTGTTCCAGTTCCGCCGCCATCTTTTCAGCTCCCTCTCAGCCGAGAATTTCCGGCCTCACAGCAACGCCGGCCGTAAATCCTCCGGGGCGTTAAAACGATTGTGGCTGTTCCAGTTCCCTTAAGCCATTCTATTATAACCTATATATGCGCAAATTCCTATGGGGAAATTGATTTATTTTTCTGCTTCTTCTGAATCTTCCCCCAAAACATCTGCTCATATATTGTATGTGCAAAAGAACATTCTTAAATCTTAATAACTGATAAACTCACTTGAAAATACCTGAAAAGGTGCTATACTCTATTTGTTCGTATGTATAAGCGAAATATAGAAAGAAAAAGGAGAAAAGTAAAATGAAGAAACATGTATGGACAAAAATGTTAAGCCTGGCACTGGTGCTGGTATGCGTATTGGGGCTGGCTGCCTGCGGCGGCGATGACGGCGGCTCCAAGGCGGCAGGTACTTACAGGCTTCAGAACATCGACATGGGCGGCCTGAGCATGGACGTGGCGCAGTTGGCTGAAACTGCCGGCGTATCCGAAGATGAGTTTAAGGTTGTTCTGGACTTAAAGTCCGACGGCAGCTTCACACTGGATGCCGCTGCAATGGATGAAAACATGTCCATGGAAGGTACGTGGGAGGAAAGCGGCAGCGATATCAAGCTGACGGCTGAAGGCCAAACCACTACTGCCACCCTGGCAGACGGAGTGATCACCTTTGCCGAAGAAGGTCTCACCATGACTTTCAAAAAATAAGTTCTGTACGGAAAATGCATTTGCCGTCAGACCCATGCATTAAAAAAGAACCATTGCCGGGAGCATTCCTGCAATGGTTCTTTTCTGTTTACAGATTTCCTGTATCCGCCCCGGGCATGTAAAGCGCAAAAGAAAACAACATTTGCCCGATATGGCCTTACATCTTCTCAGGAGCCGAAAAGCCCAGCAGATCCACACTGGTCTCCAGTACATCCCTTGTCAGGGCCAGCAGTCCTATCAGGCTCCGGCGCTTTGCCTCGTCCTCCTCAGCCAGAATCCTGGTTTCATGATAGAAATGATTAAAGGCATTGGCCAGATCATAGATGTATGCGCAGACCTTGTGCGGCGCAATCTCGTCTGCCGCGTTCCGGACCATGGTGTTGAACTGCACCAGAGCCATCTCCAGCTCTTTCTCCGAGCTGCCTCCCGCCTCCAGAAGCGTAAGCCCTTCCAGGTCTCCGCCCTGCTCCGCATATTTGTTCAGAATGGATTTGATACGGACAATTGTATACAAAATATATGGCCCCGTATCTCCTTCAAAAGAGGTAAAGCGGTCAATGTCAAACACATAGTCCTTGGCAGCCTGGTTGGAAAGGTCACCGTACTTCAAAGCGGAAAGAGCCACCGTCTCTGCCACCTCCATGGCTTCTTCCTCAGACATTTCCCGTCCCTCCCGGATCTTCCGGTACATCTCATCCTTCGTCTCCTGCACCAGGACATCCAGCCGCATGACACCGCCGTCCCTGGTCTTAAAGGGCTTGCCGTCGCTGCCGTTCATGGTGCCGTGTCCCAGGAACTTCAGCTCCGTATCCGGCCCCACCAGCTTTGTCTTGCGGGCACAGCGGAATACCTGTTCAAAGTACAGTTCCTGACGTTTATCCGTAATATAGATGATCTCATCCGGCGCGTACAGGCGCATACGCTCCATGATGGTAGCCAGATCCGTGGTATTGTACAGGGACGCGCCGTCAGACTTCAGGATCATGCAGGGAGGCACCTCTTTGGTGTCGGTTTCCTCCTTCACGTCCACCACCAGAGCACCATCGCTGATATAGGCCCAGCCGCCCTCCTTCATGTATGCCACCATCTCCGGGATCAGATCGTTCACATCGCTCTCGCCCTTCCACAGATCGAACTCCACGTTCAGGCTGTCGTAATTTTTCTTCAGATCCACCTTGGACACGTCCACGATATGCTTCCACAGAGCCCTGTACCCCCGCACTCCCTTCTGGAACCTGCGGGTGGCCTCCAGGGCCTTTTCCTTAAATGCCGGATCCTCCTTGGATTTGGCGCTGGCAAGGGGATAGATCTCCGCGAATTCCGCCTCGGTAATGGGCGCTTCCTCCGGGTAATCTCCCTGATAGCTTTCGTCAAAGTACAGCAGATCCGGCTTGCGCTCCCGCAGCTCCGTGATCACCATGCCGATGGGCGTGCCCCAGTCCCCAAGGTGCACGTCGCCGATAACCTCATGGCCCACATAGCGGCTGATACGCTTGATGCTCTCGCCGATGATGGCGGGGCGCAGATGTCCCACATGGAGCGGCTTGGCCACATTTGCGCCGCCGTAGTCTATCATGATCTTCCTGGGTTTTTCTAGTGCTTCCAGTCCGAATTTCGGCTCCGTCCTCATGGCTTCCACTGCTGTCAGCAGAAAACCTTCTGACAGCTTCAGATTCAGGAATCCCGGCGCCACTGCTGCCGCCTCTTTAAATACTTTGCTGCCTGCCAGCCGGGCCGCCACCTCATTTGCTATCACGATGGGCGCTTTTCTGTATTTCTTTGCCCCTGCCATGGCGCCGTTGCACTGATATTCACACAGGTCCGGCCGGTTGGACAATGTCACCCTGCCCAGGGCGGTATCATATCCCGCCGCTTCAAAAGCCTTTCCCATTTCTTCTGATAATGCATCTAAAATTTTCTTCATTTCGTCTCTCCGTCCTTTCTGATCCACAGGTTTTCTTCCGTCTGCCCTCTTCTGCTCCCTGCTGCCTGCTTTTTATACTGCGCACCGGTTGAATTTGCAGTACAACCCGACTGCAGACCGCCAGC
>CAJUFB010000150.1 GCA_910585805.1 uncultured Acetatifactor sp.
TATTTCCGGGCTTTTGCCTAAAGCAATTGCAGCAGTTATTTTCCGACAATTCCTATACTGCAGACCGCCAGGATTTACAGTGATGCCTCCGGGAAAATACCTGGCTGGCGGTCTGCAGTCGGGTTGTACTGCAAATTCAACCGGTGTGCAGTATAAAATATTGTAGCAAAAATCCAAAACCTGCTTTAACTGCTCTTCTGTCTCAACAAACGAAATCTGATACATGATTCTCTCCAAATATTTCCACCTGTGCGGTTGCAATCCAATGGCTTGTATTTTTATGCTGCCAAAAACCGTTATTGAAATAACAATCGGCATGATATCCAAAACATAAAAGACCTCTGCTATATATAAAAGGGCAAGAAGTGTCGATACCTCCTGCCGCTTTTATACACAGTGCACATTCAATAAAATCGTTCAAATCCGGAAGAATCCCCGTCCAAAGCAGGCCTGCCCGCTTCGGCATTCCGCCCTGCGGAAGAACCCACAGGTGAAATTCGCTTGCGGCGGGCAGAAAGTTCCTGGCGGACGTACTGTACCAAATACGATCCATCATACCGCTTAGAGTTTCTTCTCACGATTAGACAGGATAAGCCCCGTTCTTTGTATCCGCCTGGGTCATATCCACCTTCTCCTGCTGTGCCTGACGATACTTGAAGAAATCCATGGCAACCTGAGGGAACAGCGCATAGGACAGCACGTCCTCATCCTGCTGCTTCCACTCTTTCATCTCGGACTCCAGCTTATCCATCTCGTTCTCCAGCATATCCGCATAACGGCAGGTGATTCTCTCCTCACCGGGAATAACCTTATCGATAATCTCCTGGTTCATGGGCTTGACAGTCTGGCCGTACTCACCGCGGAGCACTGCCTTGGTCTCCTTGGTAGCCATTTTGTATCTCTCGCCCATCAGTACGTTGAACACTGCCTGGGTACCCACAATCTGGGAAGAAGGTGTAACCAGCGGCGGCTCGCCCAGATCCTTACGAACCTGAGGAATCTCCTTCAGCACGTCGTAATACCTGTCTTCCGCATTCTGCTCCTTCAGCTGGCTCACCATGTTGGAAAGCATACCGCCGGGTACCTGGTACAGCAATGTCTTGATATCAACGCCCATAACTTTGGGATTGAGCAGGCCGCTCTTGAGGCACTCATCCCTGTAAGGACGGAAGTAATCGGCAATCTCCGCCAGCAGATTCTGGTCAAATCCGGTATCATAAGGCGTACCGCGGAAGGTTTCCACCATAACCTCGGTTGCCGGCTGGGAAGTACCCAGTGCCAGAGGGCTCATTGCGGTATCGATCACATCCACGCCTGCCTCCACTGCCTTCAGATAGGTCATGCTGGCCACACCGGAAGTATAGTGCGTGTGCAGCTGGATAGGAAGTTTGGTACCGCTCTTCATTGCCGTAATCAGCTCGGAAGCCTTATAGGGCACCAGAAGGCCCGCCATATCCTTGATACAGATGGAATCTGCACCCATCTCCTCAATCTTCTTCGCCATATCAGTCCAGTACTCCAGGGTATAAGCATCGCCCAGAGTGTAGGACAGAGCTACCTGCGCATGGCCCCTGCCTTCCTGCTGCTTCATTCTGTTGGTGGCATTTACAGCCTCCTGCAGATTGCGCAGGTCATTCAGACAGTCAAAAATACGGATGATATCGATACCGTTTGCAATGGATTTCTGTACGAATGCATCCACCACGTCATCCGCGTAAGGTCTGTAACCCAGAATGTTCTGACCGCGGAACAGCATCTGCAGCTTGGTATTCTTGAATCCGTCACGCAGCTTGCGGAGTCTCTCCCAGGGATCTTCCTTCAGGAAACGAAGGGAAGCGTCAAAAGTAGCGCCGCCCCAGCACTCCACGGAATGATATCCCACCTTATCCATCTTCTCCACGATGGGAAGCATGAAATCGGTAGGCATTCTCGTAGCAATCAGAGACTGGTGAGCGTCACGCAGTATGGTTTCCGTAATTTTAATCGGTTTTTTTGCTTGTTCTGACATTTACGAATTTCCTCCATATATTATATATTACATAAAACATTCCTGCCAGGATACATTACAGTCGCAGTGCACCGCGGAATCTGCCGCCCCGCAGGGCCTGTTGCGCACACTGTAATATACTCTCACGGTAAAGACCTTTGCCGGCTAAAGTGTATAACAGATAAGTGCTTCTGCAATACAATTTTAACACAGAATCATCCCAAACGCATTCACAAGTATATCCCGGCATCAATCAACTCATTTCAGCACTGCTTAGAATACTCCGAAGATAGCCATGAAGGTACCTGCCGCAACGGCGGTTCCGATAACGCCGGCCACATTAGGTCCCATAGCATGCATCAGCAGGAAATTAGTGGGGTCTGCCTCCGCACCAACCTTCTGGGATACACGGGCCGCCATAGGCACGGCCGACACACCGGCAGAACCGATCAGAGGATTAATCTTGCCATGAGTCGCCCTGCACATGATCTTACCGAAGAGAACACCCGCAGCCGTACCGAAAGCAAATGCAATCAGGCCCAGAGCCACGATCTTCAGAGTTCCCCAGTTCAGGAATGCCTCCGCACTGGTAGTAGCGCCTACGGAAGTACCCAGAAGGATAACTACGATATACATCAGGGCATTGGAAGCTGTCTCCGTAAGCTGTCTTACAACACCGGATTCCTTAAACAGATTGCCCAGCATCAGCATACCGACCAAAGGAGCCGTGGTAGGAAGGATCAGACATACCACGATGGTGATAATGATGGGGAACAGAATCTTCTCCAGTTTGGATACCGGACGCAGCTGCCCCATCTTGATCTTTCTCTCTTCCGCTGTAGTGAACAGCTTCATGATAGGAGGCTGGATAATGGGTACCAGTGACATGTAGGAATAAGCTGCCACGGCGATAGGTCCCAGTATTGCGGTCTGTCCAAGCTTACTTGCCAGGAAGATGGATGTAGGGCCGTCAGCGCCGCCGATGATGGATATGGCAGCTGCCGCCATATCGTTGAACCCAAGGGCAATTGCCCCAAAATAAGCTGCAAAAATACCGAACTGCGCCGCCGCGCCCAGAAGGAAGCTCTTGGGATTGGCAATCAGGGGACCAAAGTCCGTGGAAGCACCTACGCCCATGAAGATCAGGGACGGCAGAAGCGCCCATTCGTCCAGTATATAGAAATAGTACAGTAAGCCGCCCACACCGTTGGGGGCATCTTCTGCATGGAGCATGATGTCGGGATAGATATTCACCAACAGCATACCGAAGGCTATCGGAAGTAAGAGCAGGGGCTCATACTCATGCCGGATAGCCAGATAAAGGAAAAAGCACGCAACCGCTATCATCAGATAGTTGCCCCAGGTCAGATTGAAAAAGGCAGTCTGATGAATGAGGTTGTTCAGCGTAGAACTTATATATTCCATTTGTTGACCTCCTGTTGTTGTCACAGTGAAACAGCTTTGCAGCCTGCTCATCGAAAAAGCCCCGCGGCTCTCCCACTGCACATAATCCGTTCCTTCCGATTAATTCAGGGTAGCTAATACAGCGCCTGCTTCAATCATATCGCCCACTGCCACATCGATGCTGGCAACAGTACCGTCTTCAGGAGCCACAACAGGAATTTCCATCTTCATCGCCTCGATGATCACTACGGCATCGCCTTTCTTAACGGCATCGCCCACTTTCTTCTCCAGCTTGAAGACCTTTCCGGCAGCGCCTGCTTCCACCTTGATGCTGCCTGCTCCGCCTGCTGCCCTGGGTGCTGCCGCGGGAGCCTTAGGGGCTGCCTTGGGTGCAGCGGGAGCCTTCGCCGCAACGGGAGCGCCTGTGGATGCGCCTTCCTCCACCACTACATCATATACGTTGCCATTGACGGTAATTGTATAATTTTTCATTTCGATTTCCTCCTAAATATAATTGCTTCGAGTCTATTCTCCGTTTCCGGTACTTCCTGACCTTTCATGTCCCGTGCTCCTGCTCTCCGGTAAATCTCTTCCCGGCAAAGCAAAAAGCATTCTATTTGTATCATCATTCCGTCCTGCCGCTTTCGACGGTTTCCCGCCGCGCAGGCACCTATCTCCTTCTTCTGATGGAGCGCACTACAAATCCGTCGGTGGTAACGGCACCCTCGCTGGAAGCGATCGCCGCCGCAATGACAGCTACCAGTTCCAGATCATCCGTTTCGTCAGCCGCTGCTTCCTGCTCCACGATCTGCGCCAGCGCATTGTCAACTCCTGAGGGCTCCTGTGCCGGTGCTTTCTTCTTCGCCGCATTGTCCTGTGCCTTATTGATAAACTTAAAGCAGGAAATGATCAAACTGATCAGGATCAGCACACCGAATACGGTACCCATACCAATCAGGGTATTCAAAGCTGCCACTCCCATTAATTCTCCCATGCTGGAAGACGGATTCAGGGCCGCAGACTCCAGATACATGAAGCTGTCGTTGGAGAAAATAACCTCTGCGGTAGCATTCTTTTTCTCTCCCGTAACCTCTACTTCCACAATGATCTCATTTCCGTCAATGGAAGCCGAGGTACTGCCAACCCCTGTGATGGCACCCATATCTTCTTTGGCAGAAGCAAATGATGACACCGCACTGGTAAATCCGTATCCCTTCAGATTAAGGCTGTACTGGCTTCCGATCATATACTCCACCTCTTCCGGTGTATATTCATCGAAATAAGCATCCTTCTCAAACTGGGAAAGCATGGGTACTATCACCTCGCTGGCCAGCTTCTGCGCATAATCCACCTTCTGCTGCTCATATTCTGTCAGCTGTTCTCCGCTTCCGCAGGCGGTCAGTCCGAAGATGCAGGTAATCATACAGAGTAAAGTCAAAAATTTCTTCATTTTATAATCACCCTTTCTATACTGTTCCGTGCTTTTTTGCGGGACGTTCTTCGCTCTTGGTAAAGAGCATCTCGAAAGCGCCGATCACATATTTCCTGGTGTCAGCCGCCTCTACGATACTGTCCACATATCCTCTCCTGGCAGCGCTTCCCGCACTGAGCTGAAGTGCGTCATATTCTGCTGCCTTCTCATTGATGACATCAGCACCCTGGCCTTCATACATGATCCTGGCAGCCAGCCTGCCTTCCATGGTACCGATCTGTGCTTCGGGCCATGCAAATGTGATATCTGCACCGATTGCCCTGGAATTCATCACAATGGCAGCTGTCCCCAGCGCCTTGCCCACGATCACGTTCACCTTGGGAACCGTAGCGTTTGCGAAAGCATAAGTAAGCTTTGATGCAGCTTTTGCGATTCCTTTCTCGGAGCATACGGTGGCCTGGTATCCCTTCACATTAGTCAGAGTCAGTACAGGAATCCCAAAAGCATCACAGAAAGATACGAAATCTGCGGCCTTCTCACAGCCCTGTTTGGACAATACGGCATCCAGCTTCTCAGCTACATTGCCTTCCTCGTCACATACCTCGCTGCGGTTTGCCACGGCACCTACCGTCACGCCGTCCAGCTTCAGGAAGCCGGTCACCATATCCCTGGCATAGCCGCCCTTTACTTCGAAGAAATCATTGTCGTCCGCCAGAATGGAAAGCGCCACACTGGTGTCGCCCACGCAGTTAGCAATCTCGGCACTCACACGGTTCAGATCATCCGTACATTCCACGATATCGCTTCCCTCTTCGCTGTTGGAAGGCAGGAATGCGATTAAATCCCTGATTCTGGAAAGAATCGTTGCTTCGTCCGCCACTACATCCACAATGCCGCTCTCCTCAGACTGGAATGCGGCGCTGGAAGAGTCACATTTGGTGACTACATTTCCGTCCAGCGCGTTGGGCGCATTAACGAAAAGCTTTGCATTCTTCTCTTCCATAAAAGTAAAATCCGTCAATGCAGGGAACAGGGCAAGTCCGCCTCCGCAGCTGCCCAATACTGCAGTAATCTGAGGAATAACGCCGGAAGCGTCCGTCTGCTTCCTGTAGATAGCACCGAAGGCATTCAGTGCATCGGTTGCCTCCTGAAGCCTCAGGCCGGCGGAATCGATCAGGCCGACCACGGGGGAACCGGTCTTCATCGCCAGATCATAGAGATTGGTAATCTTCCTGGCATGCATCTCACCGACGGTTCCGTTCATCACGGAAGCATCCTGGCTGTAGACGTACACAGGCTTACCACCTATCACTCCGTAGCCGGTGATACAGCCGTCGGAAGGAGTTTCATTGGGTTTCATATTGAAATCTGTAGCTCTCGCCGTTACAAGGGCGCCGATTTCAACGAAACTGTTGTCATCGAGCAAAGCTGTTATTCTTTGGCTCGCTTTTGAAGTAGTACTCATGCTCTCAGTCCTCCATTTATAATAAATAAATACAAACAACCTGACAGCGGGGCTTCATCGTAACAGCAAGACCGCAAAGGCCCCCATGGTCATTGTCTGTAACAGTATAACATAAAAAAAGCAACTCGCAAAGGACGAATTGCAATTTTTTCATATTTTTTTAGCTTGAGCTTCTGTTCCGAAGTTCCTCAGTATCTCTCCCCCAGATACAGCCCTACCCGGTTCTCCAGGTGGTCAATCAGCATATCCTCCGTGATATCGC
>CAJUFB010000151.1 GCA_910585805.1 uncultured Acetatifactor sp.
CATTTTCAGAAAAATAAGTTAGAACTTGCCGCCGCGTAAGCGGCTTGGTACAATGCATAATATTGAAATTTGTATTAACCTGCAACGAAAGACCGCCAGCCAGGTACTTTCCCTGAGGCATCAATGTATACCCACAAACGTAATTAATTGCCGTCTGCACAGTATAACGAGTGAGCGCTGCTGTAATGTGGGACAAAAAGCGGCAAAGGTTAGCGCTCACGAGTATATTTGCTATTTGCTAAAAGTTTTGAAAGGGGCTTGTAAGACAGGGAGATCTATGCTGAGCTTATGACAGGACAAATCAGTGGAACTCCTGGCTCCCTGTTTCATGAAGGCCGCCGGCTTTTCTCTGACAATAAAAGCCAGGAGTGAGACTATGAAAGAAAAGTATTTCGAGAAAGAAGATCATTTCAAGAAAGAATCACAACATTTCTATGCAGCCATGTATCTCCGTCTTTCCAGGGAAGACAGCGACTCGGGAGCCAATGCTGATTCCGGGAGCGAAGGGGAGAAGGATGGTGCATTCAGAGCCGAGAGCAACAGCATTGGCAGCCAGAGGGAGCTGGTCCGTTCCTATATCCGGGAACAGGAGGATATTGAGCTCTTCGATTGCTATGCGGATGACAACTATTCAGGCAGCAATTTCGACAGGCCAGAATTTAAAAGAATGATAAGCGATATTGAAGCAGGCAGGGTGAACTGTGTCATTGTGAAGGATTTGTCCCGCTTCGGGCGCGACTATATCGGGACCGGCAGGTATCTGGACAAGGTATTTCCGAGCCTGGGAGTACGTTTCATCGCCATTACCGACCATTATGACAGTTTCTCGGCAGATGCCGGGGAGAGGAACATCGTCCTGCCGGTGAAGAATTTCATAAACGACAGCTATTGCCGTGATATATCTACAAAGGTGAAGACACAGCTTGACGTGAAACGCCGGAGCGGTGAATGCCTCGCGGCTTTTGCCGTATACGGTTATCGAAAGGTTCCGGAAGAGAAGAACAAGCTGTTTGTGGATGAGTATGCGGCGGAGATAGTTCGCCGGATTTTTGAATGGAAGATTCAGGGGATGGCAGTAGCCGCCATTGCGGAGAAGCTGAACTCCCTCCATATCCTTCCGCCGAAAGAATATAAGAAATCTATGGGAATAAATTACCGGGGTGGGTTTCCTGGAAGCATCAGCCCCAAATGGAGCAGTGCTGCAGTAAAACGTGTACTGACGAATGAGACGTATCTGGGCCATTTACTACAGGGCAGAACGGAGCGAATCAACTATAAAGTAAAAAAATGTGTTGAGAAGCCCAGGGAGGAATGGGTGCGGGTGGAAGATGCCCATGAGCCTATTATATCTTTGGATGATTTTGCCATCGTGCAGAACCTGCTGAAAGCGGATGGCCGCGTCAGCCCTGAAAGAAAAGAGATAAGCCCGTTCGTGGGGCTCCTGTTTTGCGGGGATTGCAGGGAACAGATGGTGAGAAGGGTAAACCGTTATAAAGGACAAGAGAGGGTATATTATATCTGCTCTACGAAGAACCGGGGAGAGGGGTGCAGCCGCCATAGCATACAGGAGACATCGCTGAAGTCCCTGGCTGCGACTGTCATCCGGCAGTATGCTAACCGCTTTCTGGAGCAGGAGCGCCTGTTTGAACATGCAAAGGCCTGCGAGGATAGCCTGCGGGGAGCCGCCGGACATAAAATCGAGGACATCTATACTACGGAAATTATCCGTTTGAGAAAAGAGCAGGACAGATACCTTAGCCTGTGTGCCGGGCTGCATGAGGATCTGCGGTCAGGGGTCATTACCCGGGAGGAGTTCGATCGGCTCCATGATGGGTTTGAGAAGAAAGCGGAGTATCTGGCAGCGGCTGAAGAAAAGCAGAGGCAGCTTGTCGGAGGCATGTTCAAGGCGGGGGTGATCAATGCGGCGAGGCTTTCTGCTTTGAGGGAAACCCTGGAGCTTAAGGAGATTGACCGTTATACCCTTGCCAGCCTTGTAAAAAGGATTTGGGTGTACGAGGGGAAGCGTGTAGAGATTGAGTTCTATTTTACCGACCGATATCAGGCCAGGGTGGATTTCAGTCAGCAGCCTGCCGATCCAGGGCGTGTGAGGCAGCAGCCGGCAGAGATGGCGGAGGGAACCGCAGCATCCGAAACGCAGGGGGGTGCATGATATGGGGAGAATATCCAAGCGGAACCGTGCCATTGATGGAGAAGGTGCAGCGGTACAGGGCAGGAAATGTTACAGAGCCGGAATCTATGCCAGGCTGTCAGCGTCTAAGGGGGAGGAGACCCAGGATTTCTTTGAAGAGCGTGGGGCCTGTGAGGACAGCAGATCTTTTGGTTTGGAAGGAAAGTCCATCCCCCGGGACAGTAAATGCTTCCTTTCGGAAGGAAAATCCATCCTTTCGGAAGGAAAATCCATCCTTTCGGAAGGAAAATCCATCCTTTCGGAAGGAAAATCCATCCTTTCGGATGGATTGGAAGTGCAGATTCAGATTGCGGAAAAATATGTGGAAGAGTGGAACCGTAATCATAAGGATAAGATAGAAATTATCGGCCGTTATGCCGATTCGGGGAAGACCGGAACGAACTTTGACAGAGATGCATTCAGGCGGCTGATGCAGGATGTGCGGATGGGAGACATCAATTGTATTATTGTGAAGGATCTGTCCAGGTTCGGCCGGAATTATCTTGAGGCAGGGAACTATATAGAGAGGATCTTTCCATTTCTGGGAGTACGCTTCATTGCGGTGGCTGACGGGTACGATACAGGAGTAGATGGAAACCATGCCGGACAGATAGCATCCGAGATAAAGAACCTGGTAAACGATATGTATGCCAGGGATTTTTCGGCTAAGGCTAAGCTGTCCCTGAAGCAGAGGAGAGATAACGGCTCTTATGTGGGGGGCCCGCCGCCCTATGGATATGAGGCATACTGGGAAGGGCGGGTCAGGAGGCTGCGTCCGGATGGGAATACGGCGGAAATCGTCAGAATTATCTACGAGAAGTTCGTGAAGGCTGAAAGCTGTCAGGCAGTGGCGGATTATCTGAACCAAAGGCGGATCAACCCTCCGGCAGTATACAGGAAGGAACAGCAGGTGTACTGTCCGGCAGGGACAGAATATAAAGGCTGGGACAGAGGCGCAGTAGAACGGATTCTGAAAAGCGAGACATATTTTGGCGGCCTGGTGCAGGGAAAGACATCCATGACGGCCAGGAAAGAAGAGAACCGTGTCAAGAGACCGGAAAAGGATTGGGTGAGAAAAGAGAACGCCCATGAGCCTTTGATAGATGCCAACCTGTATGAAAAGGCAGCCGAAATCCGGTGCAGGATACATGAGCGGACATTGGGGCGGCAGCATCCAACGGAGGGGACTCCCATTGGGGAGAACATCTTCGACAGCGTTCTGTACTGTGGCGTGTGCGGAAGGAAGCTGACCAGGAACAGCTATGTCAAGCATTATGCGGATGGCAGGAAGGAACGGAAGGAAGGATATTTCTGTATCGACAGTATCGGTACAAAGACGGAGCGCTGTCCGGATGTTAACAGGATTTCCAGGACAGAGCTGACGGATATCCTCTCCGTTCTGTTTCAGACAGAATTTGCTATCCGGTTGAAAAGGCAGAAGGACTATGTGGAGGAGGGGCGGCAGTTGATTTCGCAGAAGCGTAAGGAGCTGGAGCAGAAGATGCGCCAGGTTGAAAGCCGTCTCTCGGCGTTGGCAGAGGAAGATGCCGGGAAGTATATGTCATACCGCATGAATCATCTGACACAGGAAGATTATGTCAGCTACCGGCTCCGGAGGGATGACGCTATGGAAGAGCTGGAGAAGCAGAAAGGCCGGTATCAGGAAGAGATGAAGTGCCTGGAACGGAAAGGCGAGGTATATCTCAAGACGGTCAGAGCTCTTATCAGGCTGAAAAAACAGAAAGCGCTGACCAAAGGACTGGTGGAGGCATTGGTAGAGAGAATATATGTCTATCCGGGCAAGAGAGTGGAGACCGTGTTCACTTATATGGACATTCAGACGGAAAGGACAGTGCGATATGGGAAATGAGCGAAAGACAGCCATTTATATGCGGGTCTCAGTGGAGGACAATGCGCCTGTCAGAGGAACCATGTCTGCGGAGAGTGGCAGCATCGCCAACCAGCGCCAGTATCTGCGTGAATATATAAGCCGGGACGCAAGGCTGGCTGACACCGAGATTCTGGAGTACAGCGACGACGGATTCACTGGCAGGAACATGGAACGGCCTGGAATGCAGAAAATGCTGAATCAGATCCGGCAGAACCGGATCGGATGTGTCATTGTAAAGGATATGTCACGTTTTTCCAGGGATTATATTGAGATGGGGACATACTTGAACCAGATATTCCCGTTTATGGGCGTGGATTTCATCGCGGTCAATGATGGATATGACAGCAGGGAGCGCGGCGGGGAAGCGATAGTCCTGGACACGGCATTCAGGACCCTGCTCTACGACCTTTACAGCAAGGATATATCTGTCAAGGTAAAGGCTTCTATCGACAGCAAGTGCGCGGCGGGAGAGTATGTGTTTGGACAGGTTCCCCTTGGCTATGAAAAGAGCCGGGAGATAAGGAATACAGTAATTATCAATGAGAGGGAGGCCCGGATCGTCCGCTATATCTTTTCCCTGGCTGCCGGAGGCATGGGTACCGCTCAGATTGCGCGGAAGCTTTTTGAAGAACAGATTCCAACGGCAACGCAATTACGTCATCCTGACAGGCAGCCGGTCGGAAAATCACATACATGGAGTGCAACGGCAGTCAGGAGTATCCTTGACAATCGCTTCTACCTCGGGGAGATGGCTTATGGAAAAACCGTGCGCAAATCCGTGGGCAGCAGGAGCGGGACTGCGGTTCCCAAAAGCGACTGGAAAGTGATAGCGAGCCATCACGAACCTCTGGTGACACCGGAAATGTTCACCAGGGCATCCCTGGCTGTACCGGGACACTCCACGAAAAGGAAGAGGGAAAAGCATCCCCTCACAGGAAAGATATATTGCGGGGGATGCGGATATGCCCTGAATTACAAACCGGAGTCCAGGCGGACGAAGCAGAGGTACTTTTGGTGCGGAAAGCATGCAATCCTACAGATACCGGATTGCTGTACCTCTTTCAATGCAGCGATTCTGGAGGAAGCTGTGCTCATGATGCTGAACCGGGAGCTGATGCGCAGGGGAGACCTTCTGAAACAGAGGGAGGCATTGAGAAAGTTCCGGATGGAGAGCCTGGAAGGGCTTGCACGGAAAGCAGGGGAGTACAGAAAACAATACGGCAGCCTGCAGGGGGAAAAGGACCTGTTGTATGAGAGCTATGCCGCAGGGCAGATGGATGCGGCGGAATACCGCGGCAATGCGGACAGGCTGGCAGGACGGATGAGCAATCTGTCGTCCAAAATCAAAGAGGTGGAGGCGGAACGCAGGCGAATGAATGAGGAAGGACATCTCCGGGACATGAAACAGGTCATCCGCTGCTCCCGGCTGGAGGAGCTTACGCAGGAGGCGGTGGATGTTTTTATCAGAAAAGTCACGGCATATAAAGGCAGAAGGGTGGAGATTGAATGGAATTTTACGGAATAGATGCCACAGGATATTGCAAAGAAGGGAGTCTGAAAATGGGAAGAGAAAGTCTTGTACAAATGGCAGGAGTAGATATCAGGACAGTGGACATCACTGAACTGACAGACCTGAGGAATGTAAAACCGGACGCATCGCTGCCGGTGGATAAAAAGCTGGCAGTGTTTGCCGGACAAGTCAGGAATGTGTATGTCAACCGAATCGGCGACTATGTGGTGAAGGTCAGGTTTCAGGAGGATGGAGCAACCATCGATGACAAAATGTCGGACTATCTGCGGCGGCTGTCAGGAAATTATCTGGGTATGGTCGGAAAATAACAGATACAATTTGTTGATACTTTCTTATGATGCAAAGGTGGTCAAAAACGTAATGCGGGGGATATAGCAGTATAGGGCCGGCGTCTGACACCGGCCCTGAACGGATCCTCTACATACTGGAGTGCTGATTGTTATTGATCCTTGAGTTTAAGGTGCATGACCCTGAGGAGGAGAACAGCCTGGAGGATACCGTGGCTGCAGCCTTGAAACACATTGAGGAAAAACGTTACGCTTATACATTAGAGGAGAAAGGAAATCCGATAGGCAAAATCCGGAAATATGGGTTTGCTTTTGAAGGGAAGAAGGTACTGATTGGCTAAGCCAGGGAGGTTTGTGGTATAGTAGGTGTGGTTTGTTTAGAGAGAGCTTAAAACAACTTGACATTAATCCGTAGTTCCCGCTATATAATTCCTTCTACAATGAAAACAGTATACGAAG
>CAJUFB010000152.1 GCA_910585805.1 uncultured Acetatifactor sp.
CCGAAGAACTGCATTTCCTTACCGATTACCATGGAGGATACGCAGCATGCGATACCGTAGTCATCGCCGTGGTCGATTCTCATCAGATCATCGTTCTCATACTGGATGGAAGAAGTCTGGATGGACATCTTCGCGCAGTATCTCTTCCAGGCTGCCGGAAGTCTGGTGGACCAGAGAACCGTCAGGTTCGGCTCGGGAGAAGGTCCCAGATTGGTGAGCGTGTTCAGGTAACGGAAGCTCATCCTGGTAACCATGTGTCTGCCGTCTACACCCACACCTGCCAGAGATTCGGTTACCCATACAGGGTCGCCTGCGAAAATCTGGTTATATTCGGGAGTACGGGCAAACTTGATGCAGCGCAGCTTCATGATGAAGTGGTCAACGAACTCCTGGATCTGCTCCTCGGTGAAAGTACCGTTCTTTAAGTCTCTCTCCGCATAGATATCAAGGAAAGTAGAGGTACGGCCAAGGCTCATTGCTGCACCGTTCTGCTCCTTAACTGCGCACAGATAGCCGAAGTATACTGCCTGGATTGCTTCCTGTACATTGGCGGCGGGTCTGGAGATATCGCAGCCGTAGGAAGCAGCCATCTCCTTCATCATCTTCAGAGCTACCATCTGCTCGGAAATCTCTTCGCGGAGACGGATGATATCATCGGTCATGACGCGGCCGGTGGAATCCTTCTGAGCCTGCTTGTCTTCAATCAGTCTGTCGATACCGTACAGGGCTACACGTCTGTAGTCGCCGATGATACGTCCGCGGCCATAAGCATCGGGAAGGCCTGTGATGATATGGGAAGAACGGCAGGCTCTCATTTCCTGATTGTAGGCATCAAAGCAGCCTGCGTTGTGTGTCTTTCTGTGGGTTGAGAAGAACTCGGAAATCTCCGGATCAACTTCGTAACCGTTGTCGGAGCATGCCTTCTCTGCCATACGGATGCCGCCATAGGGCTGCAGAGATCTCTTGAAAGGCTTGTCGGTCTGGAAGCCTACGATGGTCTCCTTGCTCTTGTCAAGGTATCCGGGGCCATGGGAGGTGATGGTGGAAACAACCTTGGTGTCCATATCCAGGACGCCGCCTGCTTCCCTTTCCTTCTTCTGCAGGTCAAGAACCTGTGCCCACAAATCCTTTGTGTTCTGTGTAGGACCTGCCAGAAATGCCTCATCGCCGTCATAGGGATGATAGTTTCTCTGGATGAAGTCACGGACATTGACTTCTTTGTCCCATTTACCTGCTACAAAATCTGTCCATTCTGGTCTCATTTTGAAATACCCTCCTGTAAAATTTTGAATTAGTTTATGAGTGAGTTGCTGTTTCTAATTCCATAGCCTTATTATATGAAAAACGGTGGTAAGAGTCAAGGATAGAATGTGTACTTTTTTCTGTACACAGCCCTGAAAATACGTAATTTTACAAGAATTTTATAATTGAGAATAGCTTGTCAGATTTTACGGAATGATATATAATGGAAAATATCATCAGACGCAGGATGATATGAAGCATTTTTCACGAGAATAGAATTCCGAAGAAGCGCGGATTCTATGGTATGGCGAATATTTTGGCCGCGAGTATAAAATACAGAGAGGAGAAAGAGTCATGGCAGGAATAACGAAAGAAATGACGATCGGGGAGATCCTGAATGCCAATCCCAATGTGGCGCCCGTGCTGATGGAAGCGGGAATGCACTGTCTGGGATGTCCTTCGGCACAGGGCGAATCCCTGGAAGAGGCTGCAATGGTGCATGGAATTGACATTGATGCCCTGATGAAGGCGATCGAAGAGATCTGAGGCTGGGATTTGATCATTTTTACAGACAAAACACCCCTATGTCCGCAGGGACAGGGGGTGTTTTGTCTGTCAGTGTTTATGAGATCCTGTTTTTGTCTGTATCTCCATGGATGATCAGAAAGTGTCTGTTATCAGGATGCATTGCCGGTCAACGCGTGTACCGCATTGCCGCTGACCAGAGCTTCATAATGCTCTGCCAGGAATGCATCGTCGCCGGATACGGGCCGTTGGGGGGTTCCGTATTCTGATATGATATTGCAGAATCTGTCAAAAGATGCCGCGCTTTCCTCTCCCTGCGCTAAAAGCAGCAGGTAGCCGTCTGTGCTTCCGTCAGAGCGTGACTCCCGATACAGCGTGCTGTCTCCATGGTAACTGCCGGCAATGATGGAAGAAACTTCCATTATCTGCCGAAGGGTATTCATGCGGAATATCCGTCTGTGCTCTCCTGTGTCTGCGGGCTCAGGATCGGAAGAAGACGCATCTGCCCCGGCATTTTCCTGCTGGGTCTGCATCTGGCGGAACAGGTCAAGTATTTCGTTGGATGCATTGTCAGCATATTGAAGATCAGCATCTTCCCCATCGTTATCTTCCGTCACGGACGGAGCAAATCGGGAGAAGCGGGTATCCAGTTCTTCCGGATCCTCCACTTTCGTGATGATCAGGACGATGCATTCGGTGTTTAACGGAATAGCCTCTATCATAAGGGGAATGTCCTCAGCTTCAAAGCCGAATTCAAAATTCGCCTGTTTCATCATATCGCGGAACAGAGTCTTGGCCTTTTCGGTTCCATAGGCCAGTTCGCTGATCTTCAGTTCGCGGCTTGCCAGGTCTTCTCTTGTCAGAGTGCAGCGAATCTGGTTCTCATTTACTTTTTCGATTTTCATTCGACAACCCTTTCCTTTCTGCATGGCTGAACTGTAACAGCATTTAGATCACAGGGGTCGCGAAGCGGTTCCTGTAAGATAATGCTTTGTTATGCAATCATATACTGTCAGCGTATTTTAGTCAATAGCAGATCATGAGTTTAAATTTTTTTTATAATTAAAAAATTTGCTTGCCAAAATGGTTCGGGTGTGTTATAGTCATCTCATAAGTGCCTTCGGTACTCTGTACGGGGAGGGAGGTGCAGCAGTCTTGACTTCAAGTTGATTTAGCTGATTTTTGGAACATATCGTTCCGTTTCATCCTTTATATTTCATGTGTGTATATCACATTATATGACAGTATAAAAAAACTGGCATAAGTCTTAAGGATGTCTTACAGGCAAAGTGTATTGGAGTTTGGTTTTTGCTTGATCATAAGTATGTCAACTAATTTTCACAATTATAATTCATTTTAAACGTTATATGCAATGGAAATTTTTGCCATTGCAGGTACTGCTGAAGGCATTTATTTTACTTTATCGAAGGAGTTCCGGAGCGCGAAGATTCATCACGGGATCAGGTCCTTTTGGCATTGCTTCCGGAATTGCCGGGAAAGGAGGAAGGCTTTTGGAAGAAAAGGGGAATAAGGTTAAAGAAATAAAAGATGCAAAGGAAAGCATGCTTTTGCAGCTGGAGCAGATGAGACAGAGTGGGGTGGCGCTTTTTGTGGACGGTCGGGCAGCGCTTCCGAATGAGGCTGTCTCAAAGGCAGTCCGGGAAAACAGCCCGTATATGGCTGATTATGTTATGAGCGCATCAGGAACGATCGAACAGGTGCGCTTTGACAGGGTTACCCGCTGGTAAAGGGGAAGAGGATGTCTTCTTATGGATCGTCGGGCCATTTCAGATGGCTCTGCCGCCGCATGATGGAAAGTGGGATTGCCTCTCATGCTGACTGCGGCGGCATGATGATCTGCCGGTTCTTAAGGAAGTGTCACGAAATAAATTTGCAGGATTCCACACGGGAAGGCGCATATATACTGGTGCTTCACTGCTGAAAGTGCAAATTTATTTCCAGACAGTTCCTGAGCATAAAATGGGAAAAGTTACAAAAGTATGACAAATTATATGATGACGCGGGAGGTGAAATGTGGTATGATGATACTGCCTGTATTGGTGGCAGGCGCTTAGATAGGAAGGAAGGTCAAACGATAAGATGAAGAAGAAAATCATACCGGTTATTGTGGCATTGGTATTGATCCTTGTGATCGGCGTAGCAGGCATTGGAAGAAAGCTGTTGGACAAGTATTCTTACAGCAGGGAACTTGCGGATATGGATGCATATTACGGCGTGTCGGAGGGGCAGCTGGCGATTTTGCTGCAGGACGACTGGATTTCCGAAAAGGCGGTGCTGATAGGCGGCGCGGTATATTTTGATCTGGACACGGTGCATGATTATCTGAACGAAGGATTTTACGTGGATATCAATGAGCAGAAGCTGCTCTACACCACGGCAAATGACACGGTGCAGGCTTTGTTTGGCAGCGGAGAATATACGGATAAGAACGGCAGTCATTCCATGGGATATGTCATTTGCCAGGTGCAGGGAGATGTGGTATATCTTGCGGCGGACTATGTGAAACTGTTTACCAATTTTGCTTATTATGTCTATGACAGGCATCTGCAGCTGTATACCCAGTGGGGAGAGAAGCAGACCATGGAGATCGCGAAGGACACTCAGGTCCGTCAGCTGGGCGGCATTAAGAGTCCTGTCCTGAGGGAGATGGAAAAGGGCGAGGTAGTGGAGCTGCTGGAGGAGATGGAGACCTGGAGTAAAGTAAAGACATCTGACTCCATAATTGGCTATGTGGAAAACAAGAGACTGACAAACCGGGGGACAGAGACGGAGGTACCAGTCACGGACTATGTGGCGGAGGAATATACGTCGATTTCCATGCAGGGAAAGGTGAGCCTGGGATTTCATGCCATCGGCGGGGAGGGAGGCAATGCTACGCTTTCCGATATGCTGGCGGAAGGAAAGGGGATCAACGTGATCGCGCCTACCTGGTTCAGCCTGACAGATAATGAGGGGAATTTTCGTTCCTTTGCAAATGCGCAGTATGTGGAGCAGGCTCATGGCAGCGGCCTGCAGGTATGGGGAGTCTGGGACAATTTCAATTATAAGAATGAAACAGGGGCAGAGGTGAGCAGTTATGAGGTGCTTTCCTCCACAACTAAGCGCGGGAAGCTGGTTCAAAGTATTGTCGACACGTCGACAGAATATAAACTGGACGGCGTTAATATTGATTTTGAGGGATTGACGGAGGATAGTGGGATTCATTATGTCCAGTTTTTAAAGGAGCTTTCCGTGCTGTGCAGAAGCAGCGGTCTGATCCTGTCTGTTGACAATTACGTCCCCTTTCATTTCAATAATTATTACAGGCTTGACATTCAGGGACTGGTGACGGATTACGTGATCATCATGGGGTATGATGAGCACTGGCATGGCAGCGGTGATCCGGGAAGCGTGGCGAGCATCAACTATGTTTCCAACGGATTGGACAAAACTCTGGAGCAGGTGCCGGAAGAAAAGGTGGTGAATGCCCTGCCTTTTTATACCATTCTCTGGAAAACAGACGGAACGGAAGTAACGGATCAGTATATTACGCTGAATAATGTGGGGGATTATCTGGCAAGGGTAAACGCAGTGCCGGAATGGGATGAGACAACCTGCCAGAATTATGCGGAATGGGAAAGCGGAGGGGCCACATACCAGATCTGGGTGGAGGATGCGGAGTCCATCAGCGTGAAGCTGAATGTAATGAATGTGAAGAATCTGGGCGGCGTGGCAGTATGGCGTCTGGGGTATGGGACGCCAGAGGCCTGGGAGTTGATCGCGAACTATGCAGATTCCTGATGAATGGATCAGGATGCCAGAGTTGTGAGCGGTTCCGGGAAATTTGAGAACCAACACGTCATTTACAGGAAATTTCTGTTTCCAACGGGAATATAAATGATACAAAGCTTGCACAGGGCAGGAAGAAAATGAACGGATTTCAGTACAAACTGTTGTCGGGGGCAATCGCAGTCATGCTGCTTGCATCCATATTGTATGTGGGAAAGGAGGCAGCTGTGTATGTCACCGGCAGGAGTGTGGATGCGGAGAAAGAAAGGATATGTGTGGTCATTGACGCGGGACATGGCGGTGACGATCCGGGGAAGGTCGGTATCAACGGCGCAAATGAGAAGGATGTGAATCTGCAGATCGCAGAGCTGGTGAAGCTGTTTCTGGAGGCCAATGATATTGAGGTAGTTATGACCAGGGAGTCCGATGAAGGTCTGTATGACGCGGAGGCGCCAAACAAAAAAGTACAGGATATGAAAAGGCGCATTGAGATGATAGAAGATGCTTCGCCGACACTGACGGTCAGCATTCATCAGAACAGCTATCCGGAGGAGTACGTCCACGGGGCCCAGGTGTTTTACTACACGGGAAGTATACAGGGGCAGCTGCTGGCGGAGGCTGTTCAGAGCCAGTTGATAAAAAGGGTGGATCCGGAGAACAAACGCAGTGTGAAGGCCAATGACAGTTACTATCTTCTGAAAAAGACGGGAGTGCCCATTGTCATCGTGGAGTGCGGTTTTCTTTCCAACAGCGCAGAGGCGGAAAAGCTCTGCACGCCGGAGTATCAGGATAGGGTGG
>CAJUFB010000153.1 GCA_910585805.1 uncultured Acetatifactor sp.
GGCTGAAAAGCTGAATATCCTTAAAGGCACAGGAAAAACAAAAAATAAGGTATATAAAAAATAAAATATTTATAAGAGAATCATGCAAATGAATGTCATAAGAATGGGTCAAGAAGCCTATCTCCATCATAAGAAAAATGATGGAGATAGGAAACAGGCTGTTAATTAAATTCATTCATGGCGTTTACATAATCTTGTAAGCCATTTGCTTTCAATGCAAGCTTTGCGTATAAAAGCGGTGTTTCTTCTGCTAAATGGTACAGATAGACTACATCACTGGGATCATCAAAGATAACAGAGGAATTACATTCTTTACAACGGATAACAAGAATGGAATTTTCGCCAGTGTTCACAATTATGGAATCGGTTGCAGGTTCGTACATACCAAACTGAAAAGTAAGATTGTTATTCATGCTGGTCTCCTTCCCACAGATACTTTGCACCATCCAGCAGGTCAATGATAGCTGTCAGCATATTGGTGTATTCGGTCTGTAATTCCTTAATGGATTCCAAAGAAGGAAGCGTATCAAGAGTAACATCGTTTGCGGTAAATTCTTTTCCGATGGATAATATATAGGTTGCTATTACTGCAGCTTTGCAGAATCTTTACTTTTACCCAATCAGCACATTTATACTCGTGAACGCATTTAATTGCCGCTTTCAGCTCTGGATTGCCGATGCGTTCACTCGTTATACTGTGCAGACGGCAATTAATTTCGTTTGTGGGTATAAATTCGATAATAATCGCATCCTTATTGCGGCTGTTTAATGCTGGCGCTCTGCTGTGAGTATTTGATATTGTGTTCATGGCGTTATTTACGTCGGTTTCACTTTGCACAGTTTCGATGCGTGAATCCATTCCTGCCGGAGCAGGGAAATCGCATGGTTCCAGGAAACCGGTTGCCTGATTTCGGAAAGTCTGCTATATTATACTTGTGAGCGCATTCATCTGCTGCTTTTCCGTTCCGCGTTCTAAGCGCTTATTCGTTATATATTTAGGAATTGTCGGAAAATAACTGCTGCAATTGCTTCAGGCAAAAGCCCGGAAATACAATAAGAATTGCCATAAACTTGCAGCAGTTATTTGTAGACACTTCCTTAGTCTGGCGAAAGTTTTTGATCGTGGGTATGAATAAAGCGGTATTTTCCAGAGCAGACGGCAAGTCATACTTAGGAGCGGGCTGATTGGCCGGTTCCCGTTTTGCATAATAGAATTTGAATGCGCCGTGGAAAGACCAATATTTTATACCAACAAACGAAATTAATTGCCGTCTGCACAGTATAACGAGTGAACGCATCGGCAATCCAGAGCTGAAAGCGGCAATTAAATGCGTTCACGAGTATAAAAGAGAATGGAGTGTGCGGATATGGAATTAGAACAATTGAGAAAAGACATGATGACAGCAATGAAGGCAAGGGACAAGGATCGCAAGGATGCCATATCTTCTCTGGTGTCCGCAGTGAAAAAGGCTGCAATCGATGCCGGCTGCCGGGATGATGTGCCCTCCGAAATGGTGGACAGGGTAATTACAAAAGAATTGAAGACCGTGAAAGAACAGCTGGATACCTGCCCTGCGGAGCGGGAGGATCTGCGGGCGGAATATCAGAAACGCTATGACGTGATTGCCGAGTACGCGCCGAAGATGATGTCTGCGGAAGAAGTCCGGTCGTATATCGAAACTCATTTTGCGGAGCTTGTGGCCACGAAGAATAAGGGCCAGATTATGAAAGCCGTGATGGGCGAACTGAAAGGCAAGGCTGACGGCAGGGTTATCAACGAGATTGTGGCGGAATTATGCAAATAGGAATGGGGCGAATATGAGAGTAACACATATTTTTGTGCATAATGGCGGCAGTGCAAAAGCAGTTCCGGCAGCGAAAGCGGATGAAAACTGAGGCCGGTAATTGCTGTAGGGATGAGTGTTTTGGTGCAATTCTACAAATTCATACGGATGGCAGGAAAAAGTTTTATACAATTTTTATTGACATGAAGTATAGAAAGACGATAAAATAGGAACAAGGCTTATTTTTTACTGCGCAGCATTGAAGTTTGCAGTAAACAACAACGAAAGACCGCAGGCCATATATGCCTGCTGTAGACAGATTAGCAAATTCTGGCGGTCTTGAGTATGATGTGACAAAAGTATCTGTAGGAAAAGGTTTTAAGAAGTCAGGAGGAAGTTTTATTGAAGAAAAATGAGTTGATTTTGAATGATTATGCAAAATTATGCAGAGAGGCGGATCACCTGGAGCCGGAGATGTTCGATAAATACGAAGTCCAGAGAGGCCTGCGCGATAAGAACGGAAACGGCGTGGTCACCGGGCTGACCAATATATCCCGCATCGATGCGTTTAAGATGGTAGACGGAGTGAAGACACCCTGTGAGGGTAAATTGTGGTATCGGGGTTACGACTGTATAGAGCTTGTGAAGGGATTTCGCGAGACCGGTTTCGGATTTGAGGAGATCTCCTATCTGCTGTTGTTCGGAAAGCTGCCGGATGCGAAGCAGTTAAAGCAGTTTCAGGATATCCTGGCAGCCAACCGGACGTTGCCCACCAATTTCACCAGGGATGTCATCATGAAAGCACCCAGCAACGATATCATGAATTCTCTGACCAGGAGCGTACTGACATTGGCTTCCTATGATAAAAACTGCAGCGACACAACCATTGAGAATGTGCTGAGGCAGTGCATGAGCCTGATCGGAGTATTTCCCATGCTGGCGGTCTATGCCTACCACGCGTATAATCATTATCAGAATGACGAAAGCATGTACATACATCGTCCTTCCAGAAGACTGTCCACTGCGGAAAACCTGCTGATGATGCTGCGTCCGGATAAGAAATACACGGAACTGGAAGCAAAAGTGCTGGATATCGCTCTGGTGCTGCATATGGAGCATGGCGGCGGCAACAATTCCACCTTTACGACCAGAGTGGTGACGTCCTCGGGCTCTGATACCTACTCAGTGATCGCGGCAGCGCTGTCTTCCCTGAAAGGACCCAAGCACGGCGGCGCGAATATCAAGGTTGTGGAGATGATGCGGGACATTGAGAGCAATGTATCCGACTGGACGGACGAGGATGCCGTCAGGGCGTATCTGAAGAAGATCCTGAACAAAGAGGCCTTTGACCGCAAGGGTCTGATCTACGGCATGGGCCATGCGGTATATTCTCTTTCTGACCCCAGAGCCCAGGTGTTCAAGGGGTTTGTGGAGATGCTGGCCTCCGCCAAGGGCAGGCAGAAGGACTTCGCCCTGTATTCCATGATCGAGCGTATGGCTCCAGAAGTCATCGCGGAGAAGTCGCGCATCTACAAGGGCGTAAGCGCCAATGTGGACTTTTACAGCGGATTCGTGTACAGCATGCTGGAGATCCCGCTGGAGATATTTACCCCCATCTTTGCCATAGCGAGGATCGTGGGCTGGAGCGCCCACCGGATCGAAGAGCTGATCAATATGGATAAGATCATCCGTCCCGCCTACAAGAGCGTCATGCCGAAGCAGGAAGAATACATACCGATGGAGAAGAGATAAGAGAGCGTCTTGAACCGCCCTGTGGACTGAAATCAGAAGTCCAGGGGCGGTTGTGCTTTCTGCGGCGGGATGCAGAGCCTGAATCCGTCCGCAATTCCTGAAGCATACATGTATGGGAACCATATTCGGCGTCGGGATCCTTCTCTGCGGAAGTGTATATTTGATAGGAAATTGCAGAGAATGATTTACATGTTTTGGAGTTTTTGATATAATGATCTATAGCGAAAGCATGGCACCAGAGTTGTTGTTATGCTGTTTTTCGTACGAAACTGCCGCGCTCCGGGCGGCGTCCAAAATACAATTAGCCGGAAATATCGGCAGAATGTGAGCAAAATGAAAGTAGCAAAAGCAATTTTTTTCTTTATCATGTCGCTGATCATGATACTGTGCATCGGTGTCCTGGCCTGTGCCCTGAATCCTTCCCTGACGGAAATGCTGGCGGAGAAGGTGGAAAATCTGTCGTTTGTCCAGTCGGGCGGCAGCAGTCAGCCGGATCCGCTGTCCGGGGACAGCGGGGGTTCTTCCGGCAGCAGCCAGGACGATCCCGGGCAGCCTGACATGGACGGCAGCGGGGCTGCGGACGGACTTGCCGATGCTGCCAGGGCGGGCGTCAACGCAGACTGGATCAGGGACGGAAATCAGACAGGATATGAGCCTCCTGACAGTCAGTCAGTGGAAGCGCCGGCTTCTGTCAGCGGCAGAACGGGTTATGAGCCTGTACAGGAAGAGGCGCAGCAGATAGAGCCGGAGGAAGAGGAAGAGCTGGCGGAAAGCGCGCCTCTGGGGAATACCGGAAGCGAGCTCAGCTTTGACCCGGAGTTTTATCCCTTCTATGCCATGCTGGAAACGGATCTGCAGAGTCTGTATAAACAGATTTACGCAAATGCCATGGATATGGTACAGAGCTTTTCGCCGGTGACGGCCGTGAACGTGAATCAGTTAAAGACCGTCTTTGAGGCGGTTTACAATGACCATCCGGAGCTGTTCTGGCTGGAGACAGGGTATTCCTGTAAATATCTGAGGAACGGAAGCTGTGTGGAGATCACTCTGAAGTATAATGCCACAGCGAGCAACCTGGAAGCATCCCGGCAGGAATTTGAGAGCAGGGCGGGAACGATCCTGGCTGCCGCGGTAGAGCGGGGCAGTGATCTGGAGAAAGAGCAGTATGTACATGACAGCCTGATGGAGCAGGTGGAGTATGTGGTAAACGCACCCATGAACCAGAGTGCCTACAGCGCGTTGGCCAATGGGAGAACGGTGTGTGCGGGGTATGCCAGGGCTTTTCAGTATCTGATGCAGCGGCTTGGGATTCCGTGCTATTACTGTACCGGTTATGCGGGGGAAGATCATGCTTGGAATATCATTAAGCTGGGAGAGGACTACTTCAACGTGGATGTCACCTGGGACGACACGGACACGCCCACCTATGATTATTTTAACAAAAGTGACCGGGAATTCGGCACCAGTCATATGCGGACCGGACTTGCCGTCTACCTGCCCGCATGCGTGTCGGGGATGGATATGCAGGGGAATCCGGTGAACGGCAATGATTCAGGCGCCGGAAACGGCACAGGCACCGGGGACAGCGGAAATGCCGGAAACGGCACGGGCACCGGGGACAGCGGAAATGCCGGAAACGGCACGGGCACCGGGGACAGCGGAAATGCCGGAAACGATACAGGCGACGGTGACAGTCAGCCGGGGACCGACGGGCAGGAGAGCGCAGTGGTGCTGATTAACCCCACGCCCATAGAGCCGCTGAGATGGCAGGGAGGATCCGGGACGGATGCGGACACGGACACCGATCCGGAGCATGATCCGGCCCCGGATACAGAGTCTGTGGATGAGGCGGAGGGACAGGAAGCTCTGGACCGTGCCGGCATCTCCGGGGAGGATGTGCGGGATACCATGGAAGCGTATTATGAGGACTGCGGAAGGCTGCTGCGCGAAGTGGGAACGGGAGACAGGCAGTTTACAAACGTGATACCGAAGGAAATGTGGAGTTCTGTGGAACAGGCGTACAACAACGGGGCCTACAGGAGCGGATATGTGGATGATGCCCTGGAAGCAATGGATGCGGATTCTTTTGTCATCCTGCTGCAGGTTCAGGATATTGGAGGAGGATATTACAGGCTTTACCATAATGTATATACGAACTGAAAAAGATTCTGTATCGTCATGCCCAAATGCGGCTGACGGACAGGAAAGTACAGACAGGTCAGAGGGAAGACTGCCGGAGCGGCAATTCCCTCTGTTTTTTATATACGGCAATATCCGAAAGCAATGTAAGGAAGTGCCTGCAAATAACTGATACGAGTTTAAAGTAGTTTTTCTTGTATTTCCGGGCCTTTTCCTATAGGAGCTGTATCAGTTATTTTCCGACAATTCCTAGTGCGCCCAGCAAGGGCGTAATGTTTAGCGGG
>CAJUFB010000154.1 GCA_910585805.1 uncultured Acetatifactor sp.
TGGGAATGATAATTCCGTTCTGTTCCAGCAATGTAGGTACATAGCATATAACCGACAAAACATATACGACAGAAACCCATAACGTGAGTTTCAACTTATTTTTGTATCTCTCCATCACAATTTCTCCTGGCAGTGCGAAAATCTTACAGAAATTCCGATTTCTCTTATGTATTTACTCATTGTCTTTTTCCTCTCTGATGATTACAAAATTGCATAACTTATTGTATCTATGTTCTTCTTTACAGAATCTGAAAGAGCACGGTGATGAACATGATGATTCCTACCGCAATGGCTGCTATGCCAAAGAAACAACTTCTTTTGTTTCCCTTTTTTCCGTCAACAATCCAAAACAGGCCGCGAAGTATAAGAAGCAGCCCTACGAAAATCGGGATGAATTTTTCAGCAGCTTCTGTCATTTCTTTTCCCCTTCCTTCCCTCTCTTTTTCTTAAAAACATAAATGACAGTATTGATGATACATAACAGCACAAAAAGGCTCGTAAAGTTAATCCAAATATCCCTGTACGCTGTTTTCGCCAAGGGTTCCCGCAATCCGCTGAACCAGACACAGGCAAACGCCAACAGCTGAGAGGGAATATATGCAATCAAATATCTGAGAGCCAAAGGCTTAACAGGCAGATTCGTGCATAACTCAAATGCCGCTATCCCAATCAGGAGAATGATAGCCCTGTCTAATTCATGCCAGTTGCCGCTTGGGTCTTCATAAATGCCGTTGCAAAGATACAAGACGCTGCTCAATAATGTAATTGCTGTATATATAATCGAATAAATCGACACAATACGGATCCATTTTTTCTGATTCATTTTTCCCTCCGGTCTCAATTTTCCAAATATGATAACACCTTTATTCCGCTTCCCCCAAATTGTATATCATTGCCAACGCAATCTTTCCGGCCATATCCCTGTCACTTGTATTCTGGGGCGATTTCCCATAGACAGCAAAGCAGTATCCGTTATATGCCCAGTCTATCATAAACATATCCCCGGTTTCATTAACCCTCATATAAGGAAAAAGATATTCCCCGTCTGCGGTGGATGCCGTCCATTCAATTTTGGTGGAATCCACAAAAACTTCATCTGGCAAAACGAATTTCTCTCCTGTTTTTATAACTGTAGCATTTGATGCAATCGGCATATGATGCAACACTTCTTTTGGATTGCCAAATTCGGCTGCATTCACGATCTCCACTTCACCCGGACTGACACGGTCTTTCACAATATCTTCAGAGACACTTCCGGCATCCTGTCCTGTTTCATCGGGGCCCCTCTCCATTTTTTGATCCTGCCCCTCTGCATTGTATGCTGTTGTGGTATCATCAACGTCAGAGGCAATTGTTTTTTCTTCTGTCTGGATTGGTTTGGATGGCATACAGCTGCATCCGGCCAATCCTGATAAAGCACCAGCTACAAGAACCATACAGCTTAATGTTTTAAGATTTTTATTGCACATAGTATTTTCCCTTCTGAAAATGCCGGTTTTTCATTTTATGCGGTTTTTCTGTAAAGTCTAATTTTATCATTCTAAAAACACCGGAACAACTTATTTGCCGCAGACGGTTTTCTAAATGACGTGAAATGTCCGGGCATTTTAAAATCCACCTGAAAGAAGGTTGAATTTTTATCATACCCGGACATCCCCAAAATTTATGAACTGTATTTAATTCAGCGCATGCCTGCAATAAGATCGGACAGCCAGGAATGCAAACAGGGGAATCTCAATCATGCAGGCCCCAATCATGGCATACGGCGTCCGGACCGACAGCCCTGCCAGATTCAAAAACTGGAAGTCCGTAATTGCGTAGAGCACGCTCGCCTGAATGCTCGTTCCGCTGGCGGGCAGGATGCTGCAAAGCCATGTACCCAGCGCCCCAGGCGCCGTCATGGAAATAACCACCGGAGCAATACAGAATACCAGCGATGATGCCAGGGATGACACAGTGGTCCTGCATCTGGCGGAAAGAAACAGCGTAAAGCTCACGGAAGCCAGAACCGAAAGCAGTCCAGAGGCAGCAAAAAGGAACTGAAGGCCTCCTATGTTCATGTCTGCCAGGGTCACAATGGAGTACATCATCTGAATGGATGTACGGGTGCATTCCCAGCCGAACAGACTGTCTGCCACCAGAATATGGACGGCAGCACAGAGCACAAATGCAGCTCCGCTGATGAAAAGGGCTGCAAACATCTTTGCAATACCAAGAGAGACTCTTCCATGCCGGGTACAACGCAGGATATCGTCTGCGCCGGACTGATAATCAGCAGAAAATATTGGTGCGGCAATGACCACACAAAACAGCAGCACCAGAAAACCCATGATGTTCTGATAGTCCATGACAGCGGAAATCATGCCCGGATAAACCTCAAAGGGCTTCTTTGTATTCCGGTACATTTCTACGGCTTTGCGCTGTGCTGCCGGGCTGTCCGGCTGCTCCATCGCCATCAGGGAGGCAATTCGGCTCTCACAGACGGAATAGTAGTCGTCAATCTGCTTCGGGTCAATTTCCATAATCGCAGGAGCCATTCCAGTATCCGGATCTGCAAAGGCCTCCTTTACACCATGGAGTAACGGGGCAATGGGGAGGATTTCCCGCTCATAGACACCCTCCGGCAGATCATAGGATTCCGTCACGCCGTAGGATGCAAGGCAGGCCTGATAGGTCTCCACAGCCTCCCGCACCCGCTGTGGGGTAACGATTCCGGCTGCTTCCGCCTGCCGTTCCTTTTCATGGGCGATGGATGCCAGGCCGGTGAGATTTACCTCATTTCCGGCCTCGTCTGTGTAATTACTGTAGCAGTAAGTAGTGGGCAACCAGGCAAGCAGAACGGAGAGTAGCAGCGCCAGCGCTAGCAGAATCCAAGTAAGCTTTGACTTCAGTACACGTTTTAATTCCAGATATAAAATTCTCATCTATGGATACCTCCTTTCTTTCGGCCGGTTCTTTTTGGGTTTTCTACGCCGCCCTGTGGGAACAGCCACAAATACAGGTCTTCCAGACGGGGAACGGACGGGACGGAAATGTCATTGCAGGGATTCTCCGCCAGATAGCGGATGGAAACGCTGCCGTCGTTTTCATTCCGCAGGCTGATAATCTGGAGCCTGCTTTCGTATTCTGGCACAGCTCTTGCAGGGATCGTACAGCTCCATACCTTCCCCTCCACCAGTCTGACCAGTTCCTCTGTAGTTCCTGTGGCTAACAGCCTCCCGTCCCGGATGATGGCATGGCAGGTGGCGATGTACTCCACATCAGGAACAATATGGGTGGAGATTAAAACAATGCGGTCATGGGCAAACTCCGACAGCAGATTGCGAAAACGCACCCTCTCGCCGGGGTCCAATCCCCCGGTAGGTTCATCCAGAATCAGTATCTCCGGATCATTCAGCAAAGCCTGGGCAATCCCCACCCTGCGTTTCATGCCGCCGGAGAGCCTGGCGATTTTTTTGTTGTAGACGTCCGTGAGGGAGACTCTCTCCAGCAATTCGCGGATTCTCCGCCGGCTCTCCCTTTCGCTCAGTCCCTTTAGGGCGGCGACATAAGCCAGATAATCCTTCACCGTGAATTCCGGATAAAAACCAAACTCCTGGGGCAGAAAACCGAAGACATCCCGGTAACCCTCTCCCAGCGTCCGGATTGGCACACCGTCATACAGCACCTGGCCGGAGGTGGGCTGCATAATCCCGGCAATCATCCGCATCAGAGTTGTCTTGCCTGCGCCATTGGCACCCAAAAGGCCCCAGACACCCGGTGTAAGCTCCAGGCTGATATTGTCAACCGCTTTTTTGTCTTTAAATTTTTTGGAAACCTTATCAATCAGCAGTTCCATGTGAAAACTCCTTTCCGCACAGACAAAAGTGCCTATGCCTTAGTACGCTCATTGTACCAAAAACAAAAGCACCATTTTCTTGTTTGTTCACACGGTATTCCACTCTTTTTCTACGGATTTTCTTACGATTTTCCTATAAAACAGGAAGCGTTACAGTAAAAACCGTCCGCTCATTTTCACTTTCCGCTGTGATTGCCCCCTTATGAAGTGTAACGATCTGTCTGGCAATGGCCAGTCCCAGCCCGGTTCCGCCAGATCTGCGCTCCGTATCCAGTCTGTAAAACTGTTCAAAGATCCGCTCCAGCCGTTCTTTTGGAATGGTCCCGCCATGATTGGAAAATCTCAGTACCAGGCTGTCTTTGCCCTGTTCGACTTCGATGATAATTTCGGTTCCGTCATAGCTGTAAAGCACGGCATTGCGCAAAAGATTGTCAAACACCCGCTGCATCTTATCAGCATCACATTTCAGCAGAATATCATCCGCAGCCGCAAGGCGGCAGGTCAGCCCCTTTCTGTCCAGTATCGGCTGAAACTCATATACAAGCTGCTCCAACAGGCGGGTAAGGTTGATCTCCTTATATTGCAGTGTTATGTTTGACAGGCTGTATCTCGCAATTTCCAGGAATTCGTTGATTAAGTCCTCAAGCCGTTCTGATTTGGCAAGGGAGATGGAAAGGTACTTCTCCCGCAGCTCCTCGGAAATCTGTTTTTCATCCCGGAGTAAATTCAGATAGCTGATGGTGGAAGCAAGCGGCGTTTTCAAGTCGTGGGCCAGGTACATAATCAGATCATTTTTCCGCTGTTCTGCCACGAGCATATCACTTTTCTGCAGGAGAATTGTGTGCTTTGCCAGGTTCATTTTCCTCTCAATGGAGAACAACTCCGGGGGAAGGGAAATCTCTCCTGGGGCATCCGCAAGCAGGAGATCCATTCCTTCACTGACCGTCTCAAAGTACCGTGTAAGCCAACGGAGATAAAAATAGAACAATACGGCGAATATCAGCAGAATGGAAAACAGAATCATGGCATCCATATGGCTGCGAAATATCCGCTCATACAGTTGGAGAGCCGCATCGTATTTTATTCCAAGGGCAGTCTGAAAAAACGCCACCATCCCATCAGCGAAGCGGCCGCGCAGTAAAACAGAATATGTGATATAGATGACAGAAACGGCCACTACCAGCGCGGCAATCGTCCGGAGGAAAATCTTTATACGGATCTGGCGAAAATCTTTTCTATTTTTCAATGGTATAACCAATCCCCCATACTGTTTTAATAAACCTGGGATTTCTGGCAGGCTCTTCCATCTTTTCCCGCAGCCGCCCGATATGGGCCATGACGGTATTATTATTCTGCAGGAACTTCTCGCCCCATACCGCCTCAAAAAGCTCCTCGGAAGGGACTACAACGCCCTGCCGCTCACAGAGATACCAGAGGATGGCAAACTCAATGGGAGTCAGCTGCAGCTCATTTCCAAACAGAAAGCACTTATGACTGTCCCTGTTGATTACCAGTCCCCTTATATCATACTCGCGGGCCGGCTCCCCCTGCTTCGCTGCAGAATGATTGTAAAGTCGGTACCGCCGCAGCTGGGTTTTTACACGGGCAGCCACCTCCAGCGGGTTAAAGGGTTTTGTAATATAATCATCCGCTCCAATGGTCAGACCCATGATCTTATCCACGTCCGTCCCTTTTGCTGTGAGCATAATGACAGGATACCAGAACTTCTCCCGGATTTTTTTACATATTTGAAAGCCGTCCACATCAGGGAGCATCACATCCAGAATTGCCAGATCCAGGTCTGTATGCGCGATGCACTCCAGAGCTTCTTTGCCCGTGTAACATTTATGAACCGTGCAGCCGTCTGCTGTGAGATAAAGCTCAATCACATCGGCCAGTTCTTTTTCATCATCTACTACTAATATATTGTAACTCATTTGACTCCTGATTGTATCTCATATGAAACCAATATGATTTTTCTGATTCTTTTTATACGGAAACAGAGAGATTTGCGCCAGGTTCAGGTCCGGCTGATTCCCCGGTTTTCGTATAGATTACAGATTCTGTCTTAACAGCATCCGCTGTTTCTTCGA
>CAJUFB010000155.1 GCA_910585805.1 uncultured Acetatifactor sp.
AGGAGTATATCATACCATTAAAAAACTTAAAAGTTATTTATTACCAATTCCTTAAGGCTAAGAGGCTTACCAAAAGCGATAGCCGGGCAAGAGAGTTTCTTCTGTATGAAAAAGGTCAAATGCCGATTCCCGCTTGTAATTATCCGGAAAATATCATAAACTGTACACATAACAAAAAAGTATGACGGAGGAGAAAATGGGATTATTCGACATATTCAGAAAAAAGAAGCCGGATGACGGCACATATCATCGGGAAGCAGGCAGCAGTGCAGGGGATTATTACAATACCGGCGTTTCCTGCGGAGATTACGGGGTATTCCGCATCACGGTTCAGGACGTATTTTCTATCACCGGGCGGGGGACTGTCATAACCGGACAGATTGAGTCCGGTTCCATTACCGTGGGAGATACGGTGACGCTGCGGCGAAGGGACGGAAGTTCCAGGGAGGTAGTTGTGGCAGGCCTGGAAATGTTCAGGAAGATGCTGGACACCGCAAAACAGGGAGACAATGTGGGGCTGCTTTTGCGCGGGGTTGACAGGAATGAAGTGGAGAGGGGAGATGTGCTGGAGAAAGCCTGGTGACCGGGACGAGGATTACCAATCAGATACCAACAGCCGGGCGGCTTTGGTGAGGAATTATGAAGGAACTGCTTCCCGGTATTGGACAATACTGGAAGGCATACAGAATTATCTGGGAGACAGTGTCCGGGGCATGACTTCGGAGGGCTGCCATCTGTAGCAGGAGAGGCTGTCAGACCGGGGGCTGCGCAACGACCGGCTCTCGGAAGTAAGAGGTGTCTGCGTCTGCAGTGATGTGGTTGTAGTCTGTCTGGGTATGGATACCAGTCTGGAGAGCGAGGAGACGGAGCAGGGCAATACTTACGGAAGCGGGGATAAATCGGATCTGAAGCTGCCCGGGTTGCGGGAAGAAGTGCTGAAGGCTGCAACGAGGCTAAGAAGGCAGTAGTAGAAGCGGAAATGAGTCAGCAGTTTGAGACAAAATGTGTTTGCCTGTGCGATATGCAGGAAAACATCATTGAAGAGCCGCCCAATACACGTAAAAGATGGATTGCATGTTCAGGATAAAGCGATGCGGCTGTTATCAATGCAGTTTCATTCGTGCGGGGAAGCACAGGAAGAAATGTTAGATGCCTCCCCGCTGGAATGACAGATTCTATAATGTAAATCCAGACATGCCTTTGGGAAATCGGAAAAATGAATCCGCACAAAATTACAGCTTACAGAATTCCTGCAACACCGTCCTCCGGCATTGCGCTTTTCCGTTCATAAGCACTTTCCAGTTTGATAACTTTCCCGTCCCGGCTGCTCTTCTCAAAGGCAGTCATGATTTCCAGCACATGGAGGGTCTGCTGGCTTCCGGCGCGCATGTCCCGGCCTTCCCGCAGAGCCTTTGCCATATCCGCCAGGCCAAGCCCGCGGCTGTTTTCCCTGTAATCGAAGGTCAGGGGAATTTCACGGAATATGCCGTCCTCAGGGCGCAGGAGCATGACAGGGCCTCCGAAGCCGTTGGGGTCGGGGACACGCAGCGTGCCCTTTGTGCCGTAGATTTCCAGGCTGGCAGAGTTGTCATAATACACGTCAAAGGTGGTGGTGATGGTGGCTACCGCTCCGTTTTCAAACTGCAGAATGCCGTTTACATGGGTGGGAACCTCTACCTTTACAGTCTGGCCGTAGTGAGGGCTGCTTGTGATGGTACGCGTGTCAAAGCTTTTGGATACAATGCCAGTGAGGCTGTCTGCCCGTCCCAGAAGGCTGACCAGAGCGGTCAAATAATAGGGACCCATATCCATCATGGGGCCGCCGCCGTATTGATAATAAAATTCGGGAGCCGGATGCCAGCTTTCATGGCCGTGGCAAATCATTCTGGCGGAAGCGCCGATGGGACGCCCGATAAAGCCGCTGTCGATAAGCTTGCGGCAGGTCTGGATGCCGGCACCCAGAAAGGTATCCGGCGCGCCGCCCAGCATCAGATTCTTTTCCTGAGCCAGCTTTACCAGTTCCCGTCCTTCTTCGTAGGTGGCGGCAAGGGGCTTTTCGCTGTAGACATGCTTGCCTGCCAGAAGAGCGGCTTTTGTGGTGTCGTAATGCTCAAAGGGTCTGGTGAGGTTCAGAATGATTTCAATTTCGGAATCCGCCAACATCTCTTCCATGGAGGAGTAGCCTTTGGCGATTTTGTATTCTGTTCTGGCGGCTTCTACTTTTTCAGGGATGAGGTCGTAAACGCCGGCAACCTCCACATCCCGGAACAGCTCGGTCAGGTTTTTGAGATAGATGCCGCTGATGGCACCCAGTCCCAGAATGCCGATTCTTACTTTTTCCATAGCTGTATTCCTTTCATGTAAATTTTGTGTTTTCTTTCTTCAGATTTGATGTGTTTCAAAGGTTTTCATGGTGTTTCTTTCGTCGGAAAATAACCGCTGCAACTTATTCAGGCAAAAACCGAGAAATACAATAAAACGCAGTCTTCATACCAGTGCCCTTTTGCGTTCGGATTGCCATCATGTTTGGAACACATCCCAAGTTCAGCTTTCAAATTTTCCGGTGGTAAGCCCGTGTTCCTGAGCATACTGCTTTCCCTGAGCCGCCCAGAGCATTCCGCGCTCCATTAATTCCTGCGCCTGGGGATATTTCTCAAAAACATCATCGTGATGCCCCAGTGAATTGTAGAATACCCGGCCGTTGCCCCAGTATTTTGTCCATGCCACCGGCATATCCACCGGTTTGTTGGACATATGGTAATAAGGAAAGACAGGAAAACGGGTGGTTGCCAGCACTTCCACCGCCGGGTCCACATGCAGATAGTACTGCTCGCTGCATACCTCGAAATCTTCCAGGCCTTCAACGATAGGGCTGGAACCGCGGCGGATATTTACCTGATACCGGATGCCGTCTCCGCCGGGGTGGCTGACCCACTGGCCGCCGGTCATAAACTGCCATTCCGTGTCGTCCCGGAATGAGTCGCACATGCCTCCGTGACAGCCTGCCAGCCCGCAGCCGGAGGCTACTGCCTTTGAAATGTTTTCTCTGGCTTTCGGCTCGATGCTGCCCATGGTCCAACAGGGAATGATCAGGTCCATCTCCATCAGGTGGGCTTCGTCCAACAGGATTTCCTGGTCAGAGTGGACTTCACAGGAGTACCCGTGCTTTCTCATGATTTCCGCAAATCTGGCGGCTACAAGCGCGGGTTCATGGCCGTCCCAGCCGCCCTGGAAAATCAGTACTTTCTTTTCGGTGTTCATTGCGATACCTCTCTTTCTTTCCGGAATTTCTGCAGCCTGTGAACCGGCGCGCTGTGTTTGTACGTAACTTGTGCAGGCGGCTGTGTTTCGGCGAGGCGGGAAACGGTGTTTTCCGGGCCGTGTCAACACTCTTTTCGCCTGTCTCCGTGTCTTTTGCAGCAGGAATGTATTTGTTCCGTATGACTCCGGGAACACTGTGTACAGCCAACACGTAAAGTGTTGGACAAACATGGCGTCGGTATCCGGATAAAATTTCGCTTCAGGTATTTACATTATAGCATTGGCGGTATTATAATGATTGCCAAATCAAAGGAACTATTCGCCAAAAATTGCTCTCAGGAGAGGTTCAGGTATGAAGCTGTTTTATGAAAGCAAGGACTATTCAGTACAGTCCTTTGAAGCGGTTCACATGGGGTTTCCGGAGCATCTGCATGATCATGTGGAGATATTGCTTGTCATGGAAGGCAGCATTGTAGTACGGATTATGGATAAAAGCCGGGAACTGGGGGCGGGAGACTGTGCCGTGATTTTTCCGCAGCAGATTCACAGCTATCATACGCCTTCGGAAAGCCGGGCCAGGCTGTTTATTTTTGATGATGCCCTCACGGGCAGATATCTGCATGCTGTCCGGAAATACAGTCCGGCACAGCCTTTTCTGAGCGCCGGGGAATTGCCGGAGGACGGAGTGCTGGCCCTGGACAGATTGTATGGCCTTTCCAGTTCGAAACGGGAGAGGCAGGCAGAGCGCTTCACGGGTGCGGGTAATTCTGCTGTTGACGAAAGCCCCGCCATTGATGAAAATACTGGTACCAATTCCGCTGTTCCGGGGGCTGCCGCCGTCCTGGCAGTTTCATCCGCCGGAAAAACGGCGGGGACACAGGAAGTGCCGACCCTGAGCGTGGAAGAGTTGTGCGCAGCATGGATACAGGTATTGTTTGCGCTGATATGGCATCGGCTGTCGCCCGAAAAACGGAGCAAGTCAGAGGGGATGGAACTGACCTGTCAGGTAGTGCAATATGTCATGGAGCATTTTCAGGAGCCTCTGACCCTGGAGATACTGGCACGGGAGCTGCATGTGAATAAATATTATATTTCCCATATTTTTTCCGACAGGCTGCATATTCATTTCCGGAGGTACCTGAATCATATCCGGCTGGAATATGCCATGGAACTGATGAAAGCGGAAGATACCCCGCTGATTGATATCTGTGTGGAAGCAGGGTTTAACAGCCAGCGCAGCTTTAACCGGGCATTTATGGAAATCATGGGGATGACACCCATGGAGTATCGGAAGGCAGTGGCCGGAAAGAAGTGATTTCCGGGGGAGGCTTAGGGAGACAGGCTCTCGAAATTTCAGGCAGCAAAATCAGGTTTTATGTCAGGAGGGTACCCGTGGCATAAAGCAAATCACAATCGGAAGTGAAGGGGTGGCGGTTATGGACAGAAAAATGACTGTAAACGGAAGAGAATATGAAGTAGTTAAGCTGTTGGGAAAGGGGAAAGGCGGATATTCCTACCTGGCCCGCGATGGCAGAAAAGAATACGTTTTGAAGCAAATACATCACGAACCATGCGATTATTATCAGTTTGGAAATAAGATTGAGGCGGAAGTAAACGATTATAACCGGCTAAAGGCAATCGGAATCAAAATTCCTGTCATGCTTGATGTGGACAGGGAAAAAGAGCGTATTCTGAAGGAGTATATTGACGGCGATACAATCTACGAATTGGTTTTGCAGGACAGGATGAAAGCTGCCTACATGGACCAGTTACATCATATGTGCGAATTGCTGTATGCGGCTCATACGAATATAGATTACTTTCCGACGAATTTTGTCGTGCAGAATGAAGAAGTCTATTATATTGATTTCGAATGTAACGATTATATGGATGAATGGAATTTCGAAAACTGGGGTGTCAAGTATTGGTCAAAAACGCCTGAATTTATACGCATGGCCGAAAATAATTGCTGACCTGAATGGGTTTTTGGAGATATATGTGGATTGAAGGGCATTGGCAGCAGGTGAGGATTTGCTGCAGTCGGTTCGGCTGCAGCGGATCCTTTTTTGTTGCAGTAAACCCGAAGGCCGTTGCGGTTCTCCGCAGGGATAAGCACAATTGTTGTAAAAATTCTTCCGCAGTTGCAGAAATGCCGGCTATAAAATGTCCTGTTGCAATCATGGAGATTCGGTTGCAAAAACAAGGCAGGATGTTGATGAAAACGCAACAGAATGCTATGCTTTTTCCAGAGGTTCCGTTCCGGTTCGCTAGATTGCTGTGGATGGAATTGCTGGATAAATATAGGCACATAGCTTCTGAAGACGCTGATTGAATCGGAGTTGAGCGGTATATCCGGTAAAGACAGGTGGCTCGGAGAAGAGATGGCGGGCAGTATTTTGTTTTTGTCTACAGTTCAGGTTCCGTTGGAGATAGAATATTAATCGCATGATTGCATTAGGCAGTATTCAGCGTCATGCAATATAGAAAGAGAAAATGGTAGCATATTTCGTGGAGAAGTAGTAAAATATTGTTATGCAAGATTTTGATGGCAGAATTTGATTACAAAAGGATATTTATTTCCTTCCCACAGCCGGGGGCGGAAGGGAAAATCAGGTGAACCCAACGCAGGCGTATTTGCTGGCT
>CAJUFB010000156.1 GCA_910585805.1 uncultured Acetatifactor sp.
CATCTGGAGCAGCTGTCAGACAAGAGTGCCATCTGGGAGGAACGCAGGAGGGAATTGGGGCAGCATCTGGAAGAACTGAAAAGGGAACGGCGGAGGCTGCGACTAAGACTGCAATCACTCAAAAAGGAGAAGATGGAAATTTATGAGCGCTATGTGGAAAAATGGAACAAGGGCATTTCAGGGAACGAGGGCATTCCATGGGAAAAAGGTATTCCAGGCAAGAAAAGCATTCCGGAGAAGGCAGGCGTTTCAGAGCTGAACGGAGAGGATGCCGATAAAGAGGCCGGAGAAGATAGTCTTGCTGTTATGAACGGCAAGATAGCAGAAACAGAAGCCAGGCTGTCGGAAATGGACGGCCGGATAGATTCCATGGAGGCAGAGCTTGCCCGGAAGCAGGGCGCAGAAGAGCTGGGGGCCTGTTTGGAGATTCCTGAATTGACAGGGGAGGCGGTGCAGAGGTTCATTCGGCAGATTGTTGTGAAGGATGAACAGGATGTGGCGATTAGCTGGTGTGACTGAAAGCTGAAAAGGCTGCGGGGGATATCGAATGCCTTGTGATGCAGGAGAGCATTTTCCGTTGATTTTGCAGTTATTACCCATGGACAGGGCGATTTATGGCAGAGGCTTCACACAAAGCCGGTATCCATGGCAGAAAACCTTGAATTTATAGGCAAAAATTTCAAAAAAGTGCATGCAGACTATTGACACCTGAGGGGATGACCGCAAGGCATCCCGATCTGTACGGACGGCCGGTATGCTTTCGTGATTTTGTGGGCGGCAGGAATCTGCCGTATGACGATAATGGACATGGAACCCATGTATGCGGCATTCTGTGCGGAAACGGCAGGCTGTCGGGAGGAAAGTACAGGGGAATGGCGCCGGGAGCCAGTCTTGTGGTAGGGAAGGTTCTGGATGAGAACGGAGACGGAAAAGTAGAGGCGATGCTGGCCGGCATGGACTGGGTTTTGAAGATAAGGACACGGTATCGAATCAGGATACTGAATATTTCTGTGGGGATCGGAAGTATGGAGGAGCCGGGCAGAGAGAGGATCCTGCAGCGGAAAGTGGATGAAATATGGAAGGAAGGCATATTTGTGGTATGCGCTGCAGGCAATAAGGGACCGGGGGACGGAAGTCTTTCGACGGTAGGAAGCGGCAGGGCAGTGACAGTAGGATGTCATGACGGCGGTTATGGCCTGAACAATCCCGGAAGATGTGAGACGTATTCCGGAAGGGGCTTTCCGGGAGGAGCTGTCCGGAAGCCGGATCTGGTGGCACCCGGCACGGATATCATTTCCTGTAATGTGAATTGTTACGGGCTGCGGGGCAGGTTTATGAATGCTTATGTGGCCAAAAGCGGCACATCCATGGCGACGCCGGTGGTATCGGGGGCTTCAGCTCTGTTCTTTCAGAAATTTCCCTGTATGACAAATGAAGAGTGTAAGAGAAAGCTGCAGTATACGGCTACGGATCTGGGGCTTCCCTGGAATCAGCAGGGCTGGGGGATGCTGAATGTATGGCAGTTTCTGAATTGAGCAGGCAATCGTTCTGCAGAGGCGGGGCAGAGGGGATTCTGCCCTGGCTGCGGCCTGCCGGAAGAAGAGAAAGCACATTTTTTTGAAAAAGCATTGACATAATACATTTGATTGTATACAATAATACAAGCGTGTTGTGCCCGCGAGGCAGTCGTTTGCCATTTTAGCGCTATATTGCAGAAGTGCCGGCTGGAGAACTCTTCTGTTTGGAAAATGGTTTCGGCCGTGGGCAGGAAGAATGGATTTCGGATAGCGGTAAAGCCTGCGGAGCAGAAATCCGGCGGCAGGGATAAAGGAGGGAGAGGGACATGAGAGATAATGAGGCATTTCAGAACCGTCCGGTGACGATGAATCAGAACAGTAATTTGCTGCAGATAGAGGAGCATATGTACATATTGGATGATGTGGATAAACCCAATGTATTCCGAAATATGTTTCCTTATTCGGAGATTCCCAAGATTCCCTTCAACGACAGGATCGTACCACATAATATGCCGAAAGAAATCTGGATCACGGATACTACATTCCGTGACGGACAGCAGTCAAGGGCGCCCTATACCACGGAACAGATCGTGACGATCTACGATTATCTGCACAAGCTGGGAGGCCCCAGAGGGATGATCCGGGCCAGCGAATTTTTCCTGTACAGCAGGAAAGACCGGGATGCCGTCTATAAATGTATGGAGAGAGGATATCAGTTTCCGGAGATCACCAGCTGGATCCGGGCCAGCAAGGATGATTTCAGGCTGGTGAAGGAAATCGGCATGAAGGAGACGGGGATACTGGTCAGCTGTTCTGATTATCATATTTTTCTGAAGCTGAAGATGACAAGGCGTCAGGCAATGGAGCATTATCTGAGTGTCATCAGAGACTGTCTGGAGGAAGGTATCAGTCCCAGATGCCACCTGGAGGATATCACCAGGGCGGATATCTATGGCTATGTGGTGCCTTTTTGCCTGGAACTGATGAAGCTGATGCAGGAGTATGGGATCCCGGTTAAGATACGGGCATGTGACACGATGGGCTATGGGGTGAATTATCCCGGAGCCGTGATTCCCAGGAGTGTCCAGGGGATCATTTATGCCATCCATACCCATGCAGGCGTGCCTCATGAACTGATCGAGTGGCATGGACATAATGATTTTTATAAGGCTGTGAGCAATTCCACCACCGCATGGCTGTACGGCTGTTCCGGTGTGAATACTTCCTTATTCGGGATAGGCGAGAGGACAGGCAATACGCCTCTGGAAGCCATGGTTTTCGAGTATGCGCAGCTGAAGGGTGAGCTGAACGGAATGGATACCAGGGTGATTACGGAACTGGCGGAATATTATGAGAAGGAAATTGGCTACCGGATTCCCCCCAGGACGCCGTTCGTGGGAAAGAATTTCAACGTGACCAGGGCGGGCATCCATGCGGACGGACTGCTGAAAAATGAGGAGATATACAATATCTTTGACACGGAGAAATTCCTGAACAGGCCGGTGCTCTGCGCAGTGTCCAATACTTCCGGGCTGGCGGGCATTGCCCATTGGATCAATACCTATTACGGTCTGAAGGGGGAGGAACAGGTGGAGAAATCTTCTCCGCTGGTAGCCGGGGTCAAGGCGTGGGTGGATGAAGAATACGCCGGTGGGCGTGTTACGGTGCTGACGGACGAGGAGATTGTCGCATGTCTGGAAAGGGTGCGGCTAAGCTGCGGGATGTAAGGAATGTGTATTTTTCCCGAGACAGGCTGTATCGGAAGCGCCAGGATGAAAGATGCTGTCAGGCATGGAGGTATGAAAAAGGAAAAATGAATAATTATGATGTGAAGCAGGAAGTTACGGACAAGTACTCCCTGCGGGGCCGTGTATTTAACCGCCTGCGGGAAGACATTCTAAACGGCAGATACGCGGAGCATGAAGAATTGAGGGAAGTGGCCATCGGGGAGGAGATGGGAGTCAGCCGCACGCCGGTAAGAGAAGCATTCCGGCAGCTGGAGCTGGAGGGGCTGATCCAGATCATACCCAATAAAGGCGCTTATGTTACCGGTATTACGGAAAAGGATGTAAAGGATATCTATATGATCCGTTCCCTGCTGGAAGGGCTTTGTGCCAGATGGGCCACGGAGCATATCACGAAGGAACAGATGGAAGAGATGGAAGAAAATGTATATCTGGCTGAGTTCCATGCCGGCAAGGGGCATCTGGAACAGCTTGCGGAGCTGGACAACCGTTTTCATGACATCATGTATGAGGCCTGTGACAGCAAGCTGCTGGAGCATCAGCTGAAGGATTTTCATCAGTATGTGCTGCGGGTGCGGAGGAAGACGCTGGCAAATGCCAACAGAGGGCCGAAATCCAACCAGGAGCACAAGCAGATCATGGATGCCATCAAGTCGGGAAACGGCGACCTGGCGGAGCGGCTTGCCCACCAGCATATGATAAATGCCTACGAAAATATGGTGGAGAACGGTCTGCATGAAGCGTATGTGCGGGAGGGGCTTGTTTAGCCTGACAACGGTTTCCTGCGCAGAATGGCGCACCTTTGGTTCCTGTCAGGCAGGGGCAGAGCATTATTTTCGGTATTGATGGGTGAGTGAAGATGGCAGTACAATGTCTGTATATGGCAAAAGCCGAAAGCCTTTTTTGCGCGGCATTCTGAAGGTCACACAGACCTGACAGACGGGCCTGGGACAGACTGCCATGCGGAGCGTGAAAAAAAAAGAAAGTGAGGAGAGTGCAATGGATAAGATACAGATGACTACCCCTCTGGTGGAAATGGACGGGGACGAGATGACCAGGATTCTCTGGCAGATGATCAAGGATGAACTGCTGCTTCCGTACATAGACCTGAAAACGGAATATTATGATCTGGGGCTGGAACATCGGAACGCCACAAATGACCAGGTGACAGCGGATTCCGCTAATGCGACACTGAAATACGGCGTGGCTGTAAAATGCGCCACCATCACCCCCAACGGCGCCAGAATGAAGGAATATGATCTGAAGGAAATGTGGAAGAGTCCCAACGGCACCATACGCGCGATCCTGGACGGTACCGTATTCCGTTCCCCTATTCTGGTGAAGGGGATCGTTCCCTATGTGGCGAACTGGACCAAACCCATCACCATTGCCCGTCACGCCTACGGGGATGTATATAAAAATACAGAGATAAAAGTACCGGGCACCGGAAAAGCGGAACTGGTATTCACGGCGGAGGACGGAACGGAGACAAGAGAGCTGATACATGAATTTCAGGGACCCGGGATCCTGCAGGGCATCCATAATACAGAGAAGTCCATCAGCAGCTTTGCCAGGGCATGTTTCGAATATGCAGTGGATACAAAGCAGGATCTCTGGTTTTCCACCAAGGATACCATCTCCAAGAAATACGACCATACTTTCAAAGATATCTTTCAGGAGATTTATGAGACCGAATATAAGGAGAAGTTCGAATCTCTCGGCATTGAATATTTCTATACCCTGATTGATGATGCTGTGGCCAGAGTGATCCGTTCGGAAGGCGGTTTTATCTGGGCCTGCAAGAATTATGACGGCGATGTGATGTCAGATATGGTGGCTACAGCCTACGGCGACCTGTCCATGATGACTTCCGTCCTGGTATCGCCCAGCGGGGTATACGAGTATGAGGCGGCGCATGGAACGGTGCAGCGCCATTATTACAAGCATCTTAAGGGTGAGGAGACTTCCACGAACTCCATCGCGACAATATTCGCCTGGACAGGCGCGCTGAAGAAGAGAGGGGAATTGGACGGCATTGGGGAACTCACCGCATTTGCCGAAAAACTGGAGCAGGCATGTATCAGGACAGTGGAAGAGGGAAAAATGACCAGGAGCCTGTCCCTGATCTCCACCTGTGAGAATCCTGTCATCCTGAACAGTCTGGAATTTGTCAAAGCGATCCGGAATACATTGGATTCGCTGCTGTAACGGAATAAAGTTTTTGGTTTGCGTAATAAAATGGCAGTGTCGGCGGTTTTGACCAAGGATGCTGCCATTTTTCTGCTTTCTCAGGCAATTCTTTCTGTGAGATCCGGTTTATTCTTCCTTTTTGTTTTCGTCATGTTTTGCTTTCGGATTCCGTTGTTTTGGGATGCTTCCTGCAACGTTGTGTTATGACGAGATGCAAATTCGTTTACATAAAATCTGAAAACATCATAAATGGTTACTATTCACAGTCAAATTATAGTATAAAATCCAATTGTTATAGCAAGCCCC
>CAJUFB010000157.1 GCA_910585805.1 uncultured Acetatifactor sp.
TGACGAAATCTTCCGGTGCGCTGTCCCAGGTGCTGACCGCAACCTGCTTGATGGTGAAATTATATGTTTCCTGGATCCAGTCATAGTACTCTTCCCTTGCTTCCTCAAAAGAGTTTGCAGGCTCTTCCTGCTCATCGGGCGTCCACCAGTCCCGGATGACGATTTCCATGCCGCCCAGGTCAATGGGGTTTCCGTCGCTGTCCGTAATCACAGCGGGCATTTCAGCCGGCTTTTCTCCATCCTCTCCGGATTCGCCCTCTCCGTCTGCCCCTGCCTGCGCGCTGCTCTCTTCCCCTGCGCCGGAACCGCTCTCCTGGCCTGACTCCTCCTGTGTGCCGGAGCTGCTGCCGGCAGATCCTCCGGTGCTGCTCTCACCACTGTTTCCACAGCCGGCCAGTCCGGCCGCCATTGCCGCCGCAAGTGACAATGCAAGCATTTTTTCCACGATTCTTTTTTTCATTTTTAATCCTCCTTAAATATAATATATTTCATCCCTGCCGGTGCGCCGTTATATCCTCCCATCCCCGGGGCTCCTGCCTTCCTCAATCCGGGCTTCCCCTTCGGCCGGCAGCATGCTCCCCTCCCGGGGCTCCTGCCTTCCTAAGACCGGGCTTCCCCTTCGGCCGGCAGCATGCTCCCGCCTCCGGGGGCGCCCCATGAAAGATCAGATACTGCGGCAGCCCCAAAGGCTTTTGCCCGCCGGCATGGAATCAATCCATATAAATATCCGTCACATCTTAATTCCGGAACTGCTCAGGCTTTCCACGAAGCCCTTCTGGGCAAACAGGTATAATACGATCAGCGGAACGATCACCATCAGCGTGCCTGTGGCCACAATGGCGTTGGTATACCCCACCGAAGCCCCCGTGGCGTCATGCAGCGTAAACACAATATAATGGTCCAGCCTGTCCGCGATCATCTGCAGCTGCCTGGCCAGCAGGCTTACATTGCCCATGAAAGTCTTGGAGTAGAACCCATCCGTCCACTGCCACACGAAGGAAAACAGGAAACAGGATGTCAATATGGGCGTAGCGTCCGGCAGCATGATCCGGAAGAAAGTCTTCAGCGTGCCGCAGCCGTCCACATAAGCCGCCTCCTCCAGCTCCTTGGGGATATTCCGGAAGAACTGGCGGATCATGAAGATATACAACCCGTTCTTCAATCCCATGCACCCAATGCTCATCAGGTAATAGGGCAGGGCGGAGCCTCTCAGGTTCAGCGCGCTCCCCGTCAGCAGCTTGATGATCCCCAGGATGTCAAAATACTGGAAATGCAGATACAGGGAGGTGGACAGTGTCTGGGGCGGGATGATGATCAGCAGCACCACGCAGGCAAACCAGAACTTCTTCAAGGGGAACTCAAACCTGGCAAAGCCGTATCCCACCAGCGTGCACACCGCGATCTGCAGCACGGCGATGCTCAGGGAGACCAACAAAGTATTCAGGAATGTCTTCCCGTAATCCATGAACTGGGTGGCCAATTGGTAATTGTCGGTGGTAAAATGCTCCGGCACCGCGATGACCATGGCATTGTACAGATCCTCCTCCGCCATGAAGCTGATGGAGATCTTGTTCAGTATAGGCTGCAGGATCAGGAAGCACATGCCGAAGAGCAGGAACACCCGTATGATCCGGTACGCGATGTCCGATATCTTCTTCTTCAGGAGGTAACCGCCGGAATCCCGGTTCCTCTCCCAGAATGTCTTATCTTTTTTTACTTTCACAGCTGTCTTAGTCATAGTAATAGACCCCCTTCGATATGATCAGCGAGCTTACGCCTATGATTACGATAACGATTGCAAAGTACACCCAGGCCATGGCCGAGGCGAATCCGTAATCCAGCTTTACGATCATGGTATCGCTGATCTTCTCCATCACCTCATTGTCAGACCTCATGCAGAAATCCACGATGGTGTAGATCCAGTTCACCAACAGCAGGGAACTGATCATGGGAAAAGTGATTTTGCACATGCTCTCCCACTTGGTACAGCCCTCGATATCCGCCGCCTCATACATGCTGTCGGAGATGGTCTGCAGGCCCGACAGGAAGATGATGATCTGGATTCCCGACGCGATGGCCACGTCATAGATGCTGTCCACCACCTCGAACACGATCTCGAAGGCTTTGGTGCCGATGCCCGCCGTTGTCAGGATATTTTCGATGGCGCCGGTGATGCTGGTGCCTCCCCCGGTGCTGTTCTCAATGGTGTTCTGGAGGCCCGACAGCAGGGCATTGTCATATTCCACCCCCAGGATGACGCCGGATGAGATGATCACGGGCAGGAAGAACACCGCCCGCACAAGGGCCCTCCCCTTAAATTTCTGGTTCAGTATCAGCGCCACGAAGAAGCTGAATACCATGATGGCGAAAGAATTGACCACCATCTTCCCCAGCTGTTCCGTCAGCATCCGGTTGAACTCCGTATCCACCGTAAAGGCCCTTTTGTAATTCACCAGGCCCGCGAAGACAGAATTGATGCCCTGGGGGCTGACCTCCACATTACTGAAACTCATAAAAAGCGACTGGAAGAACGGTCTCACCATAAAGATGAGGAAGCCCAGGATAAACGGCAGGATGAACAGATACCCCGCTATCGCCTTTCTCTTCAGAAGCCCTGTATATTTCTTTCCATAATTCATAGCAACACCCCTTTCTCCCTAGCGGACTGTCTTATAATCTCTGGCCGGGACGACGCCGTCCTCTGTGGTATAGTCCTGATAGCCGTAGTTTACATATACTTTGGTTCCGTCCTCGTAAGCGGTGCAGGAAACTTTATCCGCCAGCCATTCATGGCCTGTCATCTTCTGGTTAAAGGTGTGTCCCAGTTCCGCGTTGTACCTGGTATAGATCTCGATCATCCTGTCATGCCAGGCGTCGTAGCCCGCTCCGAAGTACTCGGTGTAAAGGGTTTTCTGAAGGGCAAATGCCGTCTCCTCCATGAGGGTGAAGGACAATCCCGCGCCATACTGGGCGGATAACAGCAGTTCCTCCTCATAGTCCTGCGTCAGGTTCAGGGACTCCCCGGTATAGTTCACATAGCCGTGCACCGCAAGCTGATAAAAAGGAACCGTCCTGTCCAGGATGGTGTACTCGGAACCGCTTAAGTCCATATTTGCCACCATGTCGGTGTAGGCCATGGCGTAATCATTTCCCATATTGGACATGATTCCCTGTCCGGAAGCGCTGACCTCCTTAAGGAGAGCTTCCTGCTGTTTTAACTGTGCCATACGGCTCATGGGCTCATCTTCGTTGAAATCGGAAGACAGCTCACAGCCTATATTCTGGAAGGAGACTCCTCCGCCCAGTTCCTGCGCCTCTGCGGAAAGATTCCGCGCCATCTGGAGGATTTTTTCCCCTTTCAGCAGATAATAGGAATCCGACCCCTCCATATCCATATAGGTCACGGTGGAATAGGGATGCAGCTCCGCTACCTCCTTGCTGACAAGTCTGGCAGCATCCGTAAATACGAAAAATCCGTCTGTTAAGCCGCTGTCATTGGCATAATCGGTAATGCCGTCCAGATAAAGTTTCATGCCGTTATCCCTGATATAGGAAATCAGTAACCGGAGCTTCTTCTTACCGCCCAGCTCCGAAACAGGCCTGGCATCCTTCAGAAGCTTCTGCTGTACGCCTCCGTTCATCCACCCGGTAAGCTTCACATAGAGATTGGTCATTCCTTCTGCGTTGATCTCCCGCAGAATCTCTTCCGCTTCCTCAAAGGAAGTCAGTTTCAGGGGTCTGGAAACCGGTATCCCCAGAACCTGCTTTGTCTTGTCCACGGCTCCCAGGATTTCGATTACGGCCGGAGTCTGGGTGTCCTGCTTCGATGTAAAAGCTTCCCCGTACTTTTCCTTCAGATATCCCTGCCAGGATTTCGCCATGTCCACATAGCTGCCGGAATCCACAAAACGGTACCGGCTCACCAGATTCTCCTCCGGCAGATTTTCTTCATACACATACATCTCGCCGTTGTATTTGTCCGCCACGTCATACTGCTCCCTGTGGGCGATGCTGTACACGGCATTCACGAAATTATAGCTGTTGTTCCGACCGCTGATATCCGCCTGTACTGCCGCATAGGGCGCCCCCTCTTCCAGGATGCAGAGGAAAGAGCTGTCCTCCCTGGAAATGCCGAACACATTGAAGTATGTCCTGGTCTCATGCACCAGGGCCGTCCTGCCCTGCGCCATGTCCCAGCCGTACACATTGGAATAATAGCTGTTCTGCGCCACCTTGCCATTGTTGAAATCAATCAGCGCCCCGCCGCCCTCGGGCACCAGCAGGAAGCCATTGTCTTCGGTTCCCCCGGCTCCGAAATAGGGAAGGACATTCAGGTACAGCAGGGGGTAGTCTTCCTTGTACTCAATCTCTCCCAGGGGCACTTCCACCAAAAGATCATCCCCGTCCAGGCGGTAGACCATGTTCACATTGAATACCGGCTTCTCCGAGACGCTGCTGGTCATATCCAGTTCCCTGTCGGACATGTAATCCTCGTAGGTATAGCCTGCCTGCTCAAAGAACTGCTCGAACTTCACCTTCACGTTATCCTTGGTGGTGCTGCGGAGCACATAGATGACCTCCGTCTCCAGAATGGGATAACTGGCAAGCAGCTCCTCCCTGTCGTCATTCTTTCCCAGGTTGTTGATATCGTACTTTTTATAATACTGCTCCACAAGCATCATGCCGCTTTTGTCCATCTTTTCAAGCAGACTGTCCATCTTCTCTTCCAGGATGACAGGCGGAATCACATACTCCTTATCCATATCCCCCACGGAATAGAATACTTTTATGTAGTCATCTCCCTGCTCGATGTCATAAATGCCGCTCTGCATGCTGTAGGTGTAATTGTCATACAGGGTATCCACGCCGTTGATGGTACTGTAGGTCAAAAGCAGCGTGGACTGGAGCTTCTGCTTTTCCGTATTCAGCGCCAGGGCATCCTCCGCAATCCCTTCCGGATTGGAGCGCCATACCCGGCCGCTCTCCTTATCTTCCACAGTAAAGCAGGTGGTGGAAGAATCCATCACGAACCGCAGACGTTCGTTTTCCAATACCAGTTCCCGGCCATCCCCCTCGTAAGCGTTTACCTTCACAATCTCCTCCGGCTCCGGCGCCTCCTTCCAGAAAGCGATCACCAGTACGCCCACCGCGATTACCGCAAGGATGATCATGGGACCGATAAGGCTTTTCAGTTTCTTCATACTTTTCCTCCTCCCCTTACATCCGGAACAAAATCTCCCTGAACAGTGAGACAAAATAAGCAACTCCCTGGCTGATCATGCTGAAAAACAGCAGCAGGATAAATACCATCACCAACA
>CAJUFB010000158.1 GCA_910585805.1 uncultured Acetatifactor sp.
AGGAAGTCCGGGGAACAGGGGGAAGTGAGGGCCCTGCAGACCCTGAACGTGTATTTTGCACAAAAACAGGATAAACGGCATATCTGGCTGCGCGAGGTAACTGAAGCTACTTTGAATCCAGATACAGCTGTACCCGGTTCTGTGTTATCTTTGCCACTGCCTCCGCTGTTTTACTGCCGCCAAACAGACAGGCCGCTTCCTCCTTCATAATCTCCAGGATCGTCTGCTCTGAATTTGTTTCCGGCCTGGCACATTCCAGCAGGGAATAGAGCAGCTCCGCTTCCTCCTGGGTAACCCAGCGGAAATTCACCAGGCTTCCGTTCCGATAGATGCCCCCCAGCTCTTCTTCCCGCCCTCCTGCTTCCCCTGCCACCTCCTTCAGCGCCTGCTCGAAAGCCTCCTTCCTGGCTGGCATGGGCGCCATAAACAGCGAATATTCCTTTCTCGGTTCCTGCGAATAATACCATTCCATAAACTTCCAGGCACATTCTTTTTCAGAAGATGCGGCTGTAATGGCATTGGCTCCGCTGCAGAAGATAAGGCAGTCAGGCGTCCTGTCGGAAGCAGGATAGCCCACACAGGTATAGGGGGCCTTAAACGCAAAATCCATCAGCTCCAGATCGGAAAAACTGTATATGGTCTTCAGGGAAAGCAGCGCCTTTTCGTCCTGCAGCCGCACGCCCGTCTCTTCCGCTTCATAATCTTCCTTGTAACCGTCCGGCAGGGCATTCATAAAATTCAGGAAATCAATGTACTCCGCCGAATCCAGGTCCGCCTTCTTCCCCTCAAGGTCTACAAATTCCTCCAACAGATTACGGATGCATGCCTCAAACAGATAATCAGCAGGCATATTATCAAATAACATTTCCGCATCCGGATGGCTCCGTATAACAGCCTTGATATCCTCCATATTCCATCCCATGGCTTCGCCCACAATGTCGGATCTGCCCGCGATTGTCTGCAGGGCGAAAGATTCCGGTATGGACATCAGCTTCCCCTGCCACGTATAGGCATCCAGTGCCTGGGAAAAGAAATCCTCCCGCCCAATCTGAACGCTGGCCTCAAGGTAAGGCGACAGATCCGCGAAACAGCCTGCCGAATAAAGGCTTTCCGTATCCCCAATGGTGTCCAGGTTACAGAGATCCGGTCCTTTCCCTATGGAAAGATCCAGCCTCAGCGCGTCACATGCCTGCTGGTAGCTCCTTCCGCCAACGGAATAATTCAGGATGCTTACGGTAAAATCTTCGCTCTGCCTGTTAAATTTCGCCACTCTTTCCACAAGTGCCCTGCTGGGAAAAGCTGTCCCGAAAGTGATTGTCTTCTGAATGGGGCATTCGGAAAGTGGCGTTGGAGTCAGAATCGCCATCTCCGTTGTACCCATCTTATCGTTGCTGAACAGGAAGATGCGCCCGTCTTCCATTTCCCCTATGGTATCCAGATTGTATGCATTCAGGATCTGGCTATCCTGCAAGTCAAATAAAGGGGTAAAAGAATGATCCGCACAGCTGAACTGATAGACCGTGGTCTCATCGCAGATCAGAAAATCCGCCTTTTTGGATGACACAAGCACCTGCATGGACCGCATGACAGAACAGGCGGCTCCCATATCCAGGCGGGTCTTCTCGAAATCAACCGGAATCAGCTGGTTGGTATCATATTCATGCAGATATACTTTCCCATTTCCGCTGCATGCAGCCCCCAGTATCCGTTTCCCGCCCAGGTCCACCGTCCCGGCATGCAGCCCCTCATCGTCAAAGAGCAAGAGGTCCTCCCGACCCATCAGATAGCATCTCCCCTGGGAATCAGTCGTAATCTTCAGATTTGGCATATCCGTCTCCGTAAGCGGCAGCTTGGGATAATCCCTGGAAAAAATTCCGTTACCGTCGGAATCCACCCTGCACAGACGGTAGCTTTCATCAATATCGCCGGTCTCCTCCCCATTTCCCTCCCATACGCTTAAGAATACAACAACAGAGCCATCCTCCATGGGTGCCGCCGCATGGATCCGTGACTTTTGGCCATCATCATCCTCCATCAGCACCTTCTCTTCTCCGGTGTCAGGATTGCAGACTGCCATCTGACGGCCGCCTGCGGAAATAGAGGCCTCCCTGTCGGTGTTCTGTCTTTTCAGCAGATAAAAAGTATCATTCACAAAGCCGATGCCGGAACTGCCGAATGCATCGTACTTTTTCGAAGTATCCGTAAATTCGGGAAGATAACGTATGTCTTTGTAAGCCATAAGCTGTTCCGTATCGGATTCGGGGCTGCCGGAGCGTCCCGTGGGGCCATTGCCCAGCTCCTCTTTCCCACAGCCGCCCAACGCCAGGATACCGGCCAGCGCCGCCATAGCGAACACCCTTATTCTTATTTGTACCTTTCGCGCAAGCATGGGCGTTCTCCTTTCATCTCAAGGGATAGATTTCCTTTAACACCCTGTAGGAAGGGTCAATATAGGTAATAAATATCTCTTCATTATTAAAAAAATCTAAATATTCCCGGATATAGTCCGTTATATCATTTATTTCAGATTCCTTTATTTTCTCAGCCGCAAGAATGAATACGTATGTCATGCTTATACCATCGTCCGGAATCTCAAAGGACACTATGGCGTCATTGATATTCCCAAACTTGTTGAGCAGTTCTTCCTTTGCTTCCAGCTGTTCTGACTGAAGCTGCCCTTCGGGAGTCCTGGTCTGCGGGATGAGATTGCCGCTGCTGGTGGAAGCGGCAAAAAGCATCATGCCGCACAGGATAACGACAGTAAAAAGAACTGATAACACAACTGCCTTTTTTGTAAAATTTATCTGATTCATAAACTGTTTTCTCCTTATCCGGGATTCATATTCTGATTGATATTCAGGTCATCCGGCGGCATATGTGGGGGCTTCAGGTTTCCTGTCCGTCAAATGCAGCCAGATAAATTGAAATACGGTATTCATTGCCTGACATCTCAATTTGTCTGTATCCATGATAACTGTCAATCACTTTTTGGATACTGCGCATGCCGAAGCCATGAGGTTCTTTTCCCCGTTTGGCCATGCCTGCCTTCGGGATCCCTGCCACAGGATTGGACAGCGTGACAATCAGCATCCGCTCCCGCCTGGTGCACAGAAGTACCATTTTACGCTCCATATCCGGCGGGCATTCCATATTTGCTTCAATGGCATTGTCCAACAGATTTGAAAACAGTGCGCATATCTGGACGGGCTTCAGGGACAGCCCGCTCATATTGTCGCAATGGCACTCCACAGCAATATGCGCCTTCCGGGCTTCCTGGAACTTCATGTTCAGGATCAGGTCCAGCATCTCATGGCTGGACCAGGTGACAGAAGCCGCATCCCCTATATCTCCGCTTAGCTGGGAGATGTACTGCACGGCTTCCTCCTGCTTCTTCTGTTCCAGCATTGTACTGACAGTGCGCAGGTGGTTCTTGATATCATGCACAAGAATTGCGTGCCTGCTGTTGTTTTCCAGGAGAGCCTGATACTTGTCTTCCAACAGGGACATCTTCAACTGCAGCATGTCGTTTTCTATCGCTGCATCGTGCTTTAACATACCAAGCCAGAACAGGGAAAACAGCAGGATGCAGCAGAAAAGGAATGCAGCCCACGGAACCAGCATATGTTCTGGCAGCATCTGGAAACACAGGAAAGATGGCAGCATCGGAATAATCAGCACAGGCAGCGCCTGCCGGTATTCGGAAAGCTTCTGTTTATTTTCGGCAAGCCGTTTATGCAGGAAGATGCCGGAAGCTATCATTATGGTGTTCCCCAGAAGCAGATAGCATCCGCTTTCAGGGCTGGCCGCCGAAAGACCGCCTGACTGTAGCCCCGCTGCGCCTTTGGCCAATGGCAGAAAAGTCCAGGCGAAAAAATCCATTAATGTAATCCCAAGCCACCCCAATCCGTTCAGGCAGAAGGCATACAGGATGCCGCAGTGATAGAGTCCCAGGCTTCCTGCTGTGGTAAGCAGGATTCCAAGCAGAAGCACAGGATTGGAAAAATCACCCTGATTCCACAAGAGATTTCCCAGATGGCACGCAATTATCATCAGGAGAATCACAGCCTGCCCTGTCCGGTTCTGGAGTTCTGTCCGTTTTGGTTCCAGCATCCCGTCTATAAGCCGTAGGATAAGCCATCCCTGCACAGCGCCGTGGAGCAGGACGCATCCAATGTAAAATACACGTGTCATGTTCTCCTCCAATATTCCGTCAATTTGTCCAGAACATGTGTTTTCTCATATCGGCTGACGGGAAGCACGTTCCCGTCCCGCATGGTGATATCCAGTCTTTCAATGGACAGAACATGCTTCATGTTTATGACCATGCCTCTGTTAATCATGATAAAACGCTCCGACGGAAGACGCCTGAAGACATTTCCAAGAGAGCCCCTTTCCTTATACTGCCTGTCATCCAGGCAGTGGAACAGGGTATATTTCTGTTCCTTCGTCAGGTACAAAATCCGGTTCAATGGTATCCGCCAGGCACTTATTTCTGTAGAGATGAGATAGATCCCTTCCCTGTCGCACTCCTGCTCCCGACAGATACGTTCCAGTATCCGTGACAGTTCTGGCCAGTAATTATCCTTCAGGATGTAATAGTACACGCCGAGCCGGATTCCTGCAAGTGCAAACCTGTCGTAGGATGTGAGCAGCAGGATTTTTGCTCCCGGGTCGAGAGAATATACTTTCTCTGCCAATGTCAGCCCGTTTATCTCCGGCATTATCACATCGAAGAGATAGATGTCGAAGTTCTGCCGGGTTTCCAGCAGAGCCAGCATGGCCTGGCTGCTTCCGTACCAAACCCGGGCCGGTTCCCCCCTTGCTGTAAAAAAATCGTCTATCCGCGCTTTTACTGTTTCCGCGAATAAGATATCATCTTCTGCAATTGCTATCCGCATCATGCTGTCTTAACCTGCTTTCTCAGCCTCCATATTCTTTTGGGAATTGTCGGAAAACACTTCTTCGTGCCTGGGGCACCTTCCTGTAAAAGTTTAACACTTTTTTGCCGGACGCGCAACTGGGTGGCCGTTAACGGTTGTTTTATGACCGTCAATGGCTGCCTGCGGTGACCGGTTCAGCCGGAAGTTTCCAGCTGCATTCATGCCTCGAACAGAATGGTAAAATCTGGCGTTCTTAAGGAAATGTTTACAAATAACTTGTGCGGATGTCTTGATGCTTTTCGCAGATATATCAGTTTTAAATGCCGAAAAGTGCACAAGTTATTTTTCAACAGTTACTATGAAACAGAAACCTTGACTGAGTTAAAAAAGCGCAGACTTCCCCCTTAC
>CAJUFB010000159.1 GCA_910585805.1 uncultured Acetatifactor sp.
ATATGGCTTCGTCAGCCACAAAATATCTTTCATCCTGTATCTCATGAGTCATGAAACAGCCGTACCCTTTCCCTGGTTGACCTTTCCGTTGCCTGCCAATCCCCGACGCCTGTGATTCGTAAACAACTCCATTCTACCTGAAAACCATGGGAAATGCAATTCCATTTTTATTGATGGCAGAAGGTTAGAACCGAAAGGAGACCGGAAAATGTCCGTCTATGATATCACGTTCAGCCCCACCGGGGGCACAAAGAGAGTTTCAGACCTGTTCACAGATGCTTTCTGCGGGCAGGGCAGCCACATCGACCTGACTGACCGCGGCATGGATTTCTCTGCTCTTTCCTTCCGCCAGGAAGACATCTGCATCGTGGCCGTCCCCTCCTATGGCGGGCGGGTTCCTGCCGCCGCGGCATCCCGGCTGGCCCGGATGAAGGGCAACGGGGCAAGGGCAGTCCTTATCGTGGCCTATGGGAACCGGGCCTACGAAGGCACTTTCGCGGAGCTGCAGGATGTCCTGGAGAATGCGGGGTTCTCCTGTACGGCGGCGGCTGCCGTAGCCGAGCACTCTATCATGCGCCAGTACGCAGCCGGACGCCCAGACGCGGAGGACGGGAAAGAGCTTGCTGCCTTTGCCGCATCCGTCCGCGCCAAGCTGGACTCCCCCTCCAGACAGACGCCACCTGCCCTTCCCGGGAACCGAATCCGATTTTCCTGGTTCATGTGCTTTTGGTTTGTCTGTATTTTCTTTGACATATATACCTCATTTCTACTGCGGACATGGGGTATATATAATACCTGTAACAGGAACGGAGTGTAAGACTAAATTCAGCCCAGAGTGGAATTTACTTTTTCATTTAACCTTCAGTGGAAGCATTTCAAAAAAGGCTTGCATTTTCCTGAAAATCATATATACTATCTTTATACCGATATTTTCACGTCAAGTGAATCTTTTTATCATGCATGGCTCGTGGCCATGGTATTGGCGTATCGCCGAATTATCATTGAGGAATGTTACAGGAGAAGGGAGAATTGCATATGGCAGAGAAGAGAGGAACTATTGTGTATGAAGGGATCCGGAAAGTAATCAATGGGAAGGCGATTTTCATGCGCCAGTGCCTGTGCTACAAGGAAGTCGTAAAGATGGTCGTGAAAAGCTTGGAGGAAGGTACACTGCCTGGCGGGCTGCAGCACGATGCGTTATACCTGCGGGACAGGGGGGTTGCCAGCCTGACATTTTATGAGAAGGACCTGGAGGAGCTTTTTGACCGGCTGTTCCTGGGAAAGCTGGCCAGGTTCAAAAAGGAATCGAACGACCAGATTTATGAGCTGTACACGCTGCCGATGTCCCGAAACGGGGAGGAAATCGAGCTGGATGTCACATATCCAATGGTCTACGGCATTGTCAACAATGACAGGTGCAGGGCCGCGATCGCGGCAGAAATAACGGAACGGGACGAATATTACGCATGCTATGAGCAGTCAGGATATAAAAACCCATACTTTGAAGGCTTTTTCCGGGCGGAACAAATCTGGGACGCCCGCCTCTTACTGGGACTGTTGGACAGGCTGCGCCGGGACAGGGAGGATGAGGGCTGCTACCGCCAGCTAATGAGGATCATTTATGCCGGATACGGCCATATTAAAAGACAGATCAAAACAAGGAATGTGATAACCGGGACGATGGCGAAGGAAATCCTGGGCAGGGATATCCCGGACGAGAATGCCATGCTGCCTACGGTAAGCAGAATGATGCTGCTGATGGTGATGGCCGAGGACATGGGAATCCCCTATGAATGGGATTATAATACGCTGGTGATGCTCCATTTCTATGAAAGCTCCATCGACCAATTGACGAACGGAGAGAGAGCCTATGGGGATCTGGCGGATTTCGAGACAGACCAGAGGGAATTTTTCCAAAAATATGACGAAAAATATTCCTCCCACAGCTCCCTGCTGGGGATGCTCCGCGAAGGCGAACTGGAGCAGATGGCCGACCTGGTACTGCGGATCTTCGGCCTGTACCAGATGAGCCCGATAAAGTTCTGGGGATATGACCTTTCGGAGGAAGAGACCAGATGCCTGATGAGGCAGCGTGAGCGGTGGTCGCAGCGCACCTATGCCACAGGGTTGATTCTGGCACAGCTGTGCAAGTATATCCGGCAGCTGGAGGAGCAGTCCCTGCTGGCTTCGAAAGATTACGCGGGAATGCAGCTTCAAATCGCGCAGCGTGAAAAAGAGGAACTCTGTCTGCGGCAAAAGCAGAAAGAAAGGGAGCTGGAACAGCTTGCTTTAGAAAAACGGAGGCTGCAGGATACGATCTTGAAACAGGAGCAGGAACTGCGGAGACTGCAGAAGCAAGCAGCCGAGCAGAAACAGCAGATAGCCGCGCAGCAGACCGAGCTGGGGGAAATGCGCTCCTATCTCTATTCCCTGAGCGAAGGCCGGGAGGAAGGGAATGGGGATGCCTGCGCTGAGACAAAGCTGCCCGAATGGAGCGAAAAGAAAGTGCTCGTGGTAGGCGGGCACACCAACTGGCAGAATAAGCTGCGGGAACTTTTCCCGAAATGGCAATTTATCTCCGCAGGCCAGAACAGCCTGGATGATAAGATGATAAGGGGAAAGGACTGTATCATATGCAACACGGAAGTCCTGGCACATTCCTGCTACTATAAGATATTATCCGGCAGGAAAAAGCGGCAGAAATTATGCTATGTGCACAGCAATAATATCCAGAAATGCTTACGGGAGCTGGCTCAGCAGCTGGGAGGCTGACATCACATCGCGAATAGAAGTCCGTCTATCGTCTCACAAAAGCCTCTTTCATCCATAACTAGAATCACGCCCGGCCATGCAGGACATCCCGGAAGAGAAGGTGGCGGAAGCGGCCGGACGCTGCAACGCCGGGCCTCCAGTCGTTTCGAAGCAAACCAGCTTCACCGAGGTCCGGCAAAATCTTCAGAATCTTCCCACCTACATACCACATCCAGCCACATTGAAATCATACGTATCTTCCCTCGGATTCTTATAACCCTCAAACGCCTCTACCCTCACGAGCGAAAAAAAGAATCCAAAGTTGGAATTCGGTCTCTCCAATGCCTGCTTCCGCGCATATCCTTTCACTGACAGCAGATACTTTCCGGAAGGAACCTCATATTTAAAACTCGAGTATAGTCGATTTCCATCCAATGTCTGATACGAGTTGTCAGTTCCGGAATAAAAGCACATTATTCCATATGGCGTTTTGTATGTACCTTCCTTACCGCTATACTCCTCTTCCTGAAACGTATAAAAAGAACCGATATCAGAAATCCACAGACTATCCTTAATTTCAATATTGAATCCGTCATACTCCATTCTCTCTTCCCATGCATCATCAAAAGGTACATCGCTTCCTTCTAATTTAATGACATAATCTATGGAATTAATCCCTGCAAAAGGAATCCAAATGCCCTCCTTCTGCGCATCTAAATAAAAGTCCTTATTCTTTTGAAATTTCTCCAAGAGTTTTTTGGTCCGAACTCTTTTTTTCTTTAAAAAATCCTGTAAGACCTCCAATGAAAATACACATATCCCATAACTTCCGGTACTCAAAATTTTATCCATAGCTGTTGCCTCCTATTTTTCAGCTTCACATATGCTATCACGCGCTGCTTTTTTCCGGGCTGCCTCCATTCTCTCCGCCATTTCCTTCAGTGCGTTGTCTGGTCTTTCGGGGAAATCGGAGGAAGGATGTTGTAGTTGTTCCATACCATAGCCGGTCCAGTTCACGCTTTTCCTTTGAGTAGCTGTATCTCCTCCTTAACTCCAAAAGGGTCATTATGCCATCTCTTCCAGTCGTCCATATATCTTCCGTCATCGTCAAACTCATAATATTGTGTTTCATATTCCAGATAGATCCCTTTATTTTCTACTTTGCGGCAGAATTCTTCGATTTCCTTTCGGGTGGGCATATAGGAAACTTTCTTTTCTCCTGTAAGCGATTGCAGGAAGCCTTGCCGGACATTTATTCAATTGTTTTGTAATCTGTTGTATGTAGTCCATTTTGAGTATCCTTTTCATAAGTATTTTCATAATGCTGCCTGAGTACGCTAAACACTTTTCTGACCAGAAATGATTGCACTGCGGATAATATGTCTTATCGGAAGCAATCCCTTCGCTTCCGATAAAAGGCGCGTTCTTTGCGCCGCATTCAACTATAGGAAGCTGCACTTGCTTCCTATAGTCTCCCGCTTCCCCAGTGCCTTTTTTCACATAGCGCTTGCTGTTTTTACTTTCCATATCTTTTTAACGCTTCCATCATTTTCCACAGATTGCAACCAATATTATCAACCAACTCACTCTCATTGCCTGAAAATTTCTTTGCCTGCTCAACAGCCTTGTCTATGTAGGGCATATAATTTTTTGCAAAATTAATTCCGCTCTTTCCATGATGTGCTCTTTCAGAGACCTCTTTACTTACAAATGTATGCTGTTCGGATACTTTTCTGTTTTCCTTAATTTCACTTAAGCAATCACCAAATTCCTCCTCTATATCTGATAGATGCATTAACAGCCAAAACTCAAAGCAAGGATTTGCAATATAACATTTATAATGGTTATCTCTGCAATGCTCAATGCATTCGAACATATTAGATTCTGAATGAGTCTGCATATCTCTATCTATCAATACAGCAAATTCATCCAATCCTTTATTGTACTTTTTCAAGTATTTCCGATAATTAATATCATAGCCGATTTTTCTCAATTCAGTAACAAACACATTTCTTTGCTTTTTACTATGAAACACAACCTGCCGGGTAGCCAAAAAAGCGCAGACTGCCCCTGT
>CAJUFB010000160.1 GCA_910585805.1 uncultured Acetatifactor sp.
CGCTTCCCTCGCGGCCGCTTCCCTCGCAGGCAATTCCCTCGCGGCCGCTTCCCTCGCGGCCGCTTCCCTCGCAGGCAATTCCCTCGCGGCCGCTTCCCTCATGGGAAAGCCCCACCTTTGCCATGCGCTCCTGCTCCCTCAGGAACAGATCCGCATATTCCCGGGAATAATGAGTCATCAGCACCTCTCTGACTCCTGCCCTTTTACCCAGCTCCAGCCCCTGCTCCCAGGTGGAGTGCCCCCACCCTTTCCGCAGATCCTTTGTCGTGAAATTGGCATCCCAGACCAGGAGATGCGTATCCCTCGCAAAATCCGCCAAGGCCCCGGCCATGTCCTCCGTCAGCTCGCAGTCCAGGCCATAGACCATGCTGCGGCTGCCGTCCTCCAGGCGGTAGAGCAGGCTTCCTCCCGGATGGTTCCCGGCCATGGTCCTCACTGTGACATCGGACTCACCCAATATAAAGCGGGATCCAGGGCCAATCTCATGTACCTGGATTTCGGCGGGAAAATCCTCCAGCCCCAGTGGCCAGAAGGGCCTGCCGGCCAGTTCTTTCAGACGGCTATGGAAATCCACGCCCTCTGCCGCTCCTCCGTAGAGATGAATCTCCGCACTGGGATCGTAAAAAGGCTGGAACACCGCCAGCCCCATCACATGATCCAGATGGAAATGGCTGAGGAACAGATGGATTTTCTTCTTTCCGCCTCTGCCGGAAATCGCAGCTCCCAGATCCGCCAGGCCGCTCCCGGCATCAAACACTGCCAGCTCCCCACCGCATTCCACTGAGATGCAGGAAGTGTTGCCTCCGTATTCCAGAAAGTCCGCCGCCGGCACGGGAAAAGATCCCCTTACGCCCCAGACGGTAATCTTCCATTTATCGTCCATCCCTTCGATTCCTTTCCCGGCGTCTCCGCCGCGCGAATGCCATAACTCTGCCGTATGCCCGCCTTCCTCTCGGTATCCCTCTTTCTTCCCGGGCAACCCGGCACGGTACCACTGCCTCCGCCGGCTATTCCTCTATCAAGAACATTGCCCCGTAACTCAGCGTCAGGTGGAACAATGAGGTATTCCACTTGGTTTCTTTTCCCCAGCCCTCAAAGGTGGTGGTGGCCCCTTCCCGCAGCATGCGCTTCCAGGCCCCCTGATCCTTCAGGCACTGGTACATCTGTTCCTTCCTGCCCAGGCGCCGGAGCCCCTCCAGGATGGGATATGCGCCGAAGAGCATCACGGAAGTGAAGCCCCTTTCCTCAATCAACCCCACAATGGCCTCTTTGGTCTCCTCCTCGGGGAACAAGCCATACATGAAAGGGAACACATTGGCTATCAGGCTCATGTGGTCATCGCCCTCTTTGTCCCGGAACAGCTTCTTCTCCGGATCATAGAATATCCTATAAAAGGCCTCCTCCACAGGCGCTTCATCACAGTATCTGTCCCTGCCCGCTATCGCCGAGATTTGATTCATGCTCTTCAGCGCTCCCAGATAATGGGCATTGACCACATTGTGCATATCGGTGCATACTTTGCCATCGGACACATCTGCGGCATATCCGCCCCGATAATTTGCCGGCCACTCCACCACGCACCACTTGTCCACATTGCAGAGCAGCCCGTTTTCCTGGCCGTAGGCTTCCCGGTAATAGTCCAGCACCCCACAGAGAGAATCATAGCATTCCTCCAGATACGCCCTGTCTCCGGAAAGCTCATGGTAGCGGACCAGCATGGGATACACCATCAGCGGATATTCCGCAATCTCCTGCATGAAGGAACAGGCAGCGCAGGTCATAAGGCCTCGGTTGATGAAGCTGCTGCGGAGACTGTCGTCCACCAGCTTTTTCAGGATAGAGGCGTCCCCGGTCAGCGCATAATGAGCCAGAGCCGTATAGCAGCCATCCCCCAGATAATTGCCCTTTTCCCGCTCCATACAGTCCTGTATGGTCTCCTGTACGCCGTAGCGCAGGGAATTCACGCAAAGGTTCCAGACGGGCAGGAGCTCCGGATCCTGAAAGCCCGGAGCAGCCTGCAGCGCAAAGGGATAGTGCCTGGCCTTCAGGCAGATGTTTTCCACCCTGCATCCGGCCGGAAGGTTCAGCCGCACATAGCGGAAGGATTTGTAGTCAAACTGGTTCAGCACATCCGCCCCGCCGGACAGCTGCCATTCCTCTCTGTAATCGCAGTTGCACCGCAGCCTCCACCGCGGACATCCGTCCTCCTCCAGCTCTTGGGCAGAAAGGACTTCAATGGAGCTGCCCTTCTCCCCTCTGGCCTCCGCATACAGATATCCCACATAGACTGCGCCGAAATCAGCCGTCACGCCCTTCCCGTCCCAGGCGAGGGTGGGCCGTATCTCCTCAAAGACCAGCATCTTGGTGGGCTGCTCATACAATATATAGTCCGTATTTGCCCGCGGCTTCGCATATGCCCAGCCGCTGTCGTCATAGTCCGCCCTTTCAAAGCCCTCCTGAGGGCTGCCGCTGGTATATCTCTCCAGGAACTGGGTATCGTATCCAGCCTTGCCCATCCCCTGGAAGCCGCTGTGCACGGTGCACCGAAAGCTTTCGTCCGATGATACGATTGTCTCTCCTCCCTGCTCCACGTCCAGGATCAGCCCATGCCTGTCGTCGCCGCTGACCCATACCCGGTTGATCAGCCCCTGGTAATAGGTGTGCACCGCAATCAGGTTGCTCCCTTCCCGAATATGCCCTGTTATGTCTACTTTATTGTAGTAATAATGGAAAGGATACCCCGGCGCAGGCCCCTGGCAGACAAAACGGCCGTTGATGTAGAGTTTGTAATAGTCGTCCGCCGAGATATAAATATAGGTCTGTATGCCTCCACGGGCCTCGAAATGCCTCCGGAACAGGATGTGGGAATTTTGCGGAGCCGCGGCGGAGATATGGGCTTCCTCCAGCTGGCGGTGGAACACGTTCACCGGCTGCAGATTGCAGAAGCTCTCAGTAGTGATCCACTTCCCCTGGAAAACGCGCTGTATCTCCTTCTTGTCCATCACAATCACCTGTCCCTTTCCGCGGCCGCCGGGCCTGCTGCCGGCAACCGCTGTCACGCCCATGCATCAGGGCCTCCCAAATGATTCCTCGTAAGGAATTGTTCCCAAGAAAAGTCTACCATACCAGCCCAAGAGAAGCAAGCGTCAGAAATGCCGCTGACAGGTTTGTTTCACGAAGCCCTACAAATAGTGTCGTTCTTTACAACAGAGCTGTCTGCAGCACAACTCGTTATTGCAACGCTTCTCTCATACTTCCTTTTCCAAATTTTTAACTTTTATCCTTCAATAGCAGCTCCTGATTCCGTCGAAGACATATTAAGTCATTATATCCTGCATTTCGCTCTGCGACCAACTCCGGACCAGGATATTCTTCTAATCTCTCCAATTTTTCTGCTTAGGAATTGTCGGAAAATAACTGATGCAACTTGTTTAGGAGAAAGCCCAGAAATACAACGAAAACGGCTATAAACTCGCATCAGTTATTTGTAGACAATTCCTTAGGAAGTCCTGAGGATTTTCTTCCGCCTCCTCCGGCACTGTATTTAAACCGTCTGTTTCCCCATACAGGGACAACAATGCCCACAGTTTTGCATACACATCATTGATCCATTGCCTGATTTCTTCTTTTTTTACTTTCGTATATGCCTCGCTTTACTTAGACCCAGTAAGACAACCGTCTCGACATACATACCAAATTAGAACATATCCCACACAAAATCACGGAAATATGGGCAATATTTTTACAGTACGAATACCGCTCGTGCATCCCTTTTCCCACAAAATACAAGTTCCATCAATTTTGCACCATCCCGATGCAAAATTTCAATTGATTCTTTTTTCAATATCTTCAATTGATGGCAACTTATCCTGCAATTCTTCTGAAATATGATTGGATAGTTTGTATTCACTTACTCCCATTGGTTTATTTACATCTTTCAAAGCATACTCTGCCACTATTTTATCTTTACCCTTACATAATAGCAAACCAATTGTAGGATTATCATTTGCTGATTTCAATTCTCCATCAACTGCTGATAAATAAAAAGATAACTTTCCTGCAAATTCTGGTTCAAATTCCACAGTTTTTAATTCTACCACAAAATAACAATGTAACTTTACATTATAAAATAATAAGTCGATAAAAAATTCTCTTTTTCCAACTTGGATAGGATATTGCCGCCCCATAAAAGCAAAACCTGACCCAAATTCCAACAACAATTTTGTTATTTGTTGGACAAGCGCATCTTCCAACTCAATCTCTCTAAGTTTTTTCGCATTCGGTATAAAGTCAAAAATATATGGGTCTTTAATAATTTCTTCTGCCTGCTCACTTAATGGATTAGCTAACTGTTCCTTAAAATTTGTTGTTTTATCTGCTAATGCCTGTCTGTAATACAGACCACTTTCTATCTGATGCGAAAGCACTGTACTAGACCATCCGTTTTCCAAACATTGCTGTGTATACCACATATGTTCTTCTAAATTATCAGTCTTATCTATCAGAAGCTTTATTGCTCGCCAACTAATTTTTGCACCAGCCTGATGCAAAATTTCTTCAGATGGTATTCGGCGTGCAAACTGCTTCATATAATTAAGATTTCTAACGGAATATCCTTCTCTGCTAGGATAAG
>CAJUFB010000161.1 GCA_910585805.1 uncultured Acetatifactor sp.
GCCAGGGAGCGCCTTTTATGAAGGAGGTGCGGATAGAGACAGGCCTGTCCAAAGACCCGCAGCTATACAACATGGACTACGATATCGGCCAGCAGACAAATGTTGCATGGGATTACGAAGATGTAGTCAAAGAAATGGAAGAGCGCCTGCGGAAAATCCTGAAGAGCGACAGGACGAGGTGACTGGCGGGTTGAGTATGCGTTACACCTGATACCATGTCAGAGAATCTTACAAAAATGTCACATAAAACAGCGGAATTGTCACCTGAATCGATGTCGGACAATTCCGCTGTTTTGTATAATGTGTCTTATCGGAAGCAGATATATTGATTCCGATAAAAGGCGCATCTCTTTGTGACGCTTCAGCGATGGGAAGCCGTGCCTGCTTCCTGTAGAGTGATTGTATACTGCAGACCGCCAGGATTTGCAGTGATGCCTATGGGAAGATACCTGGCTGGCGGTCTGCAGTCGGGTAGTGCTGCAAATTTAATCGGTGTGCAGTATAAATAACGAGCGGCGCAAAGAAATAAAGGAACATGCGTAAACTGGAACAGGAGGTCGATTTATATGGCATTATTAGAGGCGCAGAGTCTGAAAAAAGTTTACACCACCCGCTTCGGCGGCAATCAGGTACAGGCCCTGTCCAAGGTATCATTTTCGGTGGAGCAGGGAGAATATGTGGCAATCATGGGAGAATCAGGTTCAGGAAAGACTACACTGCTGAATATTCTGGCAGCCCTGGACCGGCCCACAGGCGGGCAGGTGATTCTGGGAGGAAAGAGCCTTGCCGGCGTGCGGGAGAAGGAGCTGGCGGCATTCCGGCGCAGCAACCTGGGATTTGTCTTCCAGGATTTCAATCTGCTGGACACATTTACCCTGAGGGACAATATCTTTCTTCCCCTGGTGCTGGGCGGGAAAGAGTACGGCGAGATGGCCAAAAGACTGGAGCCCATTGCCCGGAGGCTGGGAATCAGCGGAATCCTGGATAAATTTCCCTACGAAGTCTCAGGCGGGCAGAAGCAGAGAGCGGCGGTGGCCAGGGCGCTGATTACCCACCCGCAGCTGGTGCTGGCGGACGAACCTACGGGAGCACTGGACTCCAAGGCGGCGGACGGGCTGTTGGACATTTTCAATGAGATCAATCTGGACGGACAGACAATCCTGATGGTGACCCATTCCACAAAGGCGGCAAGCCGGGCGGGCAGGGTGATGTTCATCAAGGACGGTGAAGTGTTCCATCAAATCTACAGGGGCAACAGCACCAATGAGCAGTTATATCAGAAGATATCCGACACGCTGACCCTGTTGGCTACAGGAGGTGGCCAGTCATGAAGAGCGGCGTTTATCTGAAATTTTTAATGGGAGGTGGCCGGTCATGAAGAGAGGCTTTTTCCTGAAGTTGGCGGCAGGAAACATCAAAAAGAACAGCAGGACATATATTCCTTATATCCTTACCTGTATCATGACGGTGGCCATGTTTTATATCGTGAAATCCCTGTCGCTGAACCCGGGCCTGGAGAATATGCTGGGCGGTAATTTCCTGAATACCACCATGGGGCTGGGTAGCGGGGTAGTGGCCATATTTTCCTTTATATTTCTGTTTTACACCAACAGCTTCCTGGTAAAGCAGAGGAAGAAGGAATTCGGCGTCTTCAATATCCTGGGCATGGAGAGAAGACATATTGCCAGAGTGGTGGGCTGGGAGACGGTTTATGTGACGCTGATCAGCCTGGGCGCGGGGCTTGGTCTGGGGCTTGCGCTGGATAAGGTCATGTTTCTGGCGGTAGTCCGGATCATCGGCGCGGAGGTGCCTTTGGGATTTTTCGTGTCTGCCGAAAGTATCGTATTTACGGTTGCGTTTTTCCTGATTCTTTTTGCGATGATTTATCTGAATTCCGTCCGGCAGATTCGCGCAGCGGATCCGATAGAGCTGCTGCGTGCCGGAAATGTGGGAGAGAAGGAACCGAAAGCCAACTGGCTGCTGACCATCTGGGGCATTGCCGCTGTGGGAGGCGGTTATTACATCGCCATTACCACCAGGAACCCCATGGCTTCCGTGCTGATGTTTTTCGTGGCGGTGGTTCTGGTGATTGTGGGAACTTATCTGCTGTTTACATCGGGGAGCATTGCGCTGTTAAAGCTGCTTAGGAAGAATAAAAGGTATTATTACCGCACAAAACATTTTGTCAGCGTGTCAGGCATGATATACAGGATGAAGCAGAATGCGGTGGGACTGGCAAATATCTGTATCCTGTCCACCATGGTGCTGGTGATGGTCTCCACGACCACATCCCTGATGGCGGGGATGGAAGACATTATCAGGGACCGTTATCCAGCGGACTTTGTGTTTTATTTCGATGGAGAGAAAGAGGAGGCGCAGGGGACGGCGGAGGCCATTTGCCGGCTGCGGGAACAGAGCGGGCTGCGCCTGGAAAAGGAATGGGAATATACCTATGTGGCTTTTCAGGCCATCCGTGAGGGCGACAGCTATGCCGTTTATAGGGAGCGTGCCCGCTCGGTGGAGGATGATACCAATTCCCTTTTCTTCGTGACGCTGGATGACTACAATGCTGTAACAGGAGAGCAGAAACAGTTGGGAGAAGGGGAGATTCTCATCTACTCTAACCGCCAGGCATTTGATTTTCCTGTGCTGAAGATTTTCGGAAAAGAATACCGTGTGGCGGAGAAGCTGGATGGATTTGTGGGGAACGGCGAGTATGAAGCACTGATGTCGGCGACCCAGTATATCGTTGTCCCGGACAGGGAGACGCTGGATGAGCTTAACCGGGAACAGGAAAGTATTCTGACAGATCTTGCCAGTGACATCCAGTGGGTGTACGGTTTTGACCTGAAAGCCGGAGGGGAAGAGCAGGAAGCTTTTCAGGAGATTCTGATGCAGCAGCTGGCTTCCGCAGGCGGCTTTAAACTGGAGACAAAGGTGGACGGGAGAGTATCTTTTCTGGAAATTTACGGAGGGCTTTTCTTCATAGGGATCTTCCTGGGAATCCTGTTTATCATGGCCACGGTGCTGATCATTTATTACAAGCAGATATCGGAAGGCTATGACGACAAGAACCGCTTTGAGATCATGCAGAAGGTAGGCATGAGCCGCAGCGAGGTAAAGGCGGCCATTCATTCCCAGGTGCTGACCGTATTTTTCCTGCCGCTGGTTGTGGCGGGAATCCATGTGGCAGCGGCGTTCTCCCTGATTTCACGGCTGCTGGCGATGATGAATCTGTATAACATAAAGCTGTTTGCGGCCTGTACGGTATCCTGTTTCATGGTGTTTGCCGTGATGTATGTCCTGATTTACGTTTTGACGGCAAAGACTTATTACCGTATCGTCAGCCGGTAGGTGTATCGTTAACCGGTAGGCGCATCGTTAACCCGTAAGCAGGCGCAGGATGTTTCGGCATTGTCGGATAGTCCCTGTTTTCCCGGGAAAAGTCTGTAGACGCGGAAGACGTTATTGCCGTCAATGAACCGTCCCTGCTTTCCCGGGAAAGAGATACGGGAAGCGCCGCGGCCGTTGCCGGGCAGGAGAGCGGCATGGAACTGTTGACAGCAGGCAGAAGCGCGCATTTGCTGTACTTTAGACCTGTATTTCAAAATATAAAAAACGAGAAAGGAAAATGAACCATGGATAGAATAAGAGGAAAAAACTGGATTTGCACTATATTAGTGGGGATTGCATCGGTAGTTTTGTTCCGGTATTTCAAATCTGCGCGAAGGAGGAGAGAAGATGAGGAGAGTGATTAGAGGCGCCTTGATACTGGGGCTGACGGTTCAGCTGGCTGCCTGCGGAATTTATCTGGATACCGACCAGGTGGTTGACTTTCTGGAGGGCGTCACGGAAAACCTGGGTTCCTCTCAGATTACTTCGGATAAGGAGCTCATCGGCGAGCGGCTCTGCGCAACCGATGCCTATACGGGCCGTTATCTGTCGGACTGTGACAGGAATACGGGAAAGGATGTGGTCTTCGGCGGGGCATCGATTGAGAGCCGGAAGCTGTATCTGTCGGGATGTATCATCACATATTCCGGACAGGCGGTAATACGGATACGGATGAACGATGAAGTGATTGAGCTGGAGCCGGATGAGGACGGATATTTTGAGACGGAGCTGAGCCTGGATTCGGGCGGAAACTATATTATGGTAAGATATACGGATTTTACAGGCACAGTGGACCTGACGGCGGGATATACCCCGCTGTCGGGTTTACATGCGTGATGCGGACACTGTTGTCCCTGAGCGCATTCAGCTGCCTTTTCCGGTCTTCGCCGCGGAAGCAGTTTCCTGTGATGCACTTTGCCGGCAAATGCTTTTGGTTGCAAGCCAGCTCTGACGAGTAAAAAAATTTTACAAAAAAACCTCCCATTTTTCAGGGAAAT
>CAJUFB010000162.1 GCA_910585805.1 uncultured Acetatifactor sp.
TATTTAGCAATCCTGCTGATTGTGCAGTTTACCTTGATTTCTTACACAACTGGAACTCTGAAAAAGCAATCTCTTGTTGAGCAAATCAGAGAAATGGAATAAGCGTATAAAATTTGGAGGAATTATCATCGCTGACGATAAAAGAAAATCCTCTTCCAAGTTCCAACAGAGAAACTCCTCCCCCGCTCACTCATTTGCCGCAACCGAAGCCACCACATCCGCCGCCTCCACCACCTGGGGGCCCTCGGACATCACTTCCCCGTTCTCCGCTGCTTCCCGGGGATCGTCATAAACCTTCTTCTCCTCGTCCCCCCAGAAGGAATCATATTTCTCCTTCTTCTGCCGCCGTACCATCGCTCCGACACTTTTCGCCGTCTGGTACATTTCCTCACTGTATTCCATCAATTTCTTCTCGTCGGCGGCAGGTACAAAAGCGCCCCGCATAATGCGGCGGGCCACTTCCATGATCTTTGCCATATCCACGGCGTAATCCTCCGCCGCGTCCGCCTGCTGCTCCGCCGCCGTGGCATTCCAGTAGGCACAGTACTGCTCCGCCAGATCGCTTAAGTAATCCTGATACTCCTCCTGCTTCTCCTTCAGGGCATCCAGAGTCAGTTCCAGGGTAGCAGCCTCCGATTCGAACTGCTCCTTCCCCTCCGGATGCGCTTCCATCCGGCGGCGAAACGGTAAGCTTGGAATATGAAGCATATGGCCTTCCCTGGTTTGACCTTTATGAAAAAATACTGTAAAATATACTCACACCCGAAAACATTTGACGGTGGAAATTGTATAACGGGTGAGCGCTTCTGCAGTGCAGGACAGAATAACGGGTTAGCGCTTCTACAGTGCAGAACAAAAAATCGGCAGATAAATGCGCTCACGAGTATCATGACATGCGGCACGGAAACCATGTACACCGAGGAGGCAATCTATGGACAGAAAGGCAATGGCAAGAGAAACGTTACAAATCCTGAACCAGGGATATTACGAACCGACAGCCAAAAAGGAATCCGGCCAGGGCTCCGAAAGACGACAAATTGTAATAAAAGAAGCCATGGAGCATTCCATTGGACACAGCGTATTGATCTCCCCTGGGGAGGGAGAAAAAATTCTTGAAAAATATCCTGTGTGCACAGCATGCGGCAAACCGGAAACAAGAGTTGAAAATATCTCTACCGTGGAGGCTGTCCGCAGATTGGCGGGGGAAGGAAAAACAGAGATCGGCGTATTGAACTTTGCAAGCGCAAAGAATCCTGGAGGCGGCTTCTTAAACGGCGCCATGGCACAGGAAGAAAGCCTGGCCGTATCCAGCACCCTCTACCCTGCGCTGACAGCCCACGAAACCTATTACAGGGAAAACCGGGCACACAGGTCCATGATGTACCTGGACTATGCAATTTATGCTCCGGAAACAGTATTTTTCCGCGATGAGGGATTTCAATTAACGGAAACGCCCGTAAAGGCTTCCGTGCTGACCCTGCCGGCAGTCAATATGGGCCAGGTGCTTTTAAAGGGAGAAAATGTACAGGAAGCCAAAAGAGTGATGCGCCGGAGAATGAAACTGGCCCTGGGAATCTTTGCGGAGCAGAAAGCAAAGCACCTGGTGCTCGGGGCCTACGGATGCGGCGTATTCCGAAACGACCCCAGGGAAGTGGCAGTCTGGTGGGGAGAACTTCTGGAAGAAGGCATGGGCCGGCATTTTGATTCCGTGTTTCATGCTGTTTTAGACCACTCTGCATCGAAATGCTGTATCAGGGCATTTCAGGAACAGCTGACTGACAATTCCTGAATGCAGTTTGCCGGCAACCACAGAAAGGCATAGGGATAATATGCAGATAGACAGACTGATCCAAATCGTGTTTCTCCTGTTAAGTGCATTTTTGATTTTTTGGTACTTCAGGCCGGAAACCTGTCTTTATTTTCAGGTTTCCGGCCTGGCGTCTTCACTCGTGGGTAACTTTGTTATCACCAATGTGCTTTTCGGCTGGCAGGTCATCTGTATGGCAAATGATTACTGTCTGTAAGTACTTTCTCACATTGAAAGTTTCGATTGAAGAAAAATTATGCTTCCCTGATGCTTTGAAACGCTTCCGTCTCACGGATAAAATCAAACACCTTCTTTTCCATCCTTTTTTTCATCCAGACAACAGGACTTTCCTCGCCGCTGCGGTAAACCGATTCTCCGGAATAGCTGCCCCTGTCCGAGAATATTGACGTATACCTGCCGGCTTCCAGATGCTCTGCGGCTGCCGTATACTGCCAGGCCTTTTTCAATGCATTTATGGTTTTCTCTTCCTCTCCGCACGCTGCATATTCTTCCGCGATATTCTGCCAGAGCATCGAAAGCGCATTGTGTTCCAGGCCGTAATTGCCGTCATACAGGAATAAATGATAGAGTTTATCCACAGTCTCGTATGCAAAGATTTTTTCCTGCGGTGTATACTTTCCGGCATACAGCATCCACATGACACAATTGTCTATTAAGTTGACCATTGTTATGATGTTTGTCTGTGACAGTTTTATGCCCTCTTCCCCTTCCAGTATGCCTTCCAGCACAATGTCTTTGGAACATGTAATTCCGGGCAGACGGTTTGCGTATTCCTTTGCCTTCTCTATGTTTCCCTTCCTGCCATAGGCATCAATGATGATTTCCAGGGTAAGATAACGCTGGCCGTCGTCAACGCTTTTCGCCAGAATCTCTTCGCAGAGCGCAATGCACTCGTCCATATATTCGGTTTTTCGTGTAAACCGCAGCGCCCATGCCAGATTCCACATAAAGGACAGGTTATAGGGAAAATCCCTCAGGGCCTGGCGCATCAGGACAATGGCATCTTCGATTTTGCCTTTCCTGCAATTATCCTTGAACTGCTCTTCCAGTTCGCCGGTTTTTCTGTCCCGCTCCATTTCCCCGCAGCCCAGCAGTTCGTCAACGCTCTTCTCATAGAAGGCGGCAATCAGAGGCAAAAGCGTTATGTCAGGATAGCCCTCGCCCCGCTCCCACTTGGATACGGCCTGTGTGGATATCCCCAGGTGGCCGGAAAGCTCTTCCTGTGTGTTGCCCCGCTCTCTGCGGAATACTCTCAGGTTTTCTGCAATCTTAATGTTCATGTTTCTTTCCTTTCTGCCCGTTTTGCCGGACGCTCTATCAATAGGGGGTTAAAGAAACAGGCGCCTGTCTTGATATTATTATATAGTTGCGTCGGTGTATCCGCAATAACCGCATGGTTTCCTTTTGGGTTGTTTTTTTCAACGATTCGTTTATTCCATGTACTTGTGAGCGCTTTCTTGCTAAAGTGCAAAAAGGGGATTGTGTTAATTTTTTATCAGATGTATAATCCTGTTTTTAACAGTTGTGTAGACAAAGAATCGCTGTAACCCCAGTGTTTATGCGGGCTACAGCGATTCAGTCTTTAGAAATGAAACATAGTAATTTATTCCCTGCCTTTACTTCTTTTTTGGATTCCCCTCATCTTTTGTCTGGTAATGAACTGATAGTCAGTGCGAATCCCACAGACTTCATGCAGGGCATCGGTCAGCTTTGAGCGTCTGTAGAGCGGCATGTACCCCTGGTCCTCGATGTCTGCGAAATCCATTTCTTTCAGCGTCCCTAAGATTTCCTCACAGGTATAGCTGCCTCCCAGCTTTTTTTCCAGGATGCGGAAGCATTCCTCTATCCGCCACCGCCCTTCGCTGACCTTGAGTATGGGGGCCACGTCATCGTCCAAAAGGTCGGTGCATACAGCATACAGCCCGTCATACCTGGCCTCTTCTGCAATCTTGTCCTCGTCCAGATAATACTCGATGCCGGCCGCCTCGCCGTCCTTTGTGACAGCCAGCTTCCCGACGAACCTGGCCGGGTCGTTGGGGTTCTTCCTCTCCGCTTTCCTTTTCCCGGAGGCGACCATCTTCTCGGCGCGCTCCACCTGCCTCCTGCGGATCTCCTTCTGGTAGGCAGCATATTTGGGGGAGTAGGTGATGATCAGCCTTTGGTGCAGCTTTTTGGTCGTATAGGGACAGTCTTTATAGAAGAGGCAGTCCTTTTCCTCCCTGATTTCAGACAGCTCCACTGGCTTGTCATCAGACAGCCGTCTGAAGCCGCTGCCGTTGAGCGCCCACTCCCTGTCCTCCGCGGGCAGTTTCTTGATGGACTGGGTCACGATGAACGACCTTTCCCCCATATGGTTGAATTCCCGGTTCCCTTCCGAACCCAGGCCTGCATCGCAGCAGTAGATGAACCTGGAGTGGCCGAATCTCTGGAGGACCGTCTTTTCCTCGGCGTATTGAACTTTGCAGGACAGAATTCGGTTTGTGAGGGGTTCTCTCCTCATCGCGCCCGAGGAGAGTTAT
>CAJUFB010000163.1 GCA_910585805.1 uncultured Acetatifactor sp.
CGTTCTCTGATGTTCCTAGGTATTCATTATATTCGCCGCCCTCGCCTTTGTCAAGATTTTTTTGCACGAAATCCCTACATCCGCGCCTCCATCAGGCTGCTGGAGGAATACCTGCGCAGCCCCCGGTAGAACACAAAAGCAGCCACTGCCGAGAGAAGCGCCCCATAGGCCAGCACCATGAACAGCATACTAACGTCAAAGTCCATCATGATGTGCACAGGCTGATAGACGGCTATCCCCACGGGGATGACATTGTAGAGCAGGAACCTTGCCGCGCCTTTGAAAATACCGTCCGGATAGGTGGCAAAACTGATCATGCCGTTCACCATATGGCTCCCGAACGCATCCGCCCTCACGAACCAGAAGGTCAGGCTTCCCAGCAGCAGCGCAAAGGCTGTGACGATCACGGCTCCGGTCACCGTGAACAGCAGAAAGAGGAAAAACCTCCTGACGCTGAAACAGAAGACGCACAGGACGATCAGCCCATACAGCAAGTCCCCCACGGCGGAGGCGTTGGTAGCCGAGGTGAGCACGCCCAGCAGCACGTTTTTCGGCTGTACCAGATATGAGTCCAGCTTGCCGTTTACAATCAGATCCGGCAGGGAGAACGCCCTTGCGAACAGCACCCGGGACAGCCCAAAGGTGCTGGCGGCCAGCCCCCACAGAAGCATGATCTCTTTCATGCCATATCCTCCGATATCTTCCTTCAGGCGAAGGAGAATGACCCATTGGATGATGAAAGTGGCGTTGTTGACCACCATGAAGCCGATGTTCGTAAGGAACGTCACTTTATTGAGCATCTCCCTCATGAGATTGTATTTGACGGAGAGCATGCACACTCTCAGCTGATTCCTAACCACCGTTGACATATAGCTTCTTCACTCCCTTTCCATAGATAAAGAACATGAGCCCGCAGCCTGCTGCCAGGTACAGCGTCTGGGCCAGAAGGATTTCGAGGCATTTCTGTGGGCTGAAGTCCACAATCAGCTTCGCCGGGCCGTAGCACACCGTGTAAATGGGCGTGAACCTGAAGATGTGCTGCAATGCCACAGGGAAGATCTCAATCGGGAATATGGTCCCCACCACCAGCAGCATTTTGTCATACAGCCACTGGAACGGATTGGAGTCCTCCACCCAGAAGGAAATCAGGCTGATGCACAGCTTGAAGACCGCGTTGATGGTGATGCCCAGCACCATCACAGGCAGCACCGCCAGCAGCGTGACGGCCCGAAAGCCCGGAAGGCCTCCCACCATGGCCATCCCCATCACCACTGCCAGCCCGGCGAACATGGGCAGGCGTATGCACCATTCTCCCGTGTATTTCGCCAGGATATAGAGGGCGTAGTGATAGGGCTTGTTTATCTGGTAGGCGATGTTGCCGCCCCGGATGTCCCCGGCGGCCTGCCTTGCCACTGCCCCGGAGCCGGTGCCGAACCAGATGGTCTCCGTGATCATGACATACCATATCATCTGCTCCTTTGTGTACCCGGCAATCAGCTCCCCGGGGGAGGAATAGACGTAATTCCATAGCTGTATGAACACAAAAATGAAAACGGCATAGCTGACGAATCCCATGGCCACATTCATTGCGTACTGCAGGTTCTCCAGGAGCACAGCCCGGTAGATGACGGCGTATTTTCTCATGGCAGCGTTTCCTCTCCTATTATTAGTTCCGCATCTGCCCCGTCCAGTACCCGAAAATGGGCAGAGTATTTCCGGCCGCGAAAGAGATGCGTCCGTAAATCCTCTGGGGCTCTGGACGGGGCTGATGCTGTTTCAAGTTTCAAATTTGCTATTTACATTTCTTAGCTGGACTTCTTTCGCCTTGTAGATTTCAGTGATGATATTTTCCAGCGGAATGTTGGAGATATTGATATCCTCCAGATTTTCCGCATCCAGGAACCGGATTGCGTCATTGATAGGGAGCTTTGCGGTGTCCACCTCGAACTTCACATGGCCGCCCTTTTTCTTCAGGACAGTGATGCCGGAGACGGAGGGCAGCGCCGCTTCCTCCTGCAGCTTAATCTCCACGATTTTTCGGTTCAGATAGTGGGATTTCAGATGCTCCATGGAGTCATCCAGCACAATCCGCCCACTGTTCACAATGATGATGCGCTTGCAGAGCTTTTCAATATCCCCGATGTCGTGGCTGGTGAGGAAGATTGTGGTGCGGAATTCCCGGTTCATCTGCCGAATCAGACCGCGGATATTTTCCTTTACCACAGGGTCCAGCCCGATGGTGGGCTCGTCCAGGAACAGCACCTTGGGCCTGTGGATCAAAGATGCCACGATTTCACAGCGGATGCGCTGTCCCAGCGAGAGGCTGCGGACGGGGGTGTCGAGAAAGGAGCCCAACTCAAAGGTATCTGCCAGCTCCGCAATCCGTCTCTGGATCTCCCCCTCCGGGATGTCATAGATCGCCCCAAAGAACCGAAAATTATCGTAGGGAGTGAGGTGCGTCCACAGCTGTTCTTTCTGTCCGAACACGGTTCCGATTTCATAGGCAAGCCGCCTGCGGCTCTTGGTGGGGTCAATGCCCAGGACTTTCACGCTCCCGCTGCTGGGATAGAGAATCCCGGTGAGCATCTTGATGGTAGTGCTCTTTCCGGCGCCGTTGGGGCCGATAAAGGCCAGGACCTCGCCCTCCTCCACGGAGAAGGATACCCCGTCCACCGCGGCGACTTCTTTCGTCCGCGGGTGGAAAACCGCCTGGATGCTGCCCCGCATTCCCTTTTCCTTCTGTCTTACCCGAAAGGTTTTTGATAATTTTTCCGCCTCGATTACGCTCATTTTGCTTCCTCCCTGCTTCCGGCGCTTTTTGGATGAACTGAAAATGGATATAAAAAGAACCGCCCTGCTACATACACCTGTGTGTATATACCATGCGGTTCCGATTTCTGCCTTGATTACCGCATAGCCAAATAAGACTTTTCGTCCTACGGCCATGCGCTTCCCCGGTGGTCCACCGGCATCAGGTTGTGGCCGTATTATGAAAAATCTGCTGCACCAGCATAATCAGCACGAAATACATTTTATTGATGGCAAGCATGTGAATTTCTCCTTCAAAATATTCTGCGAAATTTTAAATAGGATATCACAGCGGTTTTGCAAAGTCAAGCTTTATTTTCATTGATCCGTTTCTCCTTTTCAGCTACTTTTCAGCTACTTTTCAGCTTCAATACTCTTTATCAACCCCAAAGAAGCAAGCAATTCTAAAGTGTTTTTTATGCCACACATATATGAAATGTCGGCATAACGATGATTAACTGTTGAAGATGTTGTTATTGCTACAAAGAAATCGTTGAAAGAGCATAGATAAAGCTACTGAAAACAGTAGCTCTTTTATTATGATTTTATAGCCTGCCGGAAATGGCCTTAAATCAGCTCGGCGAAATCAATCCACAAATCGTCATATATATTGACTTTTATCCTGTCCCTGAATGTATATTGCACGACATCAAATGCCGACTCCTCAAAAGAATATACCAGAATGGTCTCATTCCTGGGATTGATGACCCAGTATTCCCGCACCCCCGCATCCGCATATAAATTTAAACTGCGCACTGGTTAAATTTGCAGTACAACCTGGCTGCAGACCGCCAGCCAGGTATTTTCCCGGAGGAATCACTGTAAATCCTGGCGGTCTGCAGTATAACTTGCGGATATAGTCATGGCTGGAGGTGCTGGGAGAGACGATTTCAACAATCCAGTCAGGCACGCCTGTGCACCCCTGATCCGTAAGCTTATCAGCATCGCAGATTACACTGATGTCCGGTTCCACAATCGTGGATTTTTCCTGGAAGAGCTTTACGGCAAAAGGTGCGGGATAGACTTCACAGGAACTCTTTCCCAATCTGATATAGTCGCGTATGGTGCCCGACAGTTCCATCAATATCTTTTGGTGCATCCGACTGGGTGCGGCCATGTAATAGAACTGTCCGTCAATCAGCTCTGCCCTGATTTCTTCTGGCAGCTTATAGTAATCTTCTTCTGTATATCGCTTTGGCTGTACCAACTCCATATCATGCTCCTTTCCCGTCACATCACTCTAATCCGCCGCCTACCTACCGGTTGGACATCAGCTTCACCATGGCCTGGTTCAGCCCGTCCACAGTCAG
>CAJUFB010000164.1 GCA_910585805.1 uncultured Acetatifactor sp.
CTTGCGAAAAAATAGTTTTTGTGTTGATTCTATTATCTCGCATTTCCCTGAAAAAGGGAGGTTTTTTTGTAAAATTTTTTTACTCGTCAGAGCTGTTATTAATCTTCCATCGTCCATATATCAATTGAAAAAAACTCTGTTTTTTTATATAATAGAATCCCAAACAGGATTTTATTATTAAATGCTGTAATAGAACGGCAGATAAATAGAAGCAGAAGGAGAAGAAACATGAAAAAGGTTCTAAGCGTTGTGGTTACACTGTGCATGCTGGTCTGTGCAGTGGGATTCTGGATGGTGGGAGGCTCCCGGTTTCTGGAAATGCTGGCGGGTCCGGAGGAGATTGGGGAGGAAGCATTCAGCCATGCGGAAGGCAGGTACATATCTTATGAGGCGGCTTACCCGGTTGCCTCCTGCGTGGAGGAATATTATTCGGGTGATCCGGATCGTGTAAGGACAACAGGATATGTGGTTTACGATGAGACGCATCAGGCATTCCTCTACGTGGTGGTTCCGGACAGGGACACCAGGGGACTCGGGACTCTCATGCGCAATCTGCAGCTGGCGGTGGAATTGAGGGAGCAGAAGGATATGTCGCCGTCCACTGTGGAGGGCACGCTGGAACCCATGGATGAGGACACTGTGAAGCGTGTCGCTGATGCATTGGGAGAAAGTGAAGTGATTGAGCTTTACTATGATTTCCAGGGGGAAGACACATACATGGAGACTTACTTCGGCGATGCATACGGTGAAGTTATGGAAAGCATGTGCCTTAACCTGGACAAGGTCCTTCAGCAGACGGAGTGGTATTACATTGAACATGGAGTGATGAGCGGCCTGGAGAGATCAGACGTCTGGATTTGCATCCTGGCAGCGGGTCTCAGTCTACTGATATTTGTCATCCGGCTGTTTTCACTGTTTATGGGAGGGAAAAGGAAAGATATTGCGCTGCCGGCTCCTTCCGGAAGTAAGATGGAGCAGTTTTATGCCCGGCAGAGAGAATGGGTGGAAGAATGGTGTGAATACAATCTGGAACGGGGACGCCGCCTGGCGTACCTGTCAGTGGTCGGCAGTGTAGTGATTCTGGTGGCCATCGGAATTTTTGTGAAGGTGCCTGCGGAGCGGCTGATTGCGTTTTACCTGTCGCTGGGAGTGCTTCTGGGAGAGATTATCGGAGCAATGTTCTGGTACGGTCAGAAAGGTCAGTCGAAGCCGGAAAAGATTTTGAAAAAATTCGCCAAACGTATCGGAAAGATATTGCCTTCCGCCACCGAGCAGGAGATGTTTGCCGAGGATATCCTGGCGGCAGGAAAGGAATGGGAGTTCCGCGAGAAGACGAAGGAAGCCATGCTTCAGGGAGTTGTGGCAGGCCGTTATTGGGTTATCCTGCAGTGGAATGGAACGGTGACGATTGTTGATTCGGATAAGCTGGGAAAGATCGAGACGGAAACCATATCCGGAACGGTTCGCAGCGGCAAGGTCCGCGTCAGTTACCAGTCCCATGCGGTCAGATTTTATTATAAGAGCGCCAGGCCGAAGAAGTTCTGCGATGCCGCGATCAGCTTCGATTCCAAGGATAATCAGCGGAATTTCATAGCCCTTGCCAGAAAGCGGGTTGGCGGGAATGTGGAATTTATGATGTTGTAAAATACAGCGGTTCGCTGAGAAAAGAAGAATCTGTTTATACTGCAGACCGCCAGGATTTACAGTGATGCCGCTGGGAAAGTACCTGGCTGGCGGTCTGCAGTCGGGGTGTACTGCAAATTCAATCAGTACGCAGTATATATAGCCGCGGTATGATTGCGGATGCGGGGCGGAGAGTTGATTTTCAGCGTGAAACGCCAGAAAGGGTACGAGGCATCATAGAGGATACAGAAGCGGCAGAAAGGTAAAAAATGAAAATATATCTTTTCAGGCACGGAGAGACAGACTGGAATAGGCAGCGGAGGCTGCAGGGGCAGAGCGATGTCCCGTTGAACACATTCGGAATCGAACTGGCAGTAAAGACTGCTGAAGCGTTGGAGCAGGAGGGAATATTCTTCGACAGGGCATTCAGTTCTCCATTGTCCAGGGCGTTGGAGACTGCCCGGATTCTGGTCGGCGGGCAGGATATTCCGTTGGAAACGGACAGCAGGCTGATGGAAATGAATTTCGGGGCATATGAGGGCGGTGCCTTTGATCCGCCCAAGACGGATCCGACTCATCCGCTTCATAATTTCCTGTGCAGACCGGAATGTTATGTGCCTTCTGTGGGAGCGGAAGCTTTTGAAGCGGTTATAGAGCGGGCGAGGGCATTCCTGGAAGAGAAGATTGTACCGCTGGAGGGAAGCTGTGAGACGGTTCTGGTGACGGCACACGGCGCTTTTAACCGGTGTCTGATGCGAGCCATTGTACCTGTGCCATTGGAAGATTTCTGGAAGGTTGGCCTGCCGAACTGCGCTGCTTCCATTCTGTCCCTGAAAGGCGGAAAATTTGATATCCTGGAGGAGAGCAGGATTTATTATGAAGGGCCTGTCAATGTAAGGCCCTGAGTCTGTCTTTATGAGGCCGGAACCCTGCTGTTTGCAGGGTTCAAAAGGAGAGGTTAAGAGCGGATACCCTGAGGTTTACGGTGATAAGGATTTATGAAAACTAACTTATCATTAACGCTGACAAACAGGGGGCAAAAAAGGCAGAGAGTAGGATATAGTCTTGCTCTTTTATGCCCCTTATACATAGACAGATATTTGATGTGTGCGGTGTAATATCGCAATACTGCGTCTACCGCTTCCGGCTCTCCGCCAACGGCTTTTTCGATTACCTCAAAAGGTATCAATTTTTTATTCCTCATGTTTCAATCTCTCCCATTCTTTCCGCAACTGTCTCAGTGCAACATTTCTTCTGTGGTTTACTGTACTTCGGCAACGTCCATACAGCCTGCCGATTGCTTCATCACGATAGCCGACGAAGTAATAAAACAACAGAACTTCCCGCCTTAACTTCGGCAATCTTGATAATGCCGTTGCCAACCGTTCATCATCAACGATAACTTCCTTTCCCAACACAAGAAATACGGTCGGCTTGTCCTGCTTTTCAAAGTAGCTGTCCATAGCAGACGGTTCAAAATATCGTTCTGACATCAGATAGTCAAGGGATATTTCCCGTTCCATTTTCCGCTTCAAATCCCGCCATGCGTTTATGGCTTCATGGCGCAGGACAACCTTGCAGAACGCATGAAACTCATTGCCATTTAAGATACATTCAAAACACATGCTTAATGGATAGTATAAGCAGTATGCAGGTAGTGATTATTAACAAGGCTGTCAATACAAGTCCAATATTCAATTTAGCTTTAGACTTTATCTGATTAGTTTCCATTAAATGAGCCGCCCACTCACAATCTGTCCTGCCGTACCTCCGCTTTTCCTAGCCTGATACTGCCATTTGCAGGAGGGAGGACAAAGCACAATACAGAGACATTCATTTATACGCATGAGCAAGCTGCCCGATGTCAGAGGCAGGATCACTTATATATCCAGCCACGCAAAGCAGGAAAACCTGTATGCGGTTTATGAAACGGCAGACCGCCATTACTGGACGGAACTTGCTAAATGCAATCAGCAGGAATTTCAAAAAAGCGGTACGGAGGGGAAGTGCATTGAAGCGAGGGAATTTATCATTGCCCTGCCCGAATCATTCTTTGTCCTTTACGAGCCGGACAAACTGTTGCAGCTTTTTACAGACCGCTTTAAGGAAAAGTATGGAGTAGAGTGCGTCTCGGCACTGCACCATAACAAACGAAAAACGAATTACCATATCCACCTTATTTTTTCGGAACGGGAACTGTTGCCCGAACACATAGAAAAAACCGCAAGAAAAAATATATCACAGATCGCATCAGAGAATCCGTTGATATATTCGGCAGTCAGCCGGAACGTCTGGGAAGTA
>CAJUFB010000165.1 GCA_910585805.1 uncultured Acetatifactor sp.
GATAATCAGTATTGTCTTTGCCATATCTGAAACCTCCAATCTGATTATACTAAGGCTTGGTTAGTTTTTGATTAGTTTTTTTGATTTTCTTCGCTTATCAGCAGGCTTTTTGGACTGCCGGCAAGCGCAACGGCCATTCCTCCAGAAAGCTCAAGAGCCGGTACGGGGAGTTTCGGATTGATGTCCCACGGGACAGGAACAGCGAGTTCGAGCTGAAGATTGTCCCCAAGTACCAGAGGGACGTCTCCGGAATCGAGGAAAAGGTCATCTCACTCTACGGCAGGGGGATGAGCACCAGGGACATCCATGACCAGCTGCAGGATCTCCATGGGATAGAGATGTCCGCAGAGATGATAAAGCTATGTACAGATAAGCCGAAGGCACCGGGCTTGTCCGCATAGGGCCTGATTCGGAACATTTCTGAGCACAATGTGGGAACGGAAGAACTGGCCCATCTGGAGATGGTGGCTACGATTGTGCATCAGCTGACCAGAAATCTGTCCATGGAAGAGATTGAGAAGAGCGGATTTGCCAATTATTATGTGGATCACACGGTAGGGGTGTGGCCTCAGGCAGCTTCAGGCTTCCCGTTTACCGCGGCGCAGTTCCAGGTGACAGGGGATCCGATTACGGATTTGATGGAGGATATGGCCGCAGAGCAGAAGGCACGCACCACCTATGATAATCTCCTGCGTCTGATAAAGGAGCCGGATGTGTGCGAGCCGATTAAGTTCCTTCGTATGCGCGAGGTGGTGCACTTCCAGAGGTTCGGTGAAGCCCTGCGTATTATTCAGGACAGACTGGACAGCAGGAATTTCTATGCGTTCAACCCGGCCTTTGACAAATGTGAAGACTGCGGCTGCGACTGATGAGCAGCTGATGGCAGAAGAAAATTGCTGTCGTAAATTCAAATAAAAGTAACCGACAGGCAGTTTCCTGCTTTAGAGAGGGGGAACTGCCTGTTTTTATATATTGTTTCTTTGGGGAGTATATTTTTCAGTGGATGCCCAGCGTCTCTCCTGTGATAGTGCCGATGCCGTTCTCGTCAAGAAGCGCAGTCAGCCTGTCCACATCCGCAACACGGAAGATCATACAGGCCTGTCCGTCCTTCTGTCCGAATACGGAGTACATATATTCCACATCGATTTCCGCCCTGGAAATGATACTGAGCACTTTGCTCAGGCCTCCGGGGGTGTCCGAAACCGCAACCCCTACAACGGGCGTCATTGTCAGGATGAACCCCTGCTCTAAAAGAATGGAGGAGGCCCTGGAAGCATCGTCCACGATAAGCCGCAGGATGCCGTAATCCGATGTCTCCGCAATGCTGATTGCACGCATATTCACATGGTTCTCCGAAAGAATGCATGTGATGTCTGCAAGCTGTCCCGCCTTGTTTTCCAGAAATACTGAAATCTGAGGTATAGTCATATTTTTGTCCTCCTTCTGCTATATTTTACGTTTGTCAATGATACGTACCGCCTTACCTTCGCTTCTTGCGATGGACTTGGGAGCCACCAGGCGCACCCTGGCGTAGATGCCCAGCATGGCCTTGAGAGAAGCGACGAGCTCTTTCTCCATCTTTGTGATATCACCCAGATTATCGGAGAAGTTCTCAGGCGACATCTCCACCATTACTTCCAGTGTATCGGAATTGTTGACGCGGTCTACCACAATCTGATAATTCGCGGGATATCCCTGCTCCAGAAGCACTGTCTCGATCTGGGACGGGAAAACGTTAACACCCTTGACTATGAGCATGTCGTCGCTTCTGCCCATAGGCTTGCTCATTTTTACATGTGTGCGGCCGCAGGAGCATTTCTTTCTGCTGAGGATACAGATATCTCTGGTGCGATAGCGCAGAAGGGGAAACGCTTCCTTGGTAATGGCAGTGAATACCAGCTCGCCTTTGCTCCCTTCGGGAAGAACCTCGCCTGTGTCCGGATCGATGATTTCCGCAATAAAGTGATCCTCGTTGATGTGCATGCCTGTCTGCTCGCTGCACTCGAAGGAAACACCGGGGCCGCTGGTCTCTGTAAGCCCGTATATATCATACGCCTTGATGCCCAGTTTGTTCTGGATATCCTGACGCATTTCCTCGCTCCAGGCCTCAGCGCCGAAGATACCGGCCTTCAGCTTGATCTTGTCCCTCAGTCCGCGCTCATGGATGCTTTCGGCCAGATAGGCGGCGTAGGAAGGCGTGCAGCAGAGAATGGTAGCTTCCAGATCCACCATAAATTGCAGCTGGCGCTCTGTGTTGCCCGACGACATGGGAAGGGTCAGACAGCCTGCTTTGTGGCTGCCGCCGTTGAGACCCGGTCCGCCGGTAAAGAGACCATAACCATAGCAGACATGACATACATCCTCATTGGTGCCGCCGGCTGCCACAATGGCGCGGGCGCAGCAGTCTTCCCACAGGTCAACGTCATGCTGGGTATAAAAGGCAACTACTCTGCGGCCGGTGGTACCCGATGTGGACTGAATGCGGACGCAGTCCTTCAGAGGCTTAGCCAACAGGCCGTAGGGATAAGCCTCCCGCAGGTCGTCCTTCGTGAGGAAGGGCAGCCTGTGCAAATCTTCCACGCTTCGGATGTCTTCGGGAGTCACTCCTTTCGCTTCCATTTTTGCACGATAATAGGGCACATTGTCCCATACATGGCGCACCTGTCTGACCAGACGCTCGTTCTGCCATGCAAGGATCTGTTCCCGGTCCGCGGTCTCGATCTCTTTCTGATAATACCGTTCCATACATTTTCTCCTTATTTTTTTATGCATACCGGCGGGGCCGGATGCAGGATTGTCATTTGTCTTTCTTTTATATTACATTTAATCGGGGGCTGCGTCAAGCTTTATGTGCAGTCTGACATTCTGCTCAAGATCGTGGAAGCGTAAATTCAGGTATGATATTGGACATGCGCATTCCACGGCTGGCGGTACTTGCCCGGCTTTGCCGCCAGTGCGCCATGGCTTCCCCGCTGTACCAGCCGTTCCTTGTCGAAGACAACTATGTCGCCGAGGCCTGCCCGAACCAGGCAGTCTTCCGCCCGGGAGGCGTCGCAGTCGAAGGAGGCCGCCGCATTGACTGCCAGTAAAAATAGTTGTTTCGGTGAACGAAATTCAGGATTTTTTTGACGCAGCGCCGGAGGAAATCACTGACAAATAAGGGCTTTTATTGAAAGGAAAATTGTGGTAAGATATCTTATCGGAAGTATGTGTAAAAAATGGCGGTAAAAGAACTGATGGCAGAAAGGATGAATTTATGGAAAGAAAGGATGTTCTGAAGGTTGTGGATCATACGCTGCTGGCGCAGACAGCCACATGGGAGGAGATACGCGGGGTCCTTGACGAGGGGATGAAATACGGGACGGCTTCCGCCTGTATCCCGGCGGCCTATGTGAAGCAGGCGGCGGAATACGTGGAAGGACGGCTGCCGATCTGCACTGTGATCGGTTTTCCAAATGGATACAGCACCACGGCAGTAAAGGTATTCGAGGCAAAGGATGCCGTTTCCAACGGTGCCCGGGAAATCGATATGGTGATCAATATCGGAGCTCTCAAAGATAAAAGATACCAGGATGTGGAGGATGAAATCTGCCAGGTCCATGAAGCCTGCGGCGGAAGGATTTTGAAGGTCATCATTGAAACCTGCCTTCTGACAGAGGAAGAGAAAATAAGAATGTGTGAGATCGTCACCAGGGCCGGCGCGGAATATATTAAGACCTCCACCGGGCAGCTTTGACGATTAAAAATTTTTCGCAAAAAAACCTCCCATTTTACGGGAAAAT
>CAJUFB010000166.1 GCA_910585805.1 uncultured Acetatifactor sp.
TCAGGGAAAGTACCTGGCTGGCGGTCTGCAGTCGGGTTGTACTGCAGGCCGCCAGGATTTACAGTGATGCCTCAGAAAAAGTACCTGTATGGCGGTCTGCAGTCGGGTTGTACTGCAAATTCAATCGATGCGTAGTATAAAATGCTCAAAATGCCGGGCTGTTACAGATAATTTTCCACAGAAACCGCTGCATTGGCTCCGTCTGCCACCGCAGTGGCGATCTGACGAAGCGGCTTCTTCCGCACATCCCCGGCTGCAAAGATACCGGGCACGCTGGTGACACAGTCCTCTCCGGCCAACACATATCCGCCCTCATCACAGTCCACCAAATCTCGTACCAGTTCCGTTCCGGGGCGAATTCCCACAGCCACGAATACACCATCTATCTGCAGCCTGCAGCTCTCCCCAGTCTTCAGATTCCTGACCCGAAGTCCGCTCACTGCATCCTCTCCTGTGATCTCCTCCACTACATGACTGTAGAGAAATTCCACATTTGACAGTGCCTTCAGCTCCTCCTGCAGGATATAAGCGCCTCTCAGTTCATCGCGTCTGTGAATCAGGTAAACCTTCTCACAGATGCGGGACAGGTAAATGGCATCCTCCAAAGCCACATCTCCGCCGCCCACTACAGCCACCGTCTTCCCACGGAAAAAGGCACCGTCACAGGTAGCACAGTAAGACACGCCTTTCCCTGAGAACTTTTCCTCTCCTTCTACCTCCAGAGCGGCATGAACAGCTCCGGTGGCCAAAATAATCGCTTTTGCCTCCAGATCTCCTTCCCTGGTATGCACCAGTTTGAAATCCTGCTTATCCTCAATGGATATGGCAACGGACTCTCTGAACTCCACTCCCATCTTATCCGCATGCTCCCTGAACTTCATGCCCATATCAAAGCCGTCCGTTCCCGGCATCCCCAGGTAGTTGTCCACCTCATAAGTATTCAGCACCTGACCGCCGCTCATAGGATTTTTCTCCATAACCAACAGATTCAGACCGGCCCGCTTTCCATATACAGCAGCTGAAAGCCCTGCCGGACCGGAACCAATAATGATTAAATCATACATTTTACGCATCTCCGTTTCTTATTACTGTATATTGTGAACTAATTGTAAATATCTCCAATAGTATGTTAACCAGGGCGAACCTGCCCATTCCCATAAATAATGTATTTCATGGTGGTAAGTTCTTTCAATCCCATAGGTCCCCTGGCATGCAGCTTCTGGGTACTTATACCAATCTCCGCGCCGAACCCGAATTCTCCGCCATCTGTAAAACGTGTGGATGCATTGACATAAACCGCCGCCGCATCGATTTCATCCAGAAAACGCTGTGCATTGACATAATCCCTGGTGATAATCGCTTCAGAATGGCCCGTATTATAACGATTGATATGAGCAATTGCCTCATCGATATTTCGTACTGTTTTCACAGACAAAATATAATCCAGGTATTCCCTGCCCCAGTCTTCCTCCCCTGCGGGAAGAATGGACGCTTCCGCCTCTATTGCTTTCTCATCCCCCCGAAGTTCCACATTTTTCTCCGACAACCGCCTTGCTGCCATCGGAAGAAACGCACCTGCAACCGCCTCATGTACCACCAGGGATTCACATGCGTTGCAGACTCCGATGCGCTGCGTCTTTGCATTGAACAGGATTTCCACAGCCATATCCAGATCCGCGGAAGCATCCACATAAATATGGCAGTTGCCCGTACCGGTCTCTATCACCGGCACTGTACTCTCCTGCACCACCTTGCGGATCAGCCCTGCTCCGCCCCTGGGAATCAACACATCCACATATTCATTCATCTTCATGAAACGTGTGGTCAGCTCTCTGTCCTGGCTGGCGATCAGCTGCACGGCGGTCTCCGGCAAACCGCAGTCAGACAATGCATCCTGCAGTACGGTCACAATGGCCTCGTTCGAATGAAGGGCATCACTTCCACCTTTCAGGATCACCGCATTTCCGGCCTTAAAACATAGTCCAAAGGCATCCGCCGTCACATTTGGCCGGGCCTCATAAATAATCCCCACCACCCCCAGCGGAACCCGTTTCTGCCCTATCATCAGTCCATTCGGACGTTTCTTCATAGAAAGGACCTCTCCCACAGGGTCGTCAGCAGAGGCTACCTGTAAAAGCCCTTCCGCCATCCCCCGAATCCTGTCCCCGTTCAATGCCAGACGGTCCAGAAGCCCCTGAGCCATCCCTTTTTCACGGGCGATTGCCACATCCCTTTCATTTGCTTTCAAAAGCTCTGCTTTTGCTGCCACCAGATATTCCGCGGCTTTCCTCAACGCCTGGTCCTTGTCCCGGCTGCCCAGTGTACGAAGCACAGCCTCCGCTTCCTTCGCCTGTATCCCAATCTGCTCCAAATATTCCATGGAATGTCTTTCCTCCAATCCCCCTGCTGTGAGTCATTCATCTGCCCCGCAAAACATACTCTTTCAATATACTCAGACGCATATTTTTCCATAGTTTTCATACGATGCAAAAATAACCTATCTCTCCAGAAACATACTCAGGTCAAAATTTGAATCCGGATTTGCAAGAAATAGTGTTCCCTTCTGAGCGCCTTCCAGCAATTCATGCAGGACTCCCACATCTGCTCCGTTCGCAATGACCATATCCGCCCCTGAAGCAGTAGCAATCCGGGCACTGGCAAGCTTAGTCGCCATCCCGCCTGTTCCCACATCGCTAACAGCCCCCTTTCCAAGCCGCACCATTTCCTCTGTCAGAGCTTCCACAGTATCAATAAAACGCGCATCCGGATTCTTATGAGGGTCATCGGTAAAAAGTCCGTCAATATCCGATAAAAGGATCAACAGATCTGCATGAATCATTGCTGCCACAATAGCTGAAAGTGTATCATTATCACCGAACTGCTGCAGCTTCTCCAGTTCGTAAGTGGATATTGTATCATTCTCATTCACAATGGGAATCACCCCCAGCTCCAACAGCTTTTCAAAGGTATTTTCCGCATTTGTCCGGTTTATGGGATACAGCATGGTATTCTTGGTCATCAGTATCTGAGATGCCACTTGATTGTATTCCGCGAACAGCTTCTGATACATTACCATCAGTTTGGCCTGTCCAACCGATGCACAAGCCTGCTTTAAAGAAATCTCCGTCGGCCGTCCTGCAAGTCCCAATGTTCTGCTGCCCACTGAGATGGCTCCTGAACTGACCAGCACCACATCAATCCCTCTGTTGCGGTAATCACAAAGTTCCCGCACCAGTTTTTCCAGCTTGATCAAATTCATCTCTCCGGTTTCCTCATGGGCCAGGGACGAGCTTCCTATCTTAACTACAATACGCTTCTTATCTTTCAGTCTGTCTCGATTCATTCTGCATTCTCCCTGTGCAGGCCGTTCCGCGTTCTTCAGAACCAGATGCCTGTCACCCTATTATTTCATGATTCCTGTATCAGTATAAACGATAGGAAAAAATTTTGCAATATAAGGATTGCCACATGTACCGTGGCATGAAATGCTATTGTTGTGTCTTTGTCATTAACTGCCTTATGGTTTCCTCGGCACTTCTCAGCTTCTCCTCAGCCTCTTCTGCTCTCCGACACTCCTCATCTGCTCTCCGACGTTCCCCTTCTGCTCTCCGACGCTCCTCTTCTGCTCTCCGGCGCTGCTCTTCTGTTTTCCGGCGCTGCTCTTCTGTTTTCCGGCGCTGCTCTTCTGTTTTCCGGCGCTCTTCCTGCAGGCTCATATGTTCCAT
>CAJUFB010000167.1 GCA_910585805.1 uncultured Acetatifactor sp.
CGCAGTTATGCGGTTTCTGCCATATTATTCTATTTACAAGTGTTAAAAATCCGGCCCCTTTCGTTATAAGTGATCATATGTTTACTTCGGCTTATCCGGACAAGTCATTTGAATCCAATATTGCTGCCTGAATCTGATCATACAGCAAAAGTTCAAAATTTGCAAGGTTTTGAGACATATTTGAATAGACTTTGAGATTTTTTTCGGGTATACTATAATCACAAATAAAATTTAAGAGAAAATTTATGGAAAAGCTATCTAGTTTATGGTAAAATGTAAGCGCTTACAAAAGAAGTGGCCTATATATGCAAAGAATGAATGGTCATTGCGATTAGTTTTAACGGTTTGAAGTGAATGACTTGGAGAAATTTTCCTGTTTCTCTTAGAGTAAGTTTATCTTGCGTTCGGAAGCATTAAACGTAAATGTATAACGGGTGAGCGCTTCCGCGATGCAGAGCAAAAGAGCGGCAAAAGAATGCGCTCGCGAGTATAAACGCAAATAAATCCAGACAGAAAGAGAGGTATCAACGTGGAGCTTAGAACAGCAGTATCCCCCAGAGATGTGAAGCACTATACCACGGAGCGGCTGAGAGAGGAGTTTCTGATTCAGAATCTCTTCGTGCCGGGCGAGATTAAACTGGTGTACAGCCACATCGACAGAATCATTACGGGTGCGGCGGTGCCCGTAGAGCCGATTGCCCTGACGGCGGGCGATGAGCTTCGGGCGGAGTATTTCTGCCAGAGAAGAGAGCTGGGCGTCATCAATATCGGAGACGCGGGAACCATCACTGTGGACGGCAAGGTATACAAAGTAGGCTTCAAGGAGGCTATGTATATCGGCATGGGTTCGAAGGAGATTGTCTTTGCCAGCGAGGATGCTTCTCAGCCTGCAAAGTTTTATCTGAATTCCGCGCCTGCCCACAGAACCTGTCCTACCGTGCTGATTAAGCCGGAAGGAACACCGGAAGAGGGTGTGATCATTGTGAAGGATGAGAACAAGGTGGAGCTTGGATGCCTGGAGGACGCAAACCACCGTGTTATCTGCAAATACATCCTTCCCGGCCAGGTAGAGAGCTGCCAGCTGGAGATGGGCATGACCAAACTGGAGCCCGGAAGCGTATGGAATACCATGCCCTGCCACACCCATGACAGACGCATGGAGGTGTATCTGTATTTTGAGATGCCGGAGGATGCTTTTGTCATGCATTACATGGGCGAACCCCAGGAGACACGCCATATCGTTATGAGAAATGAGGAAGCCGTGATTTCTCCCAGCTGGTCCATCCACTCGGGCTGCGGCTCCAGGGCTTATACCTTTATCTGGGGCATGGTGGGGGAGAATCAGGATTTCGACGATATGGACGGCATTGCCATGAAGGATCTGATGTGACGGAGTTACCGTTATGATACATTTTGAGAAGACATACTGACGATCATTGAAACTTGTCAGGCGTCCCGACTCACGAGCGAAAGATGCCGGGGACATTGTGGCAAATTTCGTCGCTCGTGAGTATAACAGAGGATAATTTTGACGGGATTGTGCATATGAAACGTCCGGCAAAGGAAAGGCAGGACGGTCAGAGGAATTCAACAGAAGGAGGAGAAACAGACATGTCAGAATTTACTAATTTTTCACTGCAGGGAAAGGTAGCGCTGGTGACAGGCGCATCTTACGGAATCGGCTTCGCCATTGCTTCCGCATATGCGGAATGCGGCGCAACCATCTGCTTCAATGATATCAATCAGGAGCTGGTGGACAAGGGCCTGGCAGCTTATGAGGAGAAGGGCATTCAGGCGCACGGCTATGTATGCGACGTGACCAACGAAGACGCCGTAAACGCCATGGTTGCACAGATTGAGAAGGAAGTGGGCGTCATCGATATTCTGGTAAACAACGCCGGCATCATCAAGAGAATCCCCATGACCGAGATGACCGCGGCCCAGTTCCGCCAGGTAATCGACATCGACCTGAACGGTCCCTTCATCGTATCCAAAGCCGTTATCCCTTCCATGATTAAGAAGGGCCATGGTAAGATTATCAACATCTGCTCCATGATGTCCGAGCTTGGCCGTGAGACCGTGTCCGCATATGCTTCCGCAAAGGGCGGCCTTAAGATGCTGACCAGGAATATCTGTTCCGAGTACGGCCAGTACAATATCCAGTGCAACGGCCTTGGGCCCGGCTACATTGAGACGCCTCAGACGGCTCCTCTGCGTGAGGTTCAGCCCGACGGCAGCAGGCATCCTTTCGACCAGTTCATCTGCGCCAAGACTCCTGCCAACAGGTGGCTGAAGCCGGAAGAACTGACAGGGCCCGCAGTGTTCCTGGCTTCCGAAGCTTCCAATGCGGTGAACGGACATATCCTGTATGTGGACGGCGGCATCCTGGCTTACATCGGAAAGCAGCCTGAATAAGTTTCGGTGTGAAATCAAATAAGCTGACGGTCGGATGCCATATCTGCAAGGAGGGACGGCTGTCAGCTTATACGATGTGGCAAATGCCGCCGGAAGTGAAGTATTGCGGCATTTATCTGTGTTATGAAAAAAATAAGAAATCGGAGACAGGTGGAATCATGAAAATAGCATTGATTAACGAAAACAGTCAGGCCGCCAAAAACGAGCTGATCTGTACGACTTTGAAAAATGTAGTTGAACCCATGGGGCATGAAGTGTATAATTATGGCATGTGCGGTGCGGAAGATCCCAATTCCCTGACTTATGTGCAGAACGGCATACTTGCGGCGGTACTGCTGAATTCAGGCGCGGCGGATTTTTGTGTTACGGGCTGCGGTACCGGAGAAGGCGCCATGCTGGCGTGCAATTCCTTCCCGAAGGTGCTGTGCGGACATATCGAGTCGCCTCTGGACGCCTATCTTTTTTCTCAGGTTAACGACGGCAATTGCGTTGCCCTTCCGTTCGCGGAGAATTTCGGGTGGGGCGGCGAGCTGAACCTCCAGTATACTTTTGAAAAGCTGTTCTGCGCTCCCGGTGGCGGTGGATATCCCCCTGAGAGAGTGGAACCCGAACAGCGCAATAAAAAGATTTTGGATAAGGTGAAAGAAGTGACCCATACTGATATGGTGACAATCCTTAAGAATCTGGATCAGGAGCTGGTGAAAGGAGCG
>CAJUFB010000168.1 GCA_910585805.1 uncultured Acetatifactor sp.
CCGTCACGAATAATGTTATTTTTCATATCCCAACCGCACAGGTGGAAAAATTTTAGTAAAAGGATTCCGCAAGTGAAAGCTTCAGGCTACTGGGAACAAGAAGCTGCGCCCGATGACAGGGCGCAGCCAGAGAATTAAAATGGTTTGAATTTTGCAAGAAAGTCGATGACGGATTTTGCGCTGTTTTTGAATCTGTTTTCCATGTAGATGATTGTCTTATCGGAAATAAAGAATTCATCGACGGAACCCTCGCTTGCACCGCCGCAAATAAAGCCTTTATTCAGTAATGCAAGGCACATATCTCCGACATATTCCGGCGAAAAACCGAGACCAAGCAAGGGTATCAAGGAATCAGAATCGACAAAATAGTTTGCAGAGCTGGGGTCAAGTGCCGGTTGCCGATTTAGATATTCCCTATATAAGGATACAAGCAAGAACTGCTGGTCTTTAGTTAAGTCATCCATGTATTACCCCTCCTTCCTGTATGTACTCGGCTCTGGCGGGAGCCTGTACATACAGTATAGGGGAAAGGGGAGGGGACGGCAAGAGAGAGCAAAAACAGAAAGAAGGAGGGAAGAGGGTGAAGATTATTTCAGAAAGCGAAGTATTTAAGACACAGCGAAAAATATTTTATGAAGGGAAGGATGGGGGAATAGGGGAACTGACATTAGAAATTAATGCTAGCTGTGCAGTAATGGAAAATATGGCTATACAGCTGGAATATCTGGCGACTGAAGCAATGAAAAAGGTGAAAGAGATAGTTGCGGCGCAGGAAGCACCGCAACAGGGTTTTAAAAAGATTGAAGATATAGCATTGGACAAGTGGCTTAACCTTCAGGAAGTTCATATGATGCCAGTGGGCGAGGGTTACAAGCAGCAGATCATGGAGAGATTTTTTAAGGTGGAATAAATTTCAGAAAGGAGCCGGGACCTTCCCGGGAATAAGGCGCGCCGGGTTCCTTGATGAAAAATTAAATGAGTGAGCAATACAGAAGCAGGGTATATACAGACAGGCCGGATTATGCGGATTTTGACGCGCCGGAAAAATTCCAGGCGATAACAGGCATCATAATGACGCATCTCAGACAGCACCCAAAAGTTATCTGCTCCTATTCCGGGGGAGCAGACAGTGACATCATGATTGACCTGATCGAAACGGCACGGAAGATTGCACCGTCACTTCCGCCAGTCAAGTATGTGTTTTTCAATACTGGACTGGAAATGAAAGCTACCAAAGACCATGTAAAGGCCACTGCGGAGCGGTATGGTGTGGAGATTAAGGAAGTCAGGCCGAAGGTTGGCATCGTGCAGGCGGTAAGGGAACATGGTGTACCATTTGTGTCAAAGATAATGTCTGCGGGACTTGAAGGATGGCAGAAAAAGAAAATACCCCTGTCAATAGCTGATGAATATGCGCAGGCACAGGATAAGGCAGCAAAAAGGCAGGAGCTGAGCAAGAGATTCCCCAAATGTGAGAGTATAATCAATTTCCTCTGCTGCTGTAATTCCGCAGGGGAGCCGCGCCCGGATATCCAGTTGGTGATTAACTCGTCAAAATATATGCGTGATTTTATCGGCGAGCATCCGCCGGACTTCCAGATCAGCGCCCAGTGCTGTGATTACTGCAAGAAACAGGTGGCGCATAATGCGCAGAAAGATTACGAAATGATTATCACGGGAGAGCGCCGGGATGAGGGCGGCATGAGGTCGGTTCCCCGGAAAGATAATACTGCACTATGCTTTACCGAAACAGGCGACGGACAATACAGATTCAGGCCGCTTTACTATGTAACGGACAGGGATAAGGCCTGGTACAGGGAACAGTTTGGAATCAGATATTCCGATGCATATGAAGTCTATGGCCTTACAAGGACAGGATGCTGCGGATGCCCAATTTCGTATAAGGCAGTTGATGATCTGGAACTGATACGGCCATACGAGCCGAATGTCGTGAAAACAGCATGGAATATATTTGGGAAAAGCTATGAGTACCGCAAAAAATATAATGCCTACAAGGAGGCCAGGATGGCAGAAGAGAAGAAAAAGAAAGCGAACGTTGATGGACAGATGGAACTGTTTGATTTTATAGAGAAATAAGTAAGAGAAAGGAGCCAGCCTCCGGCCGGGGCAACGCTATAGCAGGCTCTGAAAGAAATGAACAAAGTATTGAACTATCCAGGCAGCAAATGGAACATAGCGTGGTAGCTGGTGGAGCTGATACCGCCCCACCACAGCTACGTTGAGCCGTATTTCGGTAGCGGGGCAGTGCTGTTTAACAAGGCACCCTCCGCGATCGAAACAGTCAATGATTTGGACGGGGAGGTAGTTAATCTCTTCCGGTGTATTCAGCAGGACAGCGAAAGACTTGCCAGGCTGGTGATGACCACACCATTTTCCAGAGAGGTATATGATATGCAGTTTGAGACGGATAACTCATATGCAGACCGGTACCAGAGGGCGGCGGGATTCCTGGTCAGGTGCTGGCAGGGGCACGGGTTCCGGACAAATGGATATAAAGTCGGGTGGAGGAACGATGTGCAGGGGCGGGAAAGCATGTATGCCCTCTGGAACTGGTACCGTCTCCCGGACTGGATCATTGAGGTTGCGGAGCGCCTGCGGAAAGTCCAGATAGAGTGCCGTCCGGCTCTGGAAGTGACAGGGAGATTCAATTACCCCAATGTTTTTATGTACATAGACCCGCCGTATTTGCTGGATACCCGCCAGGGAAAGCAATACCGGCATGAGATGACGGATGCAGACCACAGGGAACTGCTGCAGGCCATCCTACAGAGTCGGGCGAAGATCATGATATCCGGGTATGAATCGGAAATGTATAACGAGTACCTGCAGGGATGGCAGAAAGGGTATTTTACCAGTTGTGCGGAGAAGGGAAAGCCGCGGCAGGAAGTGGTATGGATGAATTACGAGCACCATGTGCAGATGACGCTGGGAGATATGGAGGTGGCACCGTGACACAGTACTGCAGATACTGCGTTTATCTTTGCACCGGAAATGGAATATGGTGTTGCGCCCCATTTTCTATGACTTGCAGTTACCCTGGTTGATTGTCGCAGA
>CAJUFB010000169.1 GCA_910585805.1 uncultured Acetatifactor sp.
CATGACGGGGATGACGGAATGCCTGGCGGCAGGGGAGACATATGTGATGTCGCCTCTGGACATCGCGGTGCTGTTCGGGGAGCTGCTGATCAGCGTTCTGGTGTTTTTGGTGCTTTATAAGCGAAACGGGTATGAGAAGGACTAATTGCGATATGTGCACGGTTATTTTCCGGCAATTCCCAGGACTTTATTCTGTTGTGCCATGAGACATACTGCAGACGTGAATTTGTCAGGAGCGGACTGTTTTACGAAGAGCGCTGTGTTTCGATTGCCCTGGCAGGGAGATTACTCCGTTTTCGAGGCCGTCCGCAGGTTCTGCAATATGCTTTGCAATGGAAAGAACCCAATCCGCTTCCGTTTGTGGGATAGGAGAAATTCTCCTGGAAAGTCCGGTGAAAGCAGGCATGGCCAATTCTGTTGACTCGCAGAAAAGCAGGCAGCGGGAGAGGGGTCCGCCCGGCGGCGCGGCGGACAAGGGCTGTTCCGGCTGCGGCTGTTACAAGCCGCAGCCGCCCCCAAAGTAAAAATTTAAAAATACAGGGAATGACTTTTCCGGCGTTTCATGATAGAATAAATTACAGACGGGAGACAGGTGATGCGCAGGTTGAAGGTTTATCCGGATACTTCTGTGGTCAGCAATCAATATCCGCTGCATATATCGCAGCGGTTCTGTGTCCTGTCTGAACTGTTACTACGCTGTCCCCCCCATTCATAACCCCGGAAAGGAATCGATCTGAAACATGCCTAATACGACCAAACCGGCTCTGGAAGCCTCCCTGAAGAAATTGCTGCGGCAGAAGCCTCTGGATAAAATTACCATCAACGATCTGACCACAGACTGCGGCATCAGCCGAATGTCTTTCTATTACCATTTCAAGGATATCTACGATCTGGTGGAATGGGTATGTGTGGAGGACGGGCGGCGCGCCCTGCAGGACAAGAGAACCTGCGACACCTGGCAGGAAGGGCTGTTCCAGGTCTTCGAGGCGGTTCTGGAGAACAAGCCCTTTATCCTGAACGTCTACCGCTCTGTCGGCAGAGAGAAGATTGAAAGCTATCTGTACAAGCTGACCTACCGGCTGATTGCGGATGTGGTGGAAGAAAAATCCGCAGGCACCAATATGAAGGAAGCAGACAAAGCTTTCATTGCAGAATTTTATAAATACGGATTTGTAGGCGTGATGCTGGACTGGATTGCGGAGGGAATGAAAGCGGACTATAAAGAAATAACGGACCGGGTCAGCATCCTTATGCACGGGAGTATAGATAATTCCATAGGGAATTTTACATATTCGAAGAAGTAGCCTGCCGGATTTTCGCTCAGATAAATACAATTTCTATTCTAACAATTCAGATTTCAATTTTTCAAGCAGTCGTTCGGCAATGGGGGTAAAGATTTGGTATTTTTTCCAAATTAAATATATCTTTGTTTCAAGCTTCGGCGTGAGGGGACGAAAAACAAGTCCGCTTTCAGGATTTGTGTCAATCAAATGCTCAAAGGTCAAAAGATAGCCGAGCCCTTCTTTCACAAAAAGCGATCCGTTATATGATAGCCGAATTATAGCACTTCAAAAAAGCTTGACCACTACACCCGGACCAGGGTATGGTCAAGCGAAAGCCTTATGGGGAGGATGTTCGTCCAGTTCGTTGCATTATGCTATTACGAATACCTGAGCGAACAGGTCCGCCAGCTGAAGCTGTCGCTTGGCAGGGAGAATGGGGATCCTGCCCATGACAACAAGGATACCCTGGACCGAGAGAACAGGCTAAAAGTGTGGCTCAAGAATACACTCATCTACAGGGGCGGCCTCAGGAGACGGGCCCAAGAGTGTTATGGACGGGTATTCTTCCGAAAAACTGTTAAGCTTATTGGCTAATATGAGCATTGGCGCCGGGAAATCGTCCCTGGTAGACGAGAAGGCAGGAAAGTGCTATTTTGATACGGAAGAGTTTGTGGAACTGCTGGAGTTCTGTAAAAAATATGGCATGGAGCCCGGCAGTGTGAGCGGGGAAGAAGAGATGATACATCCATGTTTTGGGGATTTGGCGAGCTTCAGCATGATGATGGCTGAACTGGGTGAAGGATACCATTGTGTGGGATATCCTGTAGACAGCGGCAGCGGCGGATTTGTGGAATGTCTGTTCCTGGTAGGGGTAAATGATAGGACAGAAAACAAGGAGATTGTCAGCGACTTTCTGCAAAGTCTGCTCAGTGACAGGAAGCAGAGCATGAGCGGATGCGCTTCCGTGAGGAAGGACGTTCTGTGCAGCGGCGTAATGGAGCACAGCTCATACAGCGAAGACGCAGTATATGTGGATGCGGTATTCGATTATTACTATGCGGGGGCCAGGAAGCTGGCGGAGCAGATTATGCGGGAGGATAGCCTGTGATGCCCGGCCGGCGGAACAGGAAAGGATGCCTGCCCGGACAGCGGAGCCGGAGAGGATGTCTGCCGAGTGGGGATTCTGTATAGGGCATGAGGAAAAGCCGCGCGGGAAAGGGCGTTGGTTCCGCGCAGGGACATGCGGCATAATTCCGGTGGGGAGGATGTCCCGCCGGAAAGGAGGAGACAGTGATGAAGAGAACGCATTCCCCTTACAGCTTCAGCAGCACGGATGCGCAGAACATGCCGTCCCTGCATTCCGTGCGCAGCATCCCGCCGTAGCGGGCCG